>CANIJN010000016.1 GCA_947467625.1 Opitutia bacterium | reverse complement strand
GCAACGGCGGATAGCGGGCATCCTGTCGGCCTACGACGAGCTGATGGAGAACAGTCAGCGGCGCATCCGGCTCTTGGAGGCGATGGCCCGCGCCCTCTACCGCGAGTGGTTCGTCCACTTCCGCTTCCCCGGCCACGAAAAGCACCCGCACGTCGCCTCCCCCCTCGGCGACATCCCCCAAGGCTGGGAGGTGAAGAAGCTCGCGGACGTGGCGGACGTGAACCGCGCCCAGATCAACGCCCGCAGCGCACCAGACGAACTTCACTACATTGACATCGCATCCGTCAGTCCGGGACAGATTGACAGCATCACAAGCTACGTCTTCGCCGACGCTCCCGGTCGTGCGCGCCGCATCGTCCAGCATGGCGACGTGCTGTGGTCATGCGTCCGTCCGAACCGCCGCTCGCACGCGCAAGTGATGCACCCTGAGCCGGACACCATCGCGTCCACAGGCTTCGCTGTGCTCACGGCAACGAAAGTTCCGTTCACGTTTCTCTACTTCGCCACGACCACGGACGACTTCGTCGCGTTCCTCACGAACAACGCCACCGGCTCAGCCTATCCCGCCGTGAGCGGCGCGACCTTCGAAAAAGCCGACTTGCTCATCCCGCCCGCGCCGCTCCTGAAGAAGTTTGGCGCTGCGACGATTCCGATGGCCGAGCAAATCCACGCGCTCCACCGCAAAATCCAAAATCTCCGCCGGACGCGCGACCTGCTGCTGCCGCGCCTGCTGTCGGGGCAGGTCAATCTTGCGGAGAACTGAGCCATGATTAGCAAAATTCTGAAACTCCAGAATGTCGGCTTGCTGCAAGACGCCACTCAATCTGGGGCTGTCGCCCTCGGCCAAGTGACGGCCATCTACGCCGACAATGGGCGTGGCAAGTCAACGCTCGCTGCGGTATTGCGCGCATGTCAGCTCGGTGATGCCGGGCGGCTGAACGCTCGAAAGACAATCGACGCGACGAACGCCCCGGAAGTGAAGTTTCTGCTCCCGACCGGAACCCACGTTGAGTTCACTACGAACGCATGGACCGCGACGCTGCCGGACATCGTGGTCTTTGATTCGGAGTTTGTTGAGCAGAACGTCTATTCGGGCTTCGAGGTCCGCGCCGACCAGCGGCAGTCCCTGCTTGAATTCGCGCTTGGCAATCAAACCGTGCAGCTGAAGCAGCAGATCGACCAGCTCACGAAGGACATCGCGACGCAAACCGGGAAGAAGTCACAGGCGGAGAGGACTCTCATTTACCAGAACGGCTGACGCCATGCCCCACGACTACACCGAAGACCAGCTGGTCGAGCAGCCCGCCATCGGGTTGTTCGCGGAGCTTGGCTGGGCCACGGTGTCGGCGTTCCAAAACCTCCACCAAACTCGCGACCTGCGGCTGCCGCGGCTGCTGTCTGGTCAGTTGGAGTTGCAAACCTCTGCTGAATGAACCCCGCCGCCGCCATTTCAGGAATTGGCCCGATTTCACCCGCTGCTGAGATGGCGTGTTTCAGTGAAAAACACGCCCAAATTGCCGGACACGGAAGTGGACACGAAAGGCGACAAGAATCTGGCGCTCTTTCCTCAAATAGCTTATTTGCAGGGGTAAATACGGACAACGAACCGGACATTTATGCGGACATTTGAACGGACACATTCCTGGATTTCCTTTCGCTGCGACCTCGGCAGGGCGGGGGCGGAGCTTTGGCTGGCGCTGGGCGAGGCGGCGTCGAAATGCGAGCACATTTCCCGTGTGCCGCTGCGCCCGGCGACGGCGCAGGCGTTGCATCAGCTTTACCTCGCCAAGGGCGCGGCGGCGACGACGGCCATCGAGGGGAACACGCTTTCGGAGGAAGAAGTATTGAAGGCTGTCGAGGGCAGGCTGGTCGTGCCGCCGTCGAAGCAATACCTGAAGCAGGAGGTGGAGAACATCATCGCGGCGTGCAACGGCATCAGCAAGCAGTTGGCGGAGGGCACACTGCCCGCGCTGTCCGCGGAACTTTTCCGCGCTTACAACCGGCAGGTCCTGGAGAAGTTGCCCGTGAAGGACGATGTAAAGCCCGGCGAGTTGCGGACGCATTCGGTGGTGGTCGGCAACGTGTATCGCGGCGCACCAGCGGAGGACTGCCCGTATCTGGTGGACCGGCTGTGCGAGTGGCTCAATGGACCGGATTTCCAAGCGCCGGAAAACTCCCCCACTGGCAGGGACACCGTGTATGCGATTCTCCGGTCGGTGGTGGCCCATTTGTATCTGGCGTGGGTTCACCCGTTCGGCGACGGCAACGGGCGCACGGCGCGTTTGCTGGAATTTCACATTCTCCTGTCGGCGGGTGTGCCTTCACCGGCGGCGCATCTTTTCAGCAACCACTACAACCAGACGCGGGCGGAGTATTACCGGCAGCTCGACCGCGCGAGCAAATCGGGCGGGGACATTGTGCCGTTCATCGGCTACGCGGTGCGGGGCTTCGTGGACGGCTTGCGGGAGCAGCTTGAGAAAATCTGGACGCAACAATGGGACGTGGTCTGGCGGAACTTCGTGCATGAGCGATTCCAGAACCGGAACAGCCCGACCGACACGCGGCAGCGGCATCTCGCGCTGGACCTGGGAGACAGCGGCGATTGGCTGGAAGTGGGGAAGGTCACGGAGTTGACGCCACGACTGGCAAAGGCTTACGCGGGCAAGACATCAAAAACCGTGCAGCGCGATTTGAACGCGTTGGTCGAGATGGACTTGATTGCCCGCGATGGCCGCAGGGTCAGGGCGCGGCGCGAAGTCATCCTGGCGTTTTTGCCGCTCCGGAAGAAACCAGACGCGCCGGCGAAACCGTGAAGACCAATCCAATCATCGTCGGCCTTTGGACAAAATGACTCCGAATCAGCCCAGTTTTGTCAAAAGCAGCGCGCGTAAAAAGCAGGCGATACGGTGCGAACCCCTGCATTACAAGGGGTTTCATTTTGACGCGAACAGGGTCGAATCAGCCGTCATTTGTTCATTGGATTGGTTCATTGCCCGATCATGAGCGCCCACGCCTACACCGAAGACCAACTCGTCGAGCAGCCCGCCATCGGGTTGTTCGCTGAGCTGGGTTGGGCTACGGTGTCGGCTTCGGAGGAAACCTTCGGCCCGCATGGCACGCTCGGGCGCGAGACCAAGGGTGAGGTCGTGCTGGGCGCGCGACTGCGCGCGGCTCTGGCTCGGCTAAACCCGACGCTCCCACCCGAGGCCATCGCAGCGGCGGTGGATGAACTCACCCGCGACCGTTCGACCATGTTGTTGGAGCAGGCCAACCGGGAGGTTTATCTGCTGCTCAAAGAGGGCATCAAGGTGTCGGTGCCGGATCGCGAGCGAGGCGGGCAGAAGATAGAACGGTTGCGCGTGATGGATTGGGAGCACCCGGCGAACAATGATTTCCTGCTGGTCAGCCAGTTCAGCGTCACCGGCGCGCTCTACACCTGCCGGCCGGATTTGGTCGGCTTCGTCAACGGCCTGCCACTGGTGGTGATCGAGCTGAAGAAACCCGGCGTGTCCGCGCGCGCGGCGTTCGACGAGAACCTGACCCACTACAAGCAGCAGATCCCGGCGCTGTTCTGGTTCAACGCGCTGCTCATCGCCTCGAACGGGACGGACAGCCGCGTGGGCTCACTCACGGCGGATTGGGAGCGCTGGGTCGAGTGGAAGCGCATCGAGCGCGAGGACGAGCCGCGCCGCGTGTCGCTGGAGGTGATGCTGCGCGGGACGTGCGACAAGTCGCGGCTGCTCGACCTGGTGGAGAATTTCACGCTGTTCTCGGAGCATAAGGCCGGGCTGGTGAAAATCATCGGGCAGAATCACCAGTTCCTCGGCGTGAACAACGCCATCGCCTCGATGCTCGAAGCGCGCAAAGCCGGGCACGGGCGCGGCGGCGTGTTTTGGCAGACGCAGGGTAGCGGCAAGAGTTTCTCGATGGTGTTCTTCGCGCAGAAGGTGCTGCGCAAGGTGACGGGCAACTGGACGTTCGTGGTCGTGACCGACCGCGTGGAACTGGACGACCAGATTGCCAAGACGTTCAAGGCCACGGGCGCGGTGAGCGAAGCTGAGGGCGACCAGTGCCATGCCGAGAGCGGCGCACACCTTCGGGAATTGCTGCGGGGCAATCACCGCTACGTCTTCACTCTCGTTCATAAGTTTCAGCCCGAAAAGTTTCGGGCTGAAACACCCTCATCCCCGGCCCTTCTCCCAAGGGGAGAAGGGAGCGAATCGCTGGTGGTGAGGGATGCGCAGCATTATCGCGGAGGGTTGCCTTATGCGGGACTAGTGCGGCGAGCACGGGAATTGAGGCAGAGCCAAACTCCAGCGGAAGCCATAGCTTGGGAATTATTACGAGATCGGCGTTTCGAAGACCTGAAATTCCGGCGTGAACATCAGCTTAATAACTACATCGCCGATTTCTTCTGTTCGGAACACCGGATCGACATCGAACTCGACGGAGAGATTCATAAATCGCCCGAGGTGATGGCCAAAGATGCAGTCCGGGATGCCATGCTTCGCGCCCTCGGCTTCACGGTGCTCCGCTTCCCAAACGCACTCATACTGGAGCAACCCGAAGAGTTCCTACGCCAGATAGCCACCGCTCTGAACCTCCCCGCTACCTCTGGGAGAGGGGCCGGGGGTGAGGGAAACGGGCCGATGCCCGTTTTATGTGACCGGCCCGACGTGATCGTGCTCACGGACGAGGCGCACCGCAGCCAATACGACACGCTGGCGCTAAACATGCGCGCGGCGCTGCCCAAGGCGCTGTTCCTCGCCTTCACCGGCACGCCGCTTATCGCGGGCGAGGAGCGGACGAAGGACGTTTTTGGGGATTACGTTTCCATCTACGACTTCCAGCAATCCGTCGAGGACGGCGCGACCGTGCCGCTCTTCTACGAGAACCGCACGCCGGAGTTGGAACTCGTGAACCCGGACCTAAACGAGGACATCTACAATCTCATCGAAGCGGCGGAACTCGACCCGGAACAGGAAGCGAAGCTCGAACGGGAGCTTTCCAGGCAATACCATATCCTCACGCGCGACGACCGGCTGGAGACGGTGGCGCAGGACATCGTGCGGCATTTCCTTGGGCGCGGCTTCGTGGGCAAGGCGATGGTGGTGTCCATCGACAAGGCCACCGCGCTCAAGCTGCACGACAAAGTGCGGAAGCACTGGGCGGCGGAGCGGGTGCGGGTGGAAAAGGAAGTCGCGGAACTTTCCGTGTATCCCGAAAGGCGAAAGTCTCTACCTGCCGTCCCTGGCGACACAGCCGCCCGTTTGCGGGATCTGAACCAACGCTTAGGCGTTCTGAAGACGACGGACATGGCCCTGATTGTCTCGCCCGGCCAGAACGAGATCCAGCAGATGCAGCGGCTCGGACTCGATATCGAACCACACCGAAGGCGGATGAACGAATCCCGCCCGGCCCTAGACGAGAGGTTCAAGGATACCGACGATCCGCTACGTTTGGTTTTCGTCTGTGCGATGTGGCTCACTGGATTCGACGCGCCGAGCTGCTCAACGGTGTATCTCGATAAGCCGATGCGGAATCACACGCTGATGCAGACCATCGCGCGGGCCAATCGCGTGTTCCCCGGCAAGCACAGCGGTGTGATCGTCGACTATGCCAACGTCTTTGCGTCGTTGGAAAAAGCATTGGCGATCTATGGTGCGGGAAAGGGCGGCGCCAATCCGGTGAAGGGCAAAGACGCGCTGGTGCTCGAACTCAGGAAAGCGGTGGAAGCCGCGACCGTTTTCTGCCTTTCGCGTCAGGTAGATTTGGATGCCATAGAAAAGTTGCCAGTGGGAGGCCTCGAACGGCTGGAGCGCCTGGAAATCGCCATCAATGCGCTGATTTCTCCCGACCCACTCCGCATCCAGTTCTTGGGGCACGAACGTCTCGTGATCACACTTTTCCGCGCCGTGAAGCCCGACCCGGTGGCTTTGGAATTCATGGGGCGTGTGTCCTGCATCGCTGCCATCGCGGACGCCATTCGGGCCAAATTGAATCCCAATCCGGTGGATGTATCGATGGTGATGGAGGGGATCGGCAAGCTGCTCGACGAATCGATCACGGGCGCAAGCATCCCCGGGACGGCGGGCGGCCTACTGGATCTCTCGAAGATAGATTTCGTAGCGTTGGCGAAACGCTTCAAGGCATCGACCACCAAGAATACCGACCTCGAAGAGCTAAAGGCGGCGATACGTGCCCAACTGGAGAAGCTGATTCGCTTGAACAAAACTAGGGCCAACTATGCCGATAAGTTCGAGGAACTCATCGAGTCCTACAATTCCGGCAGCCGAAATATCGAGGATCTGTTCGAGGAGTTGCTGAAGTTGAGCCGCAATCTATCCGACGAACAGCAACGCCACGTCCGCGAAAGTATGACCGAGGAAGAGTTGGTCATCCTCGACATCTTGACGCGACCCGCCCCCGAGTTGACGTCCGACGAACGCACCGAAGTGAAAAAAGTCGCGCGGGACTTGCTGGCACGGCTCAAGCAATTGCTCGTGCTAAACTGGCGGCAGAAGTCTTCGGCCCGCTCACAGTTGAAAATGACCATCGAGGACGTGCTCGATACCGGTCTGCCCCGGGCCTACGAAAAACCGCTCTACCAGCAAAAATGTTCGGCGGTTTTCGAGCACCTTTACGAGAGCTACCCTGAGCGTGATGCAGGAGTTTACGCCGACGAAGCGGGCTGACCGGCGCGGAGGCGCGGCCGGGAGCACTTCGGCGGAAAAGCCAAGCAACGTCAGGGCGAGTGAGGACAGGCGTCTGGCGATCATGGCAGCGTTATTCACGTTTGGCCGGGACCGTTCTGAAACGAATCGATGGGCGGGCCTTCACAGGTGCCGGGAGATGACGGTCGCTCAGAATCGCACCGTGGCGCGCCAGGTGGTGAGTTCGGTCCAACCGGCGCGCTCCGGCAGCCCGGAGCTACGTCCGAAGTGGCGCGCTTGGCGATGGGCCCCGTCGGGGGCATGCGATCACTCGCTTGGGGCTACGCGCCGGCTTTGCGACCGAGTTTCCTGACGGTGCGACCTTCGTGCCAGGTGCCGTCGATTTGGGTGCCTTGGGCGACGGCCTGCGGGCCGCGGTGGTTGCGGTGGAGCAGGCCGTGGAGCGCGTCCACGGCCGCGGCGCCCACGCTGGAGAACGCCGCTCACCCCGGGCGCGCCGTCGAGGACTTTGAGAGCAGGTCGAGGGAGGAGATGTAGCGGCAATCGTCGGCGGTCATCGCCCGGATGTCGGCGGAGGTGCGGTGGCAAGGCAGCCGTTGTTCGTCGCGGATTGTCATCTCGCCGTTGTCGCACGGGCGCTGCGGAAGGAAATTGACCGGGAGCGGGAGTTTCTCGCGGTCGAAAGTATCGCGTAGTCGTCGGGCACGATGGGGGAATCGTGCGGGTCGTCGAAGGCGAGGTAGGGAGGAATGGTGCGGTGGGTTTTCCCTTCAGAACCGTGATAGTTTCGTTGGCAAAGGCTTCGCCGGCATGCTTGGGGCCAACGGTGGTGGGCCCCACTTCCCGTTCACGAGTCTGCCGAACGGGGCTTTGAGGGGATTCGTCCTACCGCCGCGGAAGGGTGGCGGGCGCGCTGGAAATAAGTGGCGAGCAGGGCGGGGAGACGCGGGTGGATCATGGCAGAAATTCGCGCAGGCGTTTGTTGGCGGGAGAGTCGGCGATCACGGGAAGGCGTGCGAGGTCGCCGTGAAAAATAGGGCGCCCTGGTTCAGAACGAGAGGGAGGTCGTGAGGCTGAGCGAGCGCGGGGCTTGATAGCGGGTTTGGGCGAGGGTGAGTTCCTCGTAGCGCTGGCGGTCGAGGAGGTTGCGGACATTGAGCTGAACGCGCCCGCGATAGCGATCGCCGAGCTTGAACGCATACGACGCCATCGCCTCGTATTCGGTGATGATGGAGCCCCAGATCGTGACCACGTTGCCGTTGAGCATCTGGCTGTTGAGCGCGGCGGGACTGCGGTAGTTCATGCCACCGCCCACCGTGAGGCCACGGAGACGTCCGGAGCGAAACGCGTAACGCGTGAAGAGATTGACCGTGTCCCGGTTCGAGCGTCCGCGCACGAGACCGGGTGCGGCGTCGCGAATGAAATCGTAGATGGCGGCGATTTCCGCGGCGATGGAGGCACCGACGGCCGCATTGGCAGCGGCGAGGCGTTCCCACTCCGGCAGGTTGGCGTTCACGTAGCGCAGGGTGCTGACGTCCTGCTCGCCGACGCGATTGATGTTGTTGCCGTAGCCGGCCGTGAGCGTCCAGGCGGGCGTGAGATTGGCCTGCACCTCGATCTCGTAGCCGGTGGCGTTGAGCGTCTGGCTCTCGTTGGTGCCGCCGGTCAGGGCGCGGCTGGCGAAGGAGGGATTGAGCGTGTTGAGCGCAGGATCGGTCCAGATGCCGTTCATGGCGGTGAGCACGCCGGCGACGCTGTGGTTCTGACCGGTCTGGGTGATGTCGTAGGCGCTGGCGGTGAGATAGAAGCGGCCCTCGAGCAACTCGACGCGCACGCCGCCCTCGCGACCCTCGCCGAGGCGGAGCGTGGTGGATTCGCCGAGCGGATTGGTGCCGGTGGTGCCGGGGGCGCGGAACGTTTTCGCGTAATTGTAGAAAACGGTGAGCGGCTGCCACGGCGTGAGCGTGCCGCCGAGGGTGGGAGAATATTTTTTCAGACTGTTCACGCTGCGGCGCGGATCAGTGAAGTTGAGGAGCCCCGAGGCGGCGTCGCGCACGCCGGACTGGATGGTGTTGGCGTAGTCGTCGTGGCGGAGCCCGAGGTTGGTGCGGAGGAAGCCGCCCCAGTAGGTGCCGGCGGCGCCGATGCCCTCGTAGCTGGAGTCGCTCCACAGCCGGGTTTTCCCGCCGGTGGGCATGAACGCGGTGGCGATGCCCGAGGTGGCGTCGCGCGCGGGCACGCCGAGTCCGCTGTTGAGTGCGGTATCGCCGGCGGCGAAATACACGCGGCGCCGGACGGTGTTGGCCGCGGCGTTGAAGTTGGGCGCAGCGGGGTTGTCGATACGGACAAGATTGAAAGCGGCGGAGTTATTGCGGCCGACGGTGCTACCAGCGGTGAAAAAGAGCCGCTGGCTCATCCAGCGGGCGGGCTTCCAATCGTAGATGGCATCGAGCCGGAAATCGTAGATGAGGTCGTGGCTGCGCGTGTCGCTCCAGGTGACCTCTATGTAGTGGCCGCCGAAAAACGGATTGGGCGTGCCGTCGGGGCGCGTGGGATTGGGATCACGGCGCACGGCGGGGTTGTTGGGGCGGCGGAGATTTTCCGTGATGTTCTGCGCGTTGAACGACGCGAGCAACGAGAGGGCCTGGCCGACGCGATGCTCGAGGGAGCCGCCGAACGTGTGGAAATCCGTCGCCTGATTTTTGTCGGGACCGGTGAACTGTGCCCCGCGCGGGATGATGGCGGGATTCTTGACTGGGCGGGCCGGGCTCTGCGCGGAGCCGTTGGTCTGGCCGAAGCCGCGCCAGTTTTGATAGCGCGACGTGAGCGTGTCCCACACGAGATAGTCGGTGCCGGTGGCGGTGCTCAGCCGGGCCGTGCCGCTCGGGACTGCGGTGGCCGTGGCGATGAAGGGCGTCGTGCCATTCCACGCGGTGAACGCGTCGCTCGGCAGCGAAATCGCCTGCACGCGCTCATTCCGGCCGGTCTCACCGTCGGCGCGGAGCGTGGTGTTTTTTCCCAGGCGAAATGTGAGCGCAAGGTGGGCCGCCTCGCGGGTGCCGCCGACCCAGTTTTCCCAACTGCGGCGGGAGTCGCGCACGAGATTCAACCGGGCGGCGACGGCGGACGTCAGCTGGCGGTTCACGTCGAGCGTGCCGCGATACTGGTCCCACGAGCCGACGCGAAAGGTGAGGCCGGCGCTGTTGGTGAAGTTCGCGCGCTTGGTGTTGAAGTTGGCGACGCCGCCCGGCTCGGAGGAGCCGAAGAGCAGGGCGTTGGGGCCCTTGGCGATGTCGATGCGCTCGATGTTGTAGGCGTCGGCGGGGGCCTGCCAGACGAAGAGATTGCGGGTCTGATACTGCGAGCGGAAGCCGCGAAACTGGAAGGCCTGCTGGTCGTTGTCGTCGGTGGGCATGCCGCGTCCGCCGGTGGAGAAACGCGCGGCCTCGAGGAGATCGGTGGCGTCGATGTCGCGCAGAAACTCTTCCGTGAGCACGGTGATGGGCATCGGGACGTTGCGGAGATCCTCGCCGGTGCGGGAGCCCGCGATGGACGACATTGCGCGGTAACCGAGATCGCGATCGGAGGAGACCTCGAAGACGGACAGTTGCACGGGGTCGCCGGGTGCGGCGGTGGCGGACTTGGTCGCAACGGTTGCGGATGATTGCGTTGAGGGCGGTGTGGCCGGGGCGGTTTGCGCACTGGCGGAGGAGAGAACCGCGCCCAGCACGAAGGCGGCAGCGGCTCGGGAAGAAACGAACCACGAGGGGACGAGTGGGGTAGTTTTCATCGGATACAAAGTGACGAATCAGCGGTGAGATGAGGGTGAGAAAGAAGAAAAAACGAAACGGACGACGGGTGGCGTTCTAGGCCTACGGCTGGGTCGGCCGGACTTTTCGAGCGGGTTTGGAACGGCGTGTTTCGGTGGAGGCAGCGGACGATGCGTCGAGCTGAGGGATCGCGGCAGCGGCTGCGATGGTAACCTCGATGTGGCCGGTCGCGGTGAGAATTTTCAGTCGAATCGGATTTGCCCCGGCCTCGCGCACGACCGAAGACAGCGCAGCGAGATTGCTGATGTTGACGTCGTTGGCCGCGACGATGACCGCGTCGGCGGGAATTGTGGCGAGGGCGGCGGGGGATTCGGGGGCGACCGCCTTGATGAGAATACCGCGGTCGTCGGAGAGCTCCATGTTGCTGACGACGGCCGACTCGCGGCCGCGGTTCACTAGATCGCGCAGGGTGGCACCGAGCCACTGATGGAGCGCGGCGGCGGTGGCGGGCTCGTCCGTGGTGCCGAAGGCGCGTCCGAGGCCCGACCATGATTTTGCCCGCGCCTTGAGTGACGGCGAGACGACGCCGAAGCGGTCCATCGGGAAATTTGCGAAACCCATTTTCTCGGCGGGCGAACCGGGCTGCACGCGGTAGTCGCCGGTGGTCGGCGCGATAAACTGGGGATCGGCGGTGACCGAATGTCGATCGAACCCAAGCCGCCGCAGATCCTCCGACACCGTAAATGTCGCGAAGAGATTAAAATCAAACGTGGCCTCCTTCGCGCGGTCCATCGTCATCCCGCGCGGATCGTAGGCGTTTTTGCCGACGAGGAGATTGTTCGTGACGACATCGCGGCTGTCGGGAAACCAGACGTGCGGGCTGAAGAGCGGCGAGATGTTGTTGCGCACCGTGCGGAAGAATCCCTCGCGCAACTTGATGCCGCCCTGAAGACACAGGTTGTTTTCGATGAGGTAGTGGGTCGAGCCGTCGTCGAGGTCGATGTCGTAGCCGTTGGCGCATTGGAGGCGATTGTAGCGCAGGGTCGTGACGTCCACGGCATCGAGCCGTGCCAGGTCGCGCATGCGGGCGAACTGCGCGGGTGTGGCGTCGCCCTTCATGCGCATCCAGTGGCGGTCGCGACCCCAACTGTTGAACGCGCCGTGCTCACGGCTTTCGAGGCAGGTGTTGAAGATGTCGCACCACTCGACGACGTGGCCGCCCCACATGTTATCGTTGATGTTGATGGCGGCGCGAGGCACGTCGTGGATCGTGAGGTGGCGGAGCACGATCCCGCGCGACTTGGCGATGAAGACGCCGGCGATCTGTTTTTCCACCGTGCCAATCTCCGTCATCAGGCAGTCGCGCACGAGGCAGCGATCGGGAAAATTCTGGTTCTTCGGCCCGGGCTGGAGATCGAGCTGCGGATCGGCGATGGCACCGTCGAGCATCGCGGGCGGGAGAAGCGCGACGAAGCGTTGATCGAAAGGCTTGCCGTTCACCTGCGGAGTCGGGCCGACTTCCGCGGCGGGCCAGCCCCACGCGTGGGCCCAGCGCGAGCGCACGGCGGAGTCGCTGCCCTCGAACAGCACGGCGCTGGCACCGATGCGCACAAATTCGCAGCCGGAAATTTCAACGCCGCGATTGTAGTCCTGCACAAAGACGCCGTTGCCGCCGATGCCGTCGAAGCGGCACTGCTCAAGCGCGCATGATTCCGTGCCAGTCAGCAGAATCGCGGCCCCGCGGTAGATGCGCCAGTCGCCACCGCTCGGCACGGAATCGGTCTGCATGAAGGTATAGCCCGCGCGGCGAAACGTGAGGCCGCGCAAGGTTAGGTGCCGCACCGGTTGCTCGGCCGTGCCGCGCAGTTCGATGAGCTGCTTCAGGACGACCGCCTCAAAGCGCAGCTGGTGCGGGCCGGCGCCGAGGGGCGGAATAAAATGCAGCGTGCCGGTGACGCGGTCGAGGAACCACTCCTTCGGCGTATCAAGTTCTTCGAATACGTTTTCGACGAATCGTTTTTCGGGATCGAACGGCGCCTCGGCGATGACCGCGCGGCCCTTGTTCTGCCAGCCGCCGGCGACCCGCGGGTCCTTTCCCGCTTCGAAGGTGTAGCGGCCATCCCCTGATTTTTTCAGAATTTGAAAATGCAGACTGCCCCAACCCAAGCCGTGGTGGCCGTGCACAAACATCCCGACAGGATCGGCGTAGCGCGCGAGTCGCGCGGGCTCGGTGGCATCGCGGGCGTAGCCACCGAAAAATCCTTCGCCGGGATCGAAGTTCGGAAAGCGGGCGCGGATTTGTTTCACGCCGTCGGCGAACAACTGGTCGAACTCCAGGCCGGCGGGAACCTTCGCCTGCCAGCGGCCCGCCGCGCCCTGCGTCCACGTCAGGGCGAGCTCGCGGGCGCCGCTGAGCTCGACGGTCTCGCCCGCGACGGCGGCGAAGACCACCGGCGCGCCCGGTGTGCCGCTGTCGGCCGCGGTGAATTGCAGTGAACGCTCCAAGCGATAGACGCCGCCGTGGAGCCAAACGGTCGCGGCCTCGCCGGCGGTGCGCTGCCGGACGGCTTGCTGCGCGCGTTCGACCGTGGCGAACGGTGCGGCGGCGGTGCCGGTGTTGCGGTCGTTGCCGGTGGTCGCGACGTGAAACTCGGCGGCGTGACCCGGCAGCAGATTAACCAGCGAGAGGATGGCCGCCGCAGCCAACGAAGCGGAGCGGGATGAACCTGTGCGCGGGGAAGGCATGGGGAAGAAGTTACTTCGCAACCGGGATCAAGCTCACGCTCCACAGCGACATCACCACGGGCCCTTTTTTACTGACGGGTTTAAGTGACAGCGTGTAGCGGCCCGGCTGGCTGAAGGTGAGTGAGCCAGCGATCTGCGGCTTTTGCTTTTGATGGCTGCCAGAGGCGGAGACCGTGCTCCGGATTTTTTGGTCGCCCACGATGATTTCATAGACGCTGCCGTCTTCAGTGTGGCCGATGTTGGTTTCTACGGTGAATTTGCCGGGCCGGCGGATCTCGAACTCCCAACTGAGCCAATCTTGCTCGCTGGACCACCGGCCGATCTTGTTCTGATCTGCGCGGTAGGTGAGATCGCCGTGGGTCGTCGCGGCGGCGGCGGTGAGCGTGACGATGCCCGAGTCGTCATTTTGCAAGGTGAGGTTGGCGGGTGGGAAATCGGCGGCGGCTGCAGATTTCGGTTTTCGGTTGGTCTTTGCGGTTGCAGGAGCGGGAGCGGTTTTCTCTCGCGGTTCGGCTGCCACCCGCACGCCCCGCGCAAACCCCGGATCGCTGGGACTGAGCTGGCCCGGTTCCAGCGCGAACGGCGTCGAGTAGTCGTTGCCGGCGAAGCTGCGTTTGCACGATTCGCGGAACGCCACGAGCTGCGCCTTCATCGTCCGCACGAGATCGGTACGCTCGGTCGCGAGGTTTTTCGTCTCGCTGCGGTCGGCGAGCAGATCGAAGAGCAGGTCGGTTTCCGTGGTACCGTCCATATCGGTGAGCAGTTTGTAGCGGTTGTCCACGAGGGCCATGCGGGGAGAGCCGCGCGAGTTGTTGCTGCCGGTGCCGCCGATCGTCTCGAACGGAATCGGGGTGGGGCGCTCAGTCATCTTGCCGGCAAACAGCGGCACGAGGCTGACGCCGTCGATGGGCTCGGGCTGGCCCTTCATCTTGAAGCCGAGGAGCTCCAGCGTGGTGGGAAAATAGTCGAGGGTGCTACAAGGAACGTTCGTGACCGTACCGGGCTGGATGCGCGCCGGCCATTCGACGAGGCCGGGCACGCGGACCCCGCCTTCCCAGAGGCTGCGCTTGCGGCCGCGCAAACTGCCGGCCGAGCCGCGTTGCCGACCGGCGTCGCCGGTGTTGCCCTCGGGGCCGTTGTCACTGGTGAACCAGACCAGCGTGTTGTCGGCGACGCCGAGGTCGCGCAGCTCCTTGCGCAACCGGCCCACCTGTTCGTCGAGGGCGGTGATGCAGCCGTAGTAGTGCTGCTCGCCCTCGCTGAGGCCGGGATACATTTTCAAGTATTCGGGACCGGCGACGACGGGTTCGTGCGGCGCGTGAAACCAGATCACGGCGAGGAACGGAGTCTTGGCCGCTGCCGCCTTGCGAATGAACGGAATGGCGCGATCCATGAGCACGCGCGAATCGTCGCCGGCCAGATTTTCGGTTTCGAGTTTACCGTTGTAGTAATAGGGATTGGCCGCGGCGTCGGTGAACGGGTCCCACAGGCGGACGCCATACTCGGTCGCGAACCAATCGTCGGAACCCTTCATGGCAGGCGTCATGAAATTCTTCGCGGCGTCGCGCCCGGCGCCTTTGCCGGAAAAATGGGGATCGAGGGTGCCGAGGTGCCACTTGCCGTAATGGCCGGTGGTGTAGCCCTGGGCTTTCAGGATTTCCGGCAGGCTGACTTCCTGTTTTCTCAGGTGGCCTTCGTTCGCCGTCCAAATCCCGTAGCGATACGGATGGCGGCCGGTGAGCACGGTGCCGCGGGTGGGCGAGCAGACCGGCGCGCCCGAATAGAAACGATCGAAGCGCAGGCCGGCCTTCGCCATTGCGTCGAGGTGGGGGGTCTGGATGACCGTGTTGCCGTTGAAGCCCGGATCGCCCCAGCCCAGGTCGTCGGCCATTAGGAGAATGATGTTCGGGCGTGAGACGGCGGGGGATTCGACCGCGCACAACGTAGCGCTGAGCGGTGGTAACACCGCGATTATCGCGGCGAGAAATTTCGTGATTTTCATTTACGTGGTTTCCCGGGCGAAGAGTCTGGCGGCACCGCGAGCGTGAGCGTGGTCTGGTTGCGCCGCACGGTGAGCCGCACGGGTTCGCCGGCTGCTTCGCGCAAGGCGCGATCAAGATCGGCCCATTGGCGAAGCGGTTGGTCGTTGGCGGTGCTGATGACATCGGAAGTCCGCAGTCCGGCGCGCAGCGCGGCGGATTTTTTCGGGGCTTCGCGCACGAACAGCCCAAAATCCTGACCGCCGGTGGCGTCGATGAGATCGCCGTCGCCGGCGACCGGCTGGAGCGTCGCGCCGAGCCACGCGTGAGTCGTGGGCTTTTGCGCTTTTGGGCCGGGAGCGGCGCCGGCTATGAGGACCTGTAGCCAGCTGGGCCGCGTGAGTTTCGCGACCTTCGTGAAGCGGGCGCTTTCGACAAATCCCAGCGGGCGGCCGTCGCGGAACGTGCGTGCGTGCACCCACGTGGTCGCGGTGACGTCGAGCGGCTGGGTGTAGCGCGGCGAGGCGGCCGTGACTTCGCTGCCGTCGAGCGTGTAGCGGACTTCGCCGCCGCGCGCATCGGGCGTAACCGTGATGACGATACGGTCGAGGAACTCTCCGCCGAAGGGCGCGAGGCGGGTCATGCGGTGGCCGAATCCGTCCATCGGGAAATTGTTGAATCCGAGCGCGAGCGCGGGCGAGGTAGCGCGCACGTGGTAGTTGCCGGACAGGGGATCGACGAACTGTGGGTCGGCGAACAGGGAATTCCGGTCGAAGCCCTTAGCTTGCCAGG
Organism: Opitutia bacterium; assembly: GCA_947467625.1. GTDB lineage: Bacteria > Verrucomicrobiota > Verrucomicrobiia > Opitutales > Opitutaceae > GAS368. Next base: position 23,895 of record CANIJN010000016.1, on the reverse strand, counting down.
CGGCCCAGTCGTCGCCTTCGACGCGGAAGGCACCGGTATTGGCGTTCCAATACAGGTTGCGATCCATGCCGACGGCCCACGTGGCGTCGCGCATGCGGATCGGTCGGATCATGGTGGCTTCGGCCTCGAGCTGGCCGGGGCGTGCGCCGGCGACGACCGTGATGTTGTGGAAGAGACGGTCGCCGGATTCGGCGGGCCAGACGTGGAAACCGAGGGGCACGGCGGAGACGAAAATATTGTTCCACACGGTGCGGAGAAACCCGTCGCGCAGTTTGAGGGTCGAGCCGAGATTGAGGTTGTCGGAGATTTCGTAGCGGCTGGAGCCGTCGTCGAGATCGATGGTCCAGTTGCCGGCGGAGATGCTGGGCCGGTAGTTGGCGATGCGGTTGTGGCGGATGATCGTGGGGTCGAGGGCGTCGAGCGGCACAAGCGATTTTTGGAGACCGCCTTCACGAAGCCACATGCGGTCGCGGCCCCAGGAGTTGAAGGGGCCGTGCTCGCCGGTCTCACGAATGGTGTCCCAGATGTCGCAATCGGCGATCACGTGTCCGCCCCAGGTGCCGTCGTTGATGCAGACGCCGGCGCGGGCGGTCCCGTAAATCGTGCAGTACCGCACGGTGATGCGGTGGCTCATCGCGATGAACACCCCGGCGACTTGTTTGCCGAAGTCGCCGATCTCGGACATCGTACAGTTTTCCACGATACAGTCGGCGGGATAGTCGGGCGTGCGCGGGCCGGGCCTCGGATCGATTTTGGCCGGATCGGAGATCCATTTTTTCCCGAGTAGATCCTGATCGTTCCACGTCTGGTAATTGCGCACGGCGGCGGGTGAGCCGACGACGGCGACGGCGGATTCACCGGTGTGGAAAAAGCGGCAGCCGCGCACGGCGACCCGGCGGTTGTAGTTGCTGAGGAAAACGGCGTTGCCGCCGACGTGATCGAAATCGCAGTCCTCGATGGTGGTGTCTTCTGCGCCCTCGATGAAGATCGCGCCGCCGCGATGGATCGCCCAGTCGCCGCGGCTCATCGGCTCGTAATTGTCCATGAAAGTGAGCCTAGTCTGGGAAAAAGTGAGCCCGCGAAACGTGAGATACCGGACCGGCGCAGCGGCCGTACCGCGCACGACGATCAGGTCTTTTGTGATGACACCCTCGAACTGGGCGGACGCGGCGTTCGCTCCGCTCGGCGGCAACCAATAGAGCGTGTGTGACGGCGCATCGAGGAACCACTCGCCGGGGGCATCGAGCTCTTCGAGGATGTTTTCCACATAGATCGGTGAGCCGGCCTCGCGGGCCATACCGAGACCTTGGGAGCGCTGGAGCTGCCAGCCGCCTTCACCCAAGAGCAGACGGTTTTGGGTGCGATCCACGCCGGCGAGGCGATACTGCATGTTGCCCCAATTGTGACTCTGGAAACCGTGGACGAGGCCGTTCGTCGGGGTTTTCCACTCGCGCGGTGAGAACGTCGCGGGGTTGTAACTGACCCATTGGTCGGGGCGTTTGTTGGTGCCGCCGGTGATCTGAGTGTAGCCCGGGCCATCGCGGAGCGGATTGGCAGCGTTGAAATTGGGGAATCGTGCGCGCACCTGGCGCGTGCCGTCGACGAAGAGTTGGTCGAACACCACCCCGGCCGGCACGGGCGTCTGCAAAATACCGTCGTGAAAAGGCGTCCACTTCGGTTGTAGCGCCACGCTGCCGGTAAGCTTCACGACGGCGCCGGGGGCGGCGGCGTAGGTGATCGGGGCCTCGGGCCGACCGGAGTCCGCGGCGGAGAACACGAGCGGAGCGGCGAGACGATACGTGCCGGCGGCGAGCTCGACGGTGATCGGGCTGGCGGCGGCGCCACTCTTCAATCTTCTCACTTCGGTTTGGGCTCGGCCGAGCGTGGCAAACGGTCGGGCCGCTGAGCCGTCTCCGGTGTCTTGGCCTCTCGGAGAGACAAAGAGATGGGGCGCGGCAGAGAGTGCGGTGGTGGCCAGCGCGAGGTAGGCCGTCAGTCTCAATGAACGCGGAAAACGCATGGCGGGCGGAAACTGCTCAGAGTGCGGTTTAGTAGGTCACGCTGACGGTGGTGATGATTTGGCGCGGATCGGTCCAGCGCGAGTAGCGCCAAGCCGAGCCCTGGTCGGTCACTTTATCGAAGAGATTGTTCACATTGACCTGGGCGGTCCACGAGGTCCTGCGCCATTTAGCGCGGTAGCTGACGAACGGGCTAACGACGACATAGCTGTCGGTATCTTTCGCCGGCAGCACGATCTGGCCACCGACTGCGATGGGCGTCCACGGCTTGCCAAAAATGTAGCGCATCGAACCGCCGAGCGACAGGCCGCGCAGCGCGCCCTGCGTGAACGTGTAGCGGCTGGTCAGGTTGGTGTTCTTGCGGTTGGCGGTCGTGTCGGCGGCTTCCTGATCGGCGAGGTATTGTTGCGTCACAGCGGTGGCGTTGTCGGCGTTGAGCCCGCGGCGCGCGGCGGTCGCCCGCGCCTCGCCGAGTTTCTCGCGCAGCAAAGGATAGAAGCGCGTGAAGGACACCTCGTTGGTGGCAAACGAACCGCGCACGGTCCAGTTACGCGTGAGGTTGGTGACGAGCTCGAGCTCGTAGCCGGTGGTGCCGCGATCGCGGTAGTCGGTCGTGTTGACGAACGGAACCGCGAGCAAGGGATTGAGCTCCGTGCTGACGGTCGCGGCGACTCCGCTACTGATGTTCTCTGCCGTGTTTTGAAAATACGTCAGGTTGAAGCTCACGCGCTGATCGAGGAGATTGAAGCGGACGCTGTAGTCGGTGCCCTCGCCGGTGCGGGGTGCGAGGGCGCGGCCGTTGAGATCGAGGCCGACATTATCGCTGAACAAGGAGGATTCGAAATAACCGCCGGTGAGCGAAACCCACGGCATGATGTGCCACACGGCGCCGTAGGTTTGGTTGGTCACCCACTGGTCGGCATTCCGCACGAGGGGAACGGCGACGTAGGCGGTGCCCTGGTTGGCGATGCGGTTGCCGGAAAGATCGATGAAACTCTGCTCGTTGGTGACGGGATCAGCGACGAGCGGACGGAAAGAATCCTGAACCCAGTGATCGCGGCTCAGACCGATGCTGGAGCGGACCTTGCCGCCGAAATAAGATCCGAGAGCGTTGAGGGAGCCGGAAGTGAGGCTCTGATCGAAGCGCTGGCTGCCGCCGCCGTTCGTGAAACGAAAATCGGTGGTGACGTTGGGGAGGTGATCGTTGGCGAGGGCGGCGTCGCTGTTTCCATCCTTCAGGTAGTGGTAATAATAGAAAAGGTTGTTGGAATAGAACGAGGCGTTGCCCGTATAGCCGCGGCGCAGAATTTCCTCGCGCGAGAGCGACCGGGTGAATGCGTCTTTGTAGTAGCTCTCGTGGCGGTAGCCGCCGCTGAACACGAGACGCTGCTTGATCGATCCCGGGAGCGGCGCGTCGTAGACGGCCACGCCGCGAAAGTTTTGGATATCGTGACCGTCGATCAAGGTGACAGGATTGTGCACAGTGTAGAATTGCTCGAAGCGCGTATTCGGAATCAGGCGGGTGCGGGTGGGGTCGGTGGGATCGGGGAGGTTTGGATTAACGTCGATCAGGACGTCGCGGATGCCGACGCCGGCGACGTTGCCGTTGAAGACATTGATGCGACGGGTGTCGTCCTTCTGGCCGTTGTGGGCGACTAACACGCTGAAGCGCTGGTTGAATGCGTGCCGAAACTCGAGGGTGTAGGCGTGAAATTTGGAGTTCAGTTTGTTGATCGGGCCGCCCCAGTCCTGGCCGCGCGGTACGATGCTTTCCGATACGCCGATGATCGGATAGCGCAGCGGGTTCACGGGGTCGGTGCCGGTGGCGACCGTGTTGCCGATCTGCACCATCGAACTGCGGAAGGTCGCGGTCGGGGTGGATTGCAGGCTCACGATGCGGCCGTCGATCAGGGCGAAGAGATGGTCGACGCCGGTGGCGGCGCGGATTTGCTGCATGCCGACGCCGTTGACCTGCACGCCGGCGAGCGTCGGATTGGCATCGACGGCGGTCGTGCCGGTGCCGCGTACGTAGGCGGCCGTCTGGTCGTCGAGGACGACGTGGCTGAAGCCCTCGTCTTGGTCGCCGTGTTCATACGTGAAATCGATCACGGTCTTGCGATTCTGGAACGGCTCCCAACGCACGGCGCCGGCGAGACCGCGGAGCTCGGTGCCGGAGCGTTGACGCCACGATTCGTTTTCGCCGCGGATGGCGTTGAGGCGGAGGGAGACGCCTGTACCGGCGAGCGGCTGGTTGACATCAAGCGAGTAGCGCTGGCTGCCCCAGTTATCGTAGCGCACCTGGGCGGAAGCCTGGCGCTTCGCGTTCGCGCGCTTGGTGGTGATGTTGATGATACCGCCGACATCGACGTCGCCAAACGCGAGACCGCCCGGGCCGCGCGAGAACTCGATGCGCTCGGTGTTGTAGATGTCCTGTGGCATATACCACGGAAAGCCGTCGCGCAGTTGGCGGCTCGACGCCATGCCGCGAAAGCTGATTTGGTTACCCGAGCGTGACCCGATGGCCGCGCCCCGCGTGCCGGAGTCGTTGTGGATATTCTCTGCGTTGGTCGCGAACTCCACGGCATCGAGAAAATTGTTGACCGCGATGTCCTGCAAAAACTCCTGAGTCATCACCGAGATGGAGTTGGGCAGATCGGCGAGTTTCTCGCCGGTGCGCGTGCCGGTCATGGCGGACGAGGCGGCGTAGCCCAGGTCCTTCTCGGCGGTGACCTCGAAGACCGAAAGTTGGACGGTGGCCGGTTCGCTGGGTTTGGGAACGGCTGCGAGCGGCGTCGATTGGGCAGACGCGGTCTGGCCGTGGAGGAGAAGTGCCACGACGAAGGAGCAGAAATGCGGTCCGAAGCGATGGGTGTTCATGGGGCGGGGGGCGCCTAACCTATCGGCGCATGCTGAGCTGCATCGATGCGAACGCGGCGGGGACTGGCAAGGGCGCGGTTACTTAAACGCTTAAGTTTAGACCGGCGGTTCGGTCGCCGAGCGGAATCGCGCGGTCCGGTGCAGGGGTTCTGGATCACCCCCCATTAGACGAAAGGCTAAAATTACCCCGAACTCCGAAGCGTGAGCCCGTTCGCTCGTGCCCAGCTTCAGTCTTCCACTCGTGAAGCTTTAGTAGCGAGAGACCCACGTCCTGTGAACTCTGGAGTTTTCGGTAGCTGCGAGCGCCAGCGAGTGGACGGATCACCACTCGCTGGCGCTCGCGGCTACTTGGCAAATCAAAGTCTGAATCTTTTGGGCGATTGATATGAGACCGGCCACGCGTCAAAACTTCCGTTCGATTTTGTTCGTTCATGTTCACTGGCCAGCAGGTGGCCCTTCCGGGCGCACCCACAAAAAAGCCCCGGCTTTGCAGCCGGGGCTCGTAAATTAACGAGTCTAATTATGGGCCCGACCGGCTCACATTGATGCTCGGATCAATTGGCGTCACGGGCGTGACAGGCGGTGGAGTGACGCCCCCTGGAGGAGGGGCCACCGGCGTCACGGGTGTTACGGGCGTGACAGGCGGTGGAGTAACGCCCCCGGCAGGAGGAGCCACCGGCGTCACGGGTGTTACGGGCGTGACAGGCGGTGGAGTAACGCCCCCGGCGGGAGGGGCCACCGGCGTCACCGGCGTCGCGGGCGTGACAGGCGGTGGAGTAACGCCCCCAGCGGGAGGGGCCACCGGCGCCACCGGCGTCACGGGCGGCACGGGTGTGATAGGGGGTGGGGTGACGACCGTTGGAGGCGGCGTCACCGGCGTCACGGGCGGCACGGGCGTGATAGGGGGTGGGGTGACGACCGTTGGAGGCGGGGCAACCGGCGGCACGGGCGTGCCAGGCGGTGGGGTAAAGCCCCCCGCAGGAGGGGCAACCGGCGCCACGGCAACCGTTGGGGTCGATGAACCAGCCTGTGCACCTGTGGCCGCTTGGGCTGTGACCGTCGTGTTATTTACAGCGGCGCCTGCGCTGGTCGCACCCTTGCTCGCACCGGCAGCTGCGCCCCCTGCGATGACCGCCGCGTCAGCAGTCGATCTGCCAGCACTGGCAGCTTGCGCAGCACCTTGCGCCGCACCCGCCGCGATGGTCGTGCCGACGTTAGATGCCGTAATACCAGAGGCGCCCGCCGATGCCACAACCCCCGTGGTGGCGCCGATGGCGGCAGAATTGGAAGCCGCCGTGGCGATCGCCTGAGCCTGCGCGACGGTCGTCGTCGAGGTCGTCTGGGCCGCAGCGGAGGCTTGCGCCACACTCTTCGCTACAGTGGCCGCAGCGGTTGCAGCCGCAGCTGAGGCTGCCGCCTGGTTGCCGGGATTCGCCGCAATGGCGGCGGTGGTTGCTGCCGCAGCGGCACCCTGGGACGCCGCCTGAGTAACCTGAGCAGCAACAGCGGCCACATTGACCGTCGAGCCGGCCGTCGCCGCAGCCGTCACCGCCGCAGACACAGCACCCGTGGTAGCGCCGATGGCGGCAGAACTGGAAGCCGCAGTGGCGATCGCCTGAGCCTGAGCGGCGGTCGTCGTCGAGGTCGTTTGGGCCTCAGCGGAGGCTTGCGCTACGCTCTTCGCGACAGTGGCCGCAGCGTTCGCAGCCGCAGCTGAGGCTGCCGCTTGGTTGCCGGGATTAGCCGCAATGGCGGCGGTGGTTGCTGCCGCAGCGGCACCCTGGGATGCCGCTTGGGTAACCTGCGCAGCAACCGCGGCCACATTAACCGTCGAGCCGTCAGTCGCCGCCGCCGTCACCGCCGCAGACACAGTAGCGGTAACCACATTAGCGGCTTGGGCCGGCACGTTGGTGGCTACCGCCAAAGCGACTTGAGAGATACTCGCTGGCGCGGATGTGACGACGGTCGCCATCGTGGAAGCCAGCAAACTCGCGGACGTAGCCGCGGCGGCTGTTTGCGCCGCGGTTGCCTCGACGCCTGCAGCTGGAGTGTTGTTTTGAGCGACCATCGCGATAGCCGTCACGGCCGCGGCAGCGATGGACGTGACATCAACATTCAACGTGCTTGCAGCCACGGCCAAAGAAACGGCCGCCCCACCGGTCGAAGCTGTACCCGCTACGATCGTAATCGGCGCTTGCGCCACTCCAGCAACCGGCGGTGGCGTAATGGACACAGCCCCAGAGAGCGTCATCGTTACGGTAAAGGGCTGCCCGTTGATCGTGACAACTGAGCTTCCGAATACCGTGCCACGAGCAGCCGCGACGCCCTTTGGCGTGCGCACGCCATACTTGGCCCTAGCCTTAGGATCGACCTGCGAAATCACGTTGCCTTGCTGGAGATCGAGCACGGCATCAAGGTTGAGGACCGCGACGGGGGCTTCAACCTTGACCTTGGTATTAGCCTTGATCGTGGCAATCACTCCAACGGTGGCTTCGACGTAGAGTTCGACGCCCGCCTTGGTTTCAATCACGGAATTTTCCTGGACCGTCATGCCTTCGGTAGCCGCAACTTGCGATCCATTGGGCAAGGTAACTGTGGCAGCACCATCGCCCACCCTTTTGATAATTTTGGCGTCACGGGCGGCGGCGCTCGCGGAGAATAACGAGACCGCGAGTAAACCCGCAGAGAGAGTCGCCAGTAGTTGTTTGAAGTGCCCCATGGGAAGATTTTATTTATAATAACACCGAAGTCATCCGCAGACTGACGCCTTTTGGACCGCACGCATGAGTATCAGTCAACCGCATACCCCCGATAATAAACGACCTCGGTTAATTGTAACAAACGGGCACGGTCGCTTGCACCTAGGCCACGACTATTCAGTTATGAGTCGTTTATTTCCAATTTTTTAGGGATACCAACATCGTTATTGTTAACTGCTCAGGCGGCTATTTTTCTGAAACGGAGCTGAGTCGGTGGTCACATGGCGGCTCATGGCCATGGCAACAGGGTGAGGGAGGGACGTGAGCTGGTCGCGGCGCCCGGTGTCTGCTCATCGCCGGGAGCTGCGACCAGCTGACCCGCGGCAGTAAAAGCGGTCCTTACGAGAGACCGCTTTCCGTCAATTTCTGTTTCTATGCAAGACCACGTCGTGGAGGTGATTCGCCAGAAACTGGGTGTTGCGGGGGACGATGCCGTTCCCGCTGCTGACGTGGCGTGACTGGGTGGCGCCGCCTTGCCTGGCGGGGATGAGATCACTCGCTACGTGGGGCTACACGCTGGCTTTGCGACCGCGTTTCCTGACGGTGCGACCCACGTGCCAGGAGCCGTCGATTTGGGTGCCTTGGGCGACGGCGTGTGGACCGCGGTGGTTGCGGTGGAGCAGGCCGTGCAAGGCATCCACGGCCGCGGCGCCCATGACGTCGCGGTGCTGGAGAATGCCGCTCACGCCGGGGGTGTCGTCGAGGACATTGAGACTCGCGTAGCCGAGGTCGCGCGGGACGCGGAGCTTCACCGCCGCAGCGGCGGCGAGGACATCGTTGCAACGGCTGATCACCGCGTCGGGTCGGTGCGTGCGGAGCCACGCGCCGATCGTGGCCGCGGGCTGCGGCCCGGAGACAATGAGGGTCGGGATGGCGGCGGAGGCGGGCCCGGTGCGACTTTGTTCAAAGGCGTGGGTGGCTTCCCACTGGTGGGCGACGCGCTCGGCGAGGTTCGCTTCGATGACGAGACCGATGCGGGTGTAGCCGCGCTCACGCAAGCGTATCCCCGCGAGCCGTACATCGGCGGAGTAGTTGGGCAAAACGTGGTGGAAGTGCGCGTAGCGCACCGGGCGCTCGATGGTGACAGTGGAAAATTTCTCCCAATCGAGATCGAGCCGGCTGTTGGGGTGTTCGAGTGGCGCGAGGATGAGCCCGCGAATTCCCCGGGACGTGAGCACGCGACTGAAGCGCGCCGGCGTCATGCCGTCTTCACGGGCCCAAAAATGCTGTAATTCGTAGCCGTAGGCGCGGGCGCGGGCCGTCGCGCCGGCGAGCAGGCGCTGGGCACTCGGGCGCTGCAACCAGTCGTCGCGCGTCGGCCAATGGGAGATCAGAGCGATGACGGAAAAATCGCGCCGCACGCGCAGCTGTTGCCGGTGGGCGGCCAGGGCGCTGCCGGCGGAGTTGGGAGTGTAGTTTAGTTTCAGGGCGGCCCGCTTCACACGGGTGATCGTGGTGGTAGGGAGTGAGGCGTGGTCGCGCAACGCCATCGACACGGCCGCGACGCTCAGGTCGAGGTGCGCGGCGATATGCTTGAGGGTCGTGGGGGGCGGAGTGCTCACTTAAGCGATTCAGCAGACGAGGACTTGTTTTGCACGGCAAGGACCGACACACCTTGTCGGCATGTCCTGTGGCGGAGGCAGTTCTCACCCCAATATTCTCTTCGTGGTCGTCGACGACCACCGGGCGGACGCCATCGGCGCGCTCGGACATCTAGCCGTGCACACACCGGTGCTCGACGGCCTCGTGCGGCGCGGCACGGCGTTTACGCGCGCGACGATCCAGGGGAGCCTGATGCCGGCGGTGTGCGCGCCGTCGCGGGCGTGTCTGCTGACGGGCCACGGAGTCTTTCGCGCCGATGCCGACCCGAAGCTCGACAAAGGACCGGTTTTTGAAGTCCAACTGCCGGCGGACGCGTGCACGCTACCGGAGCGATTGCGTGCGGCGGGCTACGAGACGTTTGTCACCGGCAAATGGCACAACGATCTGCCGGCGCTGCTGCGGTCATTTGAGTGCGGGCGGGAAATTTTTCACGGCGGCATGTGCGATCATACGGCGGTGCCGGTGCGCGATCTCGAGGAGATTCGGCGCGGCGAGCCGGCGCGGATCGGCGGGGGATTTTCGTCGGAGATTTTTTGTGATGCGGCGGAGAAATTTGTGCGTGAGCGCGGAAGGGCCCGGCCGTTTTTCGCGTGGGTGGCGCTGACTTCCCCGCACGATCCGCGGACGCCGCCGGCCGAGTATCGGGCGCTTTACGACGCCGCGCAGATTCCGCTGCCGAAAAACTTCCGACCCGACCATGAGTTTGATAACGGCGAGCTCGCGGTGCGCGACGAGCTTCTGGCGCCGAGGCCGCTTTCGCCCGACGGCGTACGTGAACACCTCGCCGATTACTACGGGATGATTTCCCATCACGATGCGTGCATCGGCCGCGTGCTCGCGGCGCTGCGCGAAACCGGGCAGGAGGAGAACACGCTGGTCGTTTATGTTTCCGATCATGGGCTCGCGCTGGGCAGCCACGGCTTGTTGGGAAAACAGAATCTCTATGAGCACAGTGTCCGCGTGCCGCTGATCGTGGCGGGACCGGGGGTGCCGACGGCGCAGCGCTGTGACGCGTTGATGCAACCGCTCGATCTGTACGCGACGCTGTGCGAACTCGCGGGCGTGACGGCGCCGGCCGGACTCGACAGCCGCAGTCTCGTGGCCGCGATGGCGGGCAACGGCGGCGGGCGGCCGTGGGTGTGCTCCGTTTACAGGGACGTCCAGCGCATGGTGACGGACGGGAGATGGAAGCTGATGGTCTACCGGGTCGACGGTGCGGAGCGCGTGCAGCTGTTCGACTTGGCGACGGATCCGGACGAGTGCTGCGATCTGGGAGACGAGCCCAGTAGGGTGGCGCGCATCGCGGAACTGCGCGCGATACTACAAACGTGGCAGGCGACAGCGGGTGATCGCTGGTTCGGTTCGGTTCAATCCATCGGCGCATGAACGCACTTCGCATCACGCCCCTCGACGGTGTTATCGTGGGAGCCTATTTTTTGCTGACGATCGCGCTCGGGCTTTGGTTTGGGCGGAAAAAAATCCGGAGCGCGGAGGCGCTCTTTCTCGCGGATCGTGAGGCGACGTGGCCGATGGTCGGGGCGTCGATGTTTTCGGCGAATATTTCCAGCCAGCAGTTTGTTGGTCAGGCGGGACTCGCCTACACGATCGGGTTGGCGGCGGGAGCGTTTCAGCTCGTCGGGGCGTCGTGCTTTGCGCTCCTCGCGGTGTTTTTCGTGGACGTTTATTTGTCGTTGAAACTGCGCACGGCTCCGGAGTTTTTCGAGCGCCGTTACAGCCCGGGCACGCGGATGTTTGTTTCGGCGATCAATATTGTGATGATTTTGGCGGCGAGCATCGCGAGTGCGCTCTACGCGGGGGCGACCGTGTTGTCGGACCTGATGGGTATGAGTTCGACGCTGCATTTCAACCTAGCGGTGGCGGCGATCGCGGTGGCGGCGGGCACCTATACGATTTTCGGCGGACTCCGCTCGGTGTTGTGGACTGACCTCTTGCAGACTTCGCTGCTGATTCTCGGTGGAGCGATCACGTTTCTGCTGACCCTCTCGGCGGCCGGTGGATGGGCGGCGGTGTTACCCACCACGGGCACGGCGGGCAATAGCCTGTGGACCGTGGTGCTGCCCTGGGATCACGCCTTTGGGTGGCTGCCGATGATTACGGGCGGACTGGTGCTCGCGGTGCATGGGCACTGCACGGATCACGACTACGTGCAGCGAGCGCTGGCGGCGCGGAGTGTCTATCATTCGAAGATGGGCGCGGTGTTCGCGGCGTTTCTAAAGATTCTTGCGCTCTTCATCATCGCGGCGCCGGGCGTGATTGCGGCGAAACTCATTCCTGGGCTGGCGCAGGCCGACCAAGTTTATGCGCGGCTGGTGTCGACCTATGTGCCACCGGGCCTCGCGGGACTCGTGCTCGCGGGATTGCTCGCGGCGATTCTCGGCACGGTGGCGGCGGGTCTTTCCGCGGCGGCGTCGATGGTGTCGTATGATTTTGTGCTGCGCTTCGCACCGAAATTGTCCGAGCCGGCGCGCGTGCGGATGGGCCGCGGCATTATGGTGCTGGTGTTGGTGCTGTGTGCGCTGCTGGCTCCGGGCATCAAGCCGTTCAAGGGTGTCTACGGTTATCTCGTGCAAATCTGGTCGCTACTCGCGCCGCCCGTTTTCGTGTGTGTGGTAGCGGGCATCTTCACGCGCCGGGCGACGCCGCGTGGTGCGGTGGCGACGCTCACGGTGGGCACGGTGCTCGGGGCAATTACATTTTGGGCGCTCGGCCAGCCTGATGTCGTCGCGCAGCTCCCGCGCTACCTCCGCAGCGCGTTGAACTGCGGCTTTGTGATCACGCTCGTGTGCGCGGCGACGATGGCGTTGGTCAGCCGCAGCGGCGGGGCGAATCCAGGCGCGAACGAAGTGGCGGATCTCACGGCTGCGGCTGCGGCAAACTCGATGAGTCCGGGTGAGCGCCGCAAATATCGGCTCACGCTCGTGGTGCTGGCGATCGTCTGGCTCACGGTAGTGGTGACGTTTTCACCGTGGGGCGTGGGGAGAGCGGGGTAGAGTCAGAGGGGTGTTGCCGCGATGCCCTAGACCGAGGGCGGAGTGGATGAGGGGATTAAATCAAAGTCTGAATCTCTTGGGCGATTGGTATCACGGACTCGTTTTCGCTATCGTCATAGGCCAGCCCCGAGCGGTGCGGTGGTAAAACACGAGGGACCGCGGCGGGGCGCGGCCGATTCACGGTGTGAGACCGTAGGCTTTTTCCCACCATGCGAGGCGGGCGGCGTCGGTGGGCTCGGGCGTTTTGAGGCGGGCCTGCCAGGTGCGCTGGTAGTCGGCGCGTTTGGACTTCAGGATTTCGGCTTGCGGCGGTTCCGTGGCGGGATCGGGGAGAGCGCCGCGGTCGCCGGTGGCGCGGATCCACGCGTCGAGGGTGCGGCGGAGCGCGGCGACGGTGGTGGCTTGGGCGGGCGCGGTGGCGACGTTAGACAGGCCGGCGGGGTCGCGGCGGAGATCGTAGAGTTCGTAGGCGGCGCGTGTGGGTTGGCACCAGAGGTCTTGAAGGGCATCGAGTTTTCCGGCGGTGTGGAGGACGCGGAGGAGGGGCATGCCGGGGTAGCTGGCTTCTTTGTAGCCGGACCAATTGAAGCGGGAAAGCTCGGGGAAGAAATTTTGGACGAGCACGTGGTCGGCTGTAATCACAGCGCGGATACGGTCGTAGGCGTCGCCGCAACGGTCGCGGGCGGCGAAAATTTGCGAGCGCTCGGGGAACGTGGCGCCGAGGAGCGCGCGGCCCTCCATCCACGCTGGCGCGGGGAGGGCGGCGTGGGCGAGGGCGGTGGGTGCGAGATCGATGAGTCTGACGAGGCGCGATTCGAGGCTGCCGGCGGTGACGCCGGGGCCGCGGACGAGGAGCGGCACGTGGAGGCCTTCGACGGTGAGCCACTGTTTGCCCCACGGCATCGGGCGGCCGTGGTCGGCGAAGAAAAAAACGAGCGTGTGATCAAGGACGCCGGCTTCGGCGAGCTGGGCGAGGATGACGCCGACGCGTTGATCGACGGTTTCGACGCTGCGTTGGTAAGCATACCAGTCGCGGCGCATGAGCGGGTGGTCCGGGTAGTTGGGCGGGAGGGTGAGGCCGGCGAGTGCGGCGGCGTCGTAGGTCTCCGGAATGGGGAAGGGGCGATGGGGCTCGGTGATTTGAAACTGCGCGAAGAAGGACTGGCCGGGTTGGCGTTTCCGCCAGTCGTCGCCGTCGAACATCTGGGCGGGATCGTGGGCGAAGTTGTAGTGGGTTTTCCCTTTCTTGATGACGCGACCGCTGCGCATCGTGCCCGGGGCGGCGGCGTTGGTGACGAACCAGCCGGCCTCGCGGAGGAGCGCGGGGAGGTGGCGGTAGGGCGCGGGGAGCGGCTGGGGATTTTCGACGTCGTGGGCGTGGAGGCCGGTGGTGATCTGCGAGGTGCCGAGGATAAGGGCGGAGCGCGACGAGCTGCAGACGGGGGCCGTGGCGTAGGCGCGGGTGTAGCGGCGGCCCTCGCTAGCGAGGCGGTCGAGGTGCGGGGTTTTGACGTCGCGCAGGCCGTAGGCGGCGGTGTCAGGCGACATGTCGTCGGCGATGATCCAGACGATGTTCGGTGGTGGCGGCGGGCTGGCGGCTGCTGCGCAGACAGAGAACAGGAGGGAAAGAGCGACAGAGAAAAAGAGGGGGATGAGGAACATGGCTGGGAGGCGGCGTTTAAGGCGCGAGCTTCTTTTTCTTGCGGCCGGACTGGGGTGGGGGCTCGGAAGCGTCGTTGGGGTGGGCGGCGACGACAGGAATTTTTGCGGCCATCGCCTGTTGGGCGGCGCGCACCTCAGGGCGGCCGGCGAGGTTGGTCCATTCGTGCGGGTCGTTCAACGAGTCGTAGAGTTCTTCGTTGCCGTCGGCGTAGCGGAGGTAGCGCCAGCGCGGTCCGGTCACCGCGAAGTTGCCGGCATCGAAACTCGTGAGGATGTGGCGGTCGGATGTGGTCGTCGGGTCTTGCAGCAGCGGCGCGAGGGATTCGCCGGCGAGGCCGGGACGCGGCGCGAGGCCGCACACGTCGACCAGCGTCGGATAGAGATCGATCAGGCCCACGGGGGCAGCGCAGGTCGCGCCGAGGGAAGATTTACCCGTCGTGGCGTTTTTCGTGGGGGCCACGATGAGGGGCACGCGGGTGGAGCGCTGCCAGCCGGTCCACTTGCCCCAGTGTTCTTTTTCGCCGAGGTGCCAGCCGTGGTCGCCCCAGAAGACGATCACGGTGTTGGCGGCGGCGGGGCTGGCGTCGAGCGCGTCGAGCAGTTTGCCGACCTGCGCGTCGATGAACGAGACGCACGCGAGGTAAGCCGTCACGGCGGCTTTCCACTGACCGTGTTTTATCACGGAGGCGTGGGAGCCGGCGGTGACGGGATCGCTCGCCCATTTGCGACCGGTGGCGCTGAGGTCATCGAGATCGTCGGCCTTTACGACGGGGAGCTGGATGTCCAGGCCGGCGTAGAGATCGAAGTATTTTTTCGGCGCGAAGAGCGGGATATGCGGACGATAAAATCCGACGGCGAGAAACCAGGGCTGCGCGGAGGCGGACGGTTGATTGCGGATTTGTTGTACGGCCCAGTCGGCGATTTGGCCGTCGCCCATGTCGGCGTCGTCCACGTCGAGCGGACCCCAGTCGAAGGATTCTCCGCCGGGCGAAGCGGCGGCGCGGTCACTCGGCATACGGTTGAGCGGGAGGACGACGGGACGACCCTTGAGGACGGTGCGGTGTTGCGGGTTGGCGGAGCCCTTGGAGGGCAGTTCCTCAGCGGTGTAGTTGGTCGCGGCGGGTGCGAAGGGACTCCAGCGCTGTTCAGGGTAGAACTCTGTTTCGCACAGGCCGGTGCCTTTTTGGTGCAGGAGTTTTCCGGTCGCATAGGTGCGATAGCCGGCTTGCTGAAAGTGCTGAGGGATCAAAACGAGGTCGGGCCGCGCGGTGCGGATGGCTTTCTCGTCGTTGGCGAGCACGCCGGTTTGAAACGGCTGGTGGCCGCTGAAGACTGCGGCGCGCGACGGATTGCAGAGGGGCGCGGCGCAGTGGGCGTTGGTAAAGGTGATACCGCGCTTGGCGAGGCGGTCGATGTGCGGCGTCTTGACCTGCGGGTGCCCGCGCAACGGCCCGATCCAGTCGTTGAGGTCGTCGACGGCGATGAAGAGGACGTTGGGCCGCGTGCCGATCGGAACGTCGGAAGCGAAAACTCGCAGGGTGAGACACGCCAAGACGGTGGCGATGGTCAGTGGGCGGCGGAGAGAGCGATGCATGGGAAAGGGGACGACACTCCGGACGCAGAATTGGTCGGAGTGCGCGTTCCCCGCACCGTAGGGAGCGACTGCGAGAAGGAAACTGAATTTCCGCAGCACCGACCAAGCCGGGCGCGTCTCAGTTGCTTGCAGGTGAACGTGAACTTCTCTAGCACGGAGTGTCCATGATCCACTCTGTCACCACGCTCAGCCGGTTCCTCGCTTTGCTCGGCTCCCTGGCCGTCTGTGGCGTCTGCGTTGCCGCCGATGTCGCTTACTTTGCCGACAACGGCTATGGCAATCCCATTAGCACTCTCCAGCATCCCGCCGGCGAACACCACCAGGGCGTCACGTATGTCGCCTATCAGGGGCCTCACGAAGATCCGTATATCGCCGCCTACGTCCACGCCACGGCCCATTGGATCGGACCCGTCCAGGCCGGCGTGAGCGCCATGGGCAAATCGCCTGACCAAATCGATCCGGGCGAACTCGACAATCACGGCAAGCCCGCGCTCGTGGTTGATCGCCAAGGCTACATCCACCTCGTCTTCGGCTCGCACGGCGGCGACCCGAAATATGGCCGGAACCCGCTCGGCGAATTCTTCATGGGCACCAAGGGCAAGATGACCCACGTCGTTTCCGTGAAGCCCGGCGACATCTCTGCGTGGCGCGTCGTGGACAACATCCCCGTCCACGGCACCTACAACCAGTGGGTTAAGGTCCCCAACGGCGACCTGTATCTATTTTACCGCCACGGCGGCCACCGCAGCGATTGGGTTTACCAGAAATCCGTCGACGATGGCCGCACGTTTGCAGCGCCGGTATCCGTGTTGAAACACAAAGTGAGCGCCGCGTCTCCCACGGTGAATGACTCGTGGTACGCGTGGTTCGACAATGGCTGGGGCGACACCATCACCGCCTCGTACATCTATCACCCCTGCGCCAACCCGAAGCACAATGCGCATCGGCAAAACACCTATTACATGCAGCTCGATACGCAGAGCGGCCAGTGGTCCAACGTCCAAGGCGCGCGGCTTGCGCTGCCCGTCACCAAGGAGTCCGCCGACCAGCTTACGCTCATCGAAGACACCGGCACCGTGCGCACCACGCACGGCACGGCCCACGTGGATGCCGCCGGCCGACCGCACTTGGTTTTCCCTGCGGGCAAGGATGTGCGGTATTATCGCTGGGACGGAAAAGCCTGGCAGAAACCCGTCGCGGTCGGCGCAGCGGGCGAACGCATGCACGACGGTGACTTCTTTGTCGATTCGCCGACCAGCGTGCGAATGCTCTTGGCGCAAACGACTGAGGCCGGTCACGAAATTGCTTGGTGGAACACGACGGACGGCGGACTGACGTGGCTGAAGGGCGCTGTTTTCATGGCGTCGAAAGAGCGGAGCTTCAACCTGTCGGCGATGATCCGCAACGCGCACCCCGATGCCGTGATGTTGCTCGCTTCCCGCAGCGCGGCTGAACCACACCTCTACCGGCAGATGCACCTCGTCGGCGCTCACGGTGCGCTCGTTCGTCCCGCCGCCGAGGCGAGCCACCTCGGGAATCGGTTGGAACACATCAAATCCCTCCCCCTGCCGAATAAGGACAAGGCCGAGGCCAAGAGAAAGAAGAAGGCCGGACTCGGCGACGACGACCTCTGAAGCAACCACGCTCCCTCTATCCCATGAAATTACTCTCCCTACTCTCCAAAGCGTGCCTCGCCTTTCTCGCGTTATTGTCCGCATCCGCCGCCGCGCCGCCGAACATCGTTTTCATCATGACTGACCAGCACTCGGCCGATGCGCTGAGCTGCCGGATGGGTGATCGCTACTTGAAGACGCCCGCGCTGGATAGCTTGGCGGCGCGCGGCACATTTTTCAGCCGCGCCTACACGCCGAACCCGCTCTGCATGCCGGCGCGCAACTCGATCTTTACCGGTCGCTATCCGCACGAGACCGGCATCACCGATAACACCAAGACGACGCTCGATGCCTCCGCGTTCGTCACGATGGGGACGCATTTCCGCCAAGCCGGCTACCAGACCGCCTACTTCGGCAAGTGGCATCTCGCCTACGACGAAGCGGCCACCAAGACCCACGGCTTCGAGACGCTCGAGACCGGCCACATCGACGCCGAAAACGCCGCCCTGGCCACGAAGTTTCTCGCCCGCAAACACGACCAGCCCTTCCTCCTCGTCGTCAGTTTTCTCAATCCCCACAACGTCTGCGAACTCGCCCGTGATCAGCCGCTGAACAACGGCCCCATCGGTGCACCGCCGTCTGCCGAAAAACTCCCGCCCGCGCCGGCGAATCTGGCCCCACCGCGCAATGAGCCCGACACCATGGCCCAAATCCGTGCGGGCTATCACGCCAACCCGCAGTTCCCCGTCGGTAATTTCAATCCGCAAATGTGGCAGGCGCTCCGCTGGGGCTACTATCGCCTCATCGAAAAAGTCGACGCCGAGATCGGCAAGGTCCTCGCTGCGCTGAAGGCCGCGGGCCTCGAGGAGAACACGCTGATCGTCTTCACTGCCGACCACGGCGAGTGCGCCGGCGCCCACGGCTTCAACCAGAAAACCGTCTTCAATGAGGAGTCGGCGCGCGTGCCTTTTATCGTCAGCGCCCCGGGCCAACGCGCCGGCCGCGTGTCGGAAAAATTCACCAACACCGGTATCGACATTTTACCGACGATGCTCGACTTCGCCAGCCTCCCCCGTCCCGCAAAACTGCCCGGCGTCAGCCTCCGTCCACTCACGTTAGGCCAGCCCGTCGCCTCATGGCGCGACGACGTCGTGGTGCAGAACAACATGTCCCAGACTTTTCCTGTCGCCGGCAACGTGCCGACGACCGAAGGCCGCATGATTCGCGCGGACCAGTACAAATATTGCGTCTACGTCCACGGCCAATATCGCGAGTCCTTGGTGGATCTTGAAAAAGATCCCGGCGAGATGAACAATCTCGCCCGCGATCCCGCGCACCGCGAGACGCTGCTCGCCATGCGCGAACGCCTGCGGAAATGGGGAGTGGAAACCCGCGACCCCCTCGTCGCCGCGATGCTGGCCGACGACGTGAAGCCCCGCGAGTTCGCCATCGTCAAAACGCCCAAGAACGCCGCCCGCGCGGAAGGTCTCGGGAAGCAGAAAAAAGCCAAAGATCACGAGTGATTGGCGCCGCCTTGAAGCTCGGCCTTCAGTTTCTCATCGGTCTGTTGCTGGGCGCCACGCTCAGCCTTCGCAGCGCGGATGCACTCCAGAAAGCAGGCGTGGATTCCGTCGCTACGGACTCGTTGCCAGCTTTCAAAGCAACGCTGCGCGCCACCCTGACTCGCCACGTGGACACGTTGCTCGGCGCCGACGGATCGGTCCGCGCCATGAAGGGCAAAACGGCCGAGGGCAACGGTGCGCTAACCTTCTACCTGATGTTTGAGCTCACCGGCGAACCGCGCTACCGCCAGGCCGCGCTGAGTCTGGCGGACCAGGTGTTGAAGGACATGCGCGCGACGAAATTCGGCGTGTTGCCCATCAAGGAAAAGGACAAGCCTGGCGGCACGACGATCGTCGTCGGCGGCCCGCCTGCGCTCGGGGCCTATACGTCGAGCGTCGCCTACATTCTGCACAAAGAAGGCGGGCGCTCCGACGATCTCCGCTACATTGCGACGGTGCTCGACCGCTACGCATGGAACGAAAGCGGTTGGTGGGCCGCGACCATCGACGTAAAGACGGGCGAGTCGAAGTTGCCGATGAGCAAGCCGTCGATTATCAACAAGACGGCGGCCATGGCCATGGCGGCAGGAATCGTGAGCGGTTATGTGCGGGATATCGACCCGGTGCTCTCGGCCAGCCTGAAACGGAAAACGGACACGTGCATTTACGAACAGATTATCCCCGCGCAGCTCGCGGATGGCTTTTGGCACTATGGGCTCAACGAGAACGACCCAAAGGACAAGGACGTCTTCGGTTACTTCATGCTCACGACGAAGGAGCTGATGAGTCTCCAACGCTTCAACCCCGTTTACCGCGAGGATCGCCTCAACGCCGCGCTCCAGAAAGCGCAGGCCTTCGCGCTGCAGCAGATCGCTCCGACGACCGAGCCCAACACCGGTTCCGGCCCGCGACCGCACGCGACCGTCGGCACGCCGAGACGTTATTCGGTGCAGGACGAGGCCAAGCGTAGCTACCAACTCGGCTTCATTTTGCTTGAAAGCGGGCAACAAAAGGAAGGCCTCAAAATTATGAGCGCCGCGCTCGCGCGATTCCCCGTTGGCAACGCCGGCCAGGATGGCTCTCACGCCTCAGAACCCTCCGCCCTCATCCTCTCCAGCCCGCTCCTCCGTTGAACGATTCTTCGACCGTTTTCTCGCCCGTGAAATCCCTCTCCGTCTGGATCACCGTCTTCTTCACCGCGTTCTCGACTGCCCCCGCTGCCCAGAGCGCGAAGCCCAACATCGTCGTCATTCTCGCCGACGATTTTGGCTGGGGCAGTTCCACGCCCTACGGTGCGAAAGGCCTGAAGACGCCCAACCTCGATCGTCTCGCGCGAGAGGGCCGACGCTTCACGCACGCCTACGCTCCCGGCTCCGTCTGCTCGCCTTCTCGCTACGCCTTGATGACCGGCCGCTACTACTGGCGCACGTCGATCAAGGATGGAGAAGTGCTCACGCCGACTGCTCCGCTTCACATTGAGCCCGGCCGCGTCACGCTCGCTTCACTCTGCAAATCGCAGGGCTACCGTACCGGCGCGTTTGGCAAGTGGCACCTTGGGTTTCAGACCGACCGCGCGGAGACTGATTGGAACCAACCGCTGCAACCCGGCCCGCGCGCCGTCGGCTTCGATTATTTCTACGGCCTCGGCGGCAATCCGGGCAACGGCCCGCACGCCTTTATTGAAGATGAAAACATCGTCGGCCGCATCCCCGGTGAAAAGGTCATCGTCGCCGCCGCGGGTGCCAAAGGCACGACGACCGGCATCCGCGAGCAGCGCGCGGTGGACCGTATCATGGAAACGATTACCGCGAAGGCGACCGGTTGGATCGAAACCAACCACGCGGCCCCGTTCTTCCTCTATTTTGCGCCCAACGCCGTGCACGGCCCCATCGCGCCGAATCCGCAGTTCACCGGCAGCCCCTACGGCAGTTACGGCGACTTCATCCACGAGCTCGATTGGAGTGTCGGCCAAATCCTGGTTTCGCTCGATCGCCTCAAGCTCACCGAAAACACGCTCGTCATTTTCACGAGCGACAACGGTGGCATCGTCGACGTGGGCAACGGCAACACCGGCAAGGCTATGGAAGCCGGTCTCGCCATCAACGGCCACCTGCGCGGCGGCAAACACACGGAATACGAGGGCGGCTTCCGCGAGCCCTTTATCGTGCGCTGGCCCGGCCAAGTCCCCGCCAACACCGTGAGTGACCAGGTCATCGCCTTGCCCGACGTGCTCGCGACGCTCGCTGCCATTTTCCATGTGCCGCTGCCCCAAGGCGCCGGCGAGGACAGCTTCAACGTGCTCCGCGCCTTCACCGAAGCGACGCCCGGCGCGCCCGTGCGCGAGCACGTTATCATGCAGGCGGCGGACGGCACTTACGCTCTGCGCCTCGGCGATTGGCGACTCATCGAGCGGGTGGGCGCGCCGAAATTCGAGCAGAGACCCACGACCAAGACGGGCAAGAAAACCCACGAGGGCCCGAAGCACGACGAACTATTCAATCTCAAGGACGATCCCGCCGAGACCAAAGACCTCTCTGCCACCCACGCGGAACACGTTGCGAACATGAAACGCCTGCTCGCTGCTGCGCGCGACCGTGGCTTCACGCGACCGGACGCGGGGAAATAATGCTCACGCCGCTTGGCAAATTTTAACCCAGATCCCCTCCATGCAAACCCTCACGCTCATCAAAAACCGCCCGTCTCGTCTCCTCCGCATTACCGGAGGCTTTACGCGCTCGTCCCTCGCCTTGGTTCTCGCCGTGGCGCTGGCGTGTCAGGTGCCGGCGTCCGCATTCGGCCAAGCGGTGTCATCAGCCCCGGCGGCAAGTCCCGCGAAGGTCGCGCCGTTACCCTCCGAAGAGACCCTTCAGCTCACGCCCTTCCAGGTCGTCGCTGACGAACGCGGTTACCAGGCCTTCAACACGCTCTCCGGCACGCGGCTCAACTCGAAGCTCGAGGACCTCGGCTCGTCGATCACCGTCGTCACGAAGCAACAGCTCATCGATACGGCGGCGATCGATATCAACGACGTGTTTCTCTACGAGGCGAACACCGAGGGCACGGGGAACTTCACGCAGTTCAACACCAACCGCACCGGCGGCGTGCAGGACAACGTCTCGGCCGATCCGCAGACCGCCAATCGCATCCGCGGCATCGGCGGCTCCGGCGCATCCGGCACGGGCACCAACACCAATTCCACCTTCGGCGCCAATACCGCTATCGGCAACTTCGCCAGCAACGCCAAAGTTCCGCTCGACCTCTACAACATCGATTCCGTCGAGATCAACCGCGGCCCCAATTCGAGCCTCTTCGGCATCGGCAACAGCGCCGGCTCGGTAAACCTCGTGCCCACGCAAGCCAACCCGACTCGCGCGGTATCCGGTTTCACCTTTCGCCTCGATAGCTTTGG
Source organism: Opitutia bacterium (assembly GCA_947467625.1). Classification (GTDB taxonomy): domain Bacteria; phylum Verrucomicrobiota; class Verrucomicrobiia; order Opitutales; family Opitutaceae; genus GAS368. The sequence continues at coordinate 1,788 of CANIJN010000016.1, read as the reverse complement.
CGGTCGCCGGGAGAGCCTCGATCTGAACCGCCCGTTGATCGCGAACAGACTCGCCCTGCGCATCGCCGCCGTGGACGACAGCAAGGGCTTCACGCGTAAGCCCTCTTCGGAGCGCATCCGCCGCGGGCAGATTTCGTTTCTTGCCCGGCCGTTCGCCACTACCACGCTCACCGGCAGCGCCGAGCGCTACACCAACTTCGCGCGCCGCCCTAACTCCCTCACGCCGCGCGATGCGATCTCCGAGTGGATTTCGTCGGGCAAGCCGTCGTGGGACCCGACCACGCAAACCGTCACCCGCAATGGCGTGCGCTCCGGCCCGTTTCCCGTGAACCAAGACGCCAACTTGCCCGCCGGCCTCATGAGCGGCGCGACCAATCTCACTGGCAGGCTCTCCGCGTGGATCGAAAACAGTCAGGTGAAGTTCTTCACCCAAAACGCCACGGGCAATCCCATCACCACCGGAATTCCCACGCCGTTCACCCAGAATAGCGCCGTGCGCTACCTCGAGAGCGGGACGTTTCTGATTCGCAATAAAGGCGGTCTCTTCCCGCTCTACATCGCGCCCGCAATCAAGGACCAGGCGATCTACGATTGGTCGTCGATTAATGCGTCCGCTGCCAACCACACGATCGACACCGCGAACACCTTTCGTTTCGAGGCCGAACACTATTTCCTCAAGACGCCGCAACACGTCATCGCCGCCCGCGCAGGTTGGTTCCGCCAGGAGTTTTCCCGCACCCAGTTTCAGTTTCTCGATAACACGGACTCGGTCCTCTACGTGGACGTAAACGAGAAGCTGCTCGATGGCCGGCCCAATCCGTACTTCCAGCGGCCCTACATCCAGGCCGTCACCCCACTGCGCGGCATCACGCCGGAAATCGGCGACACGCAGAACGCCGATCTCGCCTATCAGTTCACTCCGAAAAACGCGCCCCGGTGGCTCTCGTGGATCGGCCAGCAGCGCCTCGGCCTCCACGGCGAGACCCGCCGCAGCGACAACACCAATTTCCGCGATGCCGAGAACGCCTCCAGTCCGACCGGTTGGGGCGCTGTCACACTCCAGGGTGTCGGGGCATCACGGGCGGCAGTCCAGCGCTTTTACGTCGGCGACACGCAGGGCACAAACGTCGATACCGGTCCCTCACCCATCAACGACATCACCGGCCAGCACTCGCTCACGTGGTTCAACAACCTCACGCGCCAGTGGGTCGAAGAACCGATCACCGTGGCGGATCTGCCCATCACCGGCACGAACAGCACGCGCGTCGAAGTCCGCACGCTCAGCGCCACCCTGCAGAGCTATTTCCTCAACGACCGGATCGTCACCACCTACGGCTTTCGCCGCGACCGCCAGCGCACGCGGCAGTCAAACGGCATCGCATTTGACCCCGTCGCCGGCCGCATCACCAACGACGCGCTGTCCATCTGGAATCCTTGGACGGACCAGAGCGGCGACACGAAGACCTTCGGCATCGTCGCCAAACCTACGCGCTGGCTGAATGTTTTCTACAACCGTTCCGACAGCTTCGCCCCGGCGCCCTCGCTGCAAACGCTCTTCGGTGATCCGCTGCCCAATCCCAGCGGCACCGGCAAGGACTACGGCCTGAGTTTCACTGCGCTCGACGAAAAGCTCAGCGTGAAAATCAACCGCTACCAAGCGAACGACCTCAACTCCCGCGGCAACGAGGCGGGCACGATCGGCCAACGCACCTTGCGCATGGAAGGCCGCGTGAACAACGGCACCAACTTTGGTTTCGCCCTCCGGCCGTGGGCAGAAAATCTGGCGCG
>CANIJN010000015.1 GCA_947467625.1 Opitutia bacterium | reverse complement strand
GTCTCGCGCAACAACAACTTCGACAATCGTCTCAGCACCGACGGCAGCTATTACGGCGGTTTCGTGCGCGGCAACTATGACGCGGTCGGCACCTTCGTCGGCGCTCGGCCCACGACCAACCAGGGCATCATCACCACCTCGGGCAGCACGTCCGCGACGCTCGCGACCAACGGCACCTTCTACCTGATTCCGCTGGCCGCTGGAGCCATCGGTTGGCGCCAGACGCTGCCGTCGCACAACATCGACGACCCGACCGTCAATTGGTTTCAAAATCCCAATGATCATAAGCCGATCCTGCCGAAGACGGACCGCGCGAACCTGACCGCGGTGTTCCACCACAAGCTGCAGGACAACCTCGAGCTCTTCGGCGAACTGCTCGCCTACCGCTCCGTGTCCCTCACGGGACGCCTGCCCAACAAGTTCGACGTCGCCACCGACCACAATATCTACGTCAGCGCCGACAACCCCTTCAATCCCTTCGGCTCGCGCTTCTACGAGGTAGCCGGCCGCCCCAATGCCGACGGCACGCCGCGCCTCACCGGCGCTCCCTCGCAGATCCAGTTCCTCAGCGGCGTCGGCGTGATTCCGCGTGATTTCCAGCCCCGCCGCATCACTGTGAACTCCGACGCGATCCGGCTCGTCGGCGGCCTTCGTGGTCGCCTCGCCCGCGGCTGGGAATGGGAGTCCGGGGTGCTCTACGGGCGCAATTCCACGCACGACGAAGAAGCTTTCGCGATGCGCGAGAGCCGCCTGCGCACCGCGCTCACGAGCTCCGATCCGACGAAGGCCTTCAATCCCTTCAACTACACCTTCAAGCTCGTGCCGCAGCCCGGCAACGCGGCCAATCCCTACCTACTCATGGTCGACAAGCCCTACAGCAATCCCGCCGCCCTCACCGCCACGCTCTACGACAACTTCATCCGCGAGGGCCGCACCGAGCTCGCGAGCTGGGACCTCAAGGTCAACGGCTCGGTCTTTGACCGGCTCTGGGGCGGCCCTATCGGCGTCGCGTTTGGTGGCGAGATGCGCTGGGAAAACTACAAGGACTGGCGTCCGCCCTATGCTGGCCTCAACCCCGCCAATGCGCCCTACGACGGCAATCCCGCCAATCCCAATAATCTCTTCTTCGGCCCGCTCGAGAACGACTTCATTGCGCTCAGTCCCAACGTGAATCTCTACGCCGCGCGCACCGTCGCCTCCGTGTTTGCCGAAGCGCTCGTGCCGCTCGTGGGCAAGACCAACCGCAAACCCCTCGTCCGCAAACTCGAGCTTTCGATCGCCGGCCGCACGGAGCGTTTCTCCGATTTCGGGACGACCTCGAAGCCGAAGTTCGGCCTCAACTACCGGCCCACCGACTGGATCATGCTGCGCAGCACCGTCGCCGCCTCGTTTCGCGCCCCCAATCTCGTCCAGACGAATAACACTCCGCTGCAGCGCTCCGGCAACACTTACAACGATGTCTACCGCTCCGAGGTCACCGGCCTCAACCGCGACTCCAGCTCCGTGCCCGTCACGTTTCGCCAGGGCAACGCCGACCTGAAACCCGAAAACGCGCGCTCGATCACCGCCGGCATCGCGCTCTCCGCGCCGTTCTACCGCGACCTCACGATCACCGTCGACTACTGGAAAATTCACCAGAAGGACGTGATCGCGTCCGTCACGGGCACCACCCAGCTCCTGCTCGACGAGGAACTGCTCGACGGTGCGGTGCAGAAGGCCCTCGCCGCCGGGAAGACCCTTAATCAGATCGATCTCGGCAGCGGCACGAGCAGCTACGTCGGCAATCCCAAGATCGTCCGCGATCCCGTGACCCCGGCGGACCTCGCGGCCTTCACGGCCTTCAACGCCACGCGCCCGCCCTCCAATCAGCGCGTCCCTGTCGGCAGCTTGCGTTCGATCGTGACCGACTACGTGAATCTTGCCGGCCGCGAGGTGCAGGGCCTCGACTACGGCATCGAGTTGCGGCTGCCCAAGGCCCGCTTCGGTCAGGTCACGCTCCGCGGCGACGCCTCCTGCCTGCTTCAATACGACACCGTCTCGGAGCCCGGCCAACCGAAGATCAACGACATCAACCGCGACGGCCGCACCCGTTTTCGCGGCAACATCGGGCTCACGTGGCGCAAGGAGCGGTGGACGGCCGGCTGGGCGGTCACCTACTACGGCCCCTACGTCGATACGGGCACGGCGACCACGAAGGAAATCTACGACGTCCTCGGCCAGCCCGACTATATCTCCACCTACGTGGACTCCGGCGGCGTCCGGCGCTACCGTTACCTCGTGACGTCGTCCACGACGCACAATACCTACGTGAACTACGCCTTCCCGCGCCAGCGTGGCAGCCTGCTCGCCAACGTCTCCCTGCGTTTCGGCCTGAACAACGTCTTCGACGCCGAACCGCCGCTCGCCGACACCGACGTCGGCTACCAACGCAGCGCCGGCACCAACCCCCGAGGCCGCGCGTTCTACAGCCAGATTTCGAAACGCTTCTGAGTCTTCGCCGTCCGTCCGGCCTTGGCGCCGACCGGTGGCGTTTCGGGCGGGAAGATTTGATTTTTGTTAACCTGATCGTCACGTTCAATCCTCAACTCTTCCGACACCATGAACCACCTGCGTTACACCCGACTCCGAACCGCCTTGGCCTTCGCGCTGACCGCCGCGACCGCCTTCGCGCAGACCGCTCCCGCGCCTTCCTCGACCAGCAAGCCTGAGGAGACCATCAAACTTGAGGCCTTCTCGGTCACGGGCTCGAACATCAAGCGCCTCGATTACGAAAAAGTTCTCCCGGTTACGATTCTCGGCACCTCCGAGATTGAAATCCGCGACGCCTCCCAGCCATCTGATCTCCTCACGGCGCTCCCGCAGGTGACCGGCCTCCCCGGAAACGAAACCGCCACCCTCGGTGCCACCGCTCGCGGCGACAACGCCTCCATCTCTCTCCGCGGCATCCCCTCGAGCAATACGCTCATCCTCGTCAATGGTCGCCGCGTCGTGCCGCATCCCATCAGCCAGGGTGAAGCCGGCGTCCCCACGCTCTCGGTCAACGTCAACCAACTCCCGAATCGCGGCCTCGAGCGCGTGGAAGTGCTCCGCGACGGCGCTTCCTCGGTTTACGGCACCGACGCCGTCGCCGGCGTCGTGAATTACGCCACGAAGAGAAATTTCAGCGGCACCGAGCTTTCCGTCCGCTTCGCCGAGACCAGCTACGGAGACGGCCGCGAGTCCCGCGCCACGCTCACCCACGGCCTCTCGTTCGGCAAGGGCAAGGGCCGCGCGATGGTCAATGCCGACTTCTACAGCCGCGCCGCGATTCTCGCCAACGTCCGCAGCTTCGCCGCCGACGCCGACCACTCGAACCTCGCGCCCGCTCCGTGGAATGTCTCCAACGGCTCCTCCCTCACCGCCGCTTCCAGTTTCAACGCTCGCTCCGCCACCACCGAATACGGCAACTTCCTCGTCGGTAATGTCACCACCACCGATCAATACGGTGCCGTCACTGGTTTCGCCGGCGCGCGCCCCGCCGGCGTCCCTGCCACGATGGCCGCCACCACGGGACTCTTCGTTCTCCAGCCGAATGGCACCGGTGGCGCCGTCTTCGGCACCGCCGCTCCGAGCCGTCTCGGCGTCACCCGCGACTACTACTGGAACAACAACGCCTACCGCGTCATCCAGCCGAAATCGCAGCGCACAAATATTTTCGCCAGCGCCGAATATGATCTCACCAACGCCATTACGTTCTTCGCTGACGCCAGCCTCTACCGCGCCGAGTCGGTCACTTACCGCGAGATGGATGGCATCACGCAGAGCACCGATGGCTTCGTCATCGTCCCCGTGAACAATCCCTACAACCCCTTCGGCAGCCGCTTCTGGTCCACGACCGGCGCGGCCAACACCGACGGCACGCCCCGCCTCACCGGCACGCCCGCCTCCGTATCCATCACCAACAAACGCCTCACCGACCTTGCTCTCCGCACCGATTGGGTGGACGACTCCGTGTATCGCGGCGTCGCCGGTTTGCGCGGAAAAATCTTCGATTCCTGGACTTGGGAAGCTGCGCTCCTTTGGTCCACCGCCCGCGTGATTGAGAACGAAGAAGGGCCCAGCCGAAAGAGCCTTCTCATCGCCGCCGTCAATCAGACCGATCCGGCCAAGGCTTTCAATCCGTTCACCCGGAGCTTCGCCGTGCAAAACGGCGCGCTCGTCGTCACCGGCCCCTACACGAATCCCGACAGCGTCACCTCCACCTTCCGCTCCAGCTTCATTCGTAGCGGCATCACCAAGCTCGGCAGCGGCGATTTCCGCGCCAGCGGCGATGTGTTCCCACTGTGGGGTGGTAACAAAATCGGCGGCGCCTTCGGTGGCGAGTTCCGCTTCGAGGGCTATGACGACTACCGCCCACCCTACGCAGGCCTGAATCCCAGCGGCTCCGGCCTCGATCTGAACTCTAACGACTTCCTCGGCTTTTCGCCCAACTCTGATACTCACGGCAATCGTCACGTCGCCGCTCTCTATGCCGAGACCGTGATCCCGCTCGTCGGCCGCGAATTCAAACTCCCGTTCGTCCAGTCGCTCGAAGTTTCCGCCGCTGCGCGCTACGAAAGCTACACCGATTTCGGCGCCACCACGAAACCCAAGTTCGGCCTGAACTGGAAACCCGTTTCGTGGCTCATGTTTCGCGCCTCCCACAACAAGGGTTTCCGCGCGCCCAACCTCGCGCAGCTCTTCACCGGCACGCTCATCCGCACCGTCACCGGCAGCACCGATACGTACCGCAGCACAGTCACCGGCCTCATCACCGATGGTGCCTCGAACCGCCGCAGCATCGCCTCCGGTAATCAAGGTCTCCAGCCTGAGACCGCTACCGGTAAAACCGTCGGCATCGTCGTTGAAGTCCCCCGCATCAAAGGGCTCTCCATCGGCGTCGACTACTACGAGATTCGCCAGAAAGACCTCATCGCCACCGGTGGCGGCATCGCCGACGATACCGCCGCGCTCCAAGCTTTCACTCAAGCCGAACTCGCCGCTGGCAAGAGCATCGGTAGCATCGACACGGGCTCCGGCACCGCGAACTACAAAGGCGATCCCTCCATCGTGCGCCTCCCCATCACCGCCGCCGACACCGCCGCCTTCGCCGCCTACAATGCCACCCGCACGCCCGGCAATCAGCGCGCCACCGTCGGCGGCATCGAGCGCATCCTCGCCAGTTATTTTAACAAGTCCGAGCAGTTCACCAATGGCTTCGACTTCGATATCAATTACCGCTTCCCGCAGCTCGCCGTCGGCCAGTTCAACCTAAACTCGAACTGGAATTACCTGAATGATTTTCACGCCTACAGCGCCCCCGGCTCACCGCGCACGAACTACAAGGGCGGCAACGGCAACGGCCCGCTCCCCGACTGGCGCGGGACGACCACCCTCAGTTGGCGCAACAAGCAATGGGGCGCCGGCCTCGGCATGTATTACATCGCCAGCTACACCGATACCGGTGCGACGACGACGCAGTCCATCTGGGATGGCCTCGGCAACCCGAGCTACATCAAGCCCATCTTCAATAACGGTTCGTACAGCTACCGTTACGTCGTCCATGATTCGAAGACGTACAATCTGTTCGTGAGCTACCGGGTGGTGGCGCAGAATCGTTGGCTCAATAACACCGCCATCCGCTTCGGCGTGAACAACCTCTTCGAGGCGAAGCCCCCGCTCTCCTCCGATTCCCGCGGCTACGAAGTCGGCCTCTACAACGTCATGGCCCGCGGTCGCACCTATTCGCTGCAAGTCACCAAGAAACTTTAAGCTGTCAGTCCTTGGGCCGGTCTCTTGGCCGGCCCTTTTTTGTGCGCCCTAATATCCTCACATCCTTCCTCGCGTTCACCTGCGCGCTCGCGTCGGCCGCCGCCGCGACACCGGTCACGATCACGCCCGTGACCGCCCAGCGCGGCATGGTGGTCGCCGCGCACCCGCAGGCCGCCGCGGCCGGTCTCGCCGTGCTCCAGGCCGGCGGCAACGCCATCGACGCTGCCGTCGCCACCTCGCTCGCCGTCGGTGTCGCCGAACCCTACGGCTCCGGCCTTGGCGGGAAACTCATGCTGCTCTATTATGAGGCCAAGAGCGGGACAACCTACGTGGTCGATGGCATGGACGCCGCCGGTTCGCTCGACGTCGCGGCCTACGTGAAGCGCCCGGTGGAAAGCCGCAGCTACGGCTACGGCTCCGTGTGCGTGCCGGGCCTCGCGGCCGGACTTTGGACGGCCCACCAAAAATGGGGCGAAAAACCGTGGGCTGAGACCGTGCAGCCCGCCATCGCGCTCGCGCGCGCAGGGTTTCTCATTCTCCCGAAGTCTTACGAGTTTTTCGAGGAGTCGGAAAAGAAACTTAAGCGCGGCGACGCCGAGATTGCCCGCCTCTATCTGCCCAACGGCCAGCTTCCCGTCGTCGGCACGTTGCTCCCCAACGAAGACCTCGCCCGCACGATGGAACGTCTCGCCCGGCACGGTCGCGACGGCTTCTATCGCGGCCCGGTTGCTGCCGCCATCGTCAAAGCTTCCCAGGAGGGCGGGGGAGTGCTCACGCTCGACGATCTTGGCCGCTACGAAGCCCGTATCACCGCGCCCACCACGGTGGACTTTCGCGGCTACCGCATTGTGGCCGCTCCACCGCCAGCGCAGGGCCCGGCGTTGTTTCTCACGATCATGAAGGTGCTCGAAGACGAGACTTTCGGTGGCGGTCCGCTGCGCACTCCGGCTAATCTCGACCGGATCGGGCGCGTCCTCCGCGTCGTGGCGCCCCTCGTGTCCCGTTCGGTGGGCGATGCCGAGCATTCCCGCGCGCTGGTCGAACAACTCCTCGCTCCGGACTCCATCCGTGAGATCCGCGCTCAGGTTTTCTCCCCGAAGCCGGCCGGCCTCACGTCCGTTTTTCGCGACGACAATCCGTTCTCCGAAAGCCCGCTGGCCGCGACCACCCACTTTCTCGTCGCAGATTCCGCCGGCAACATCGTCTGCGCCACGCAATCGCAGAGTCTGCATTTCGGCGCCGGGGTCGTTCCTCCGGGCACGGGTGTGGTGATGAATAATTCGATGAGCAACTTCGCCTACACCGGCCCGGCTGGCGTCAACTACATAACCCCCGGCAAGCGCCCTCGCAGTACCATCGCACCGTCGATTGTCCTCCGTGATGGCAAGCCCGTCTTCGCCCTCGGTATCCCCGGGGCGGCCCGCATTCCCACGGCGATGCTGCAGACGCTCCTCGACCGATTGACGCTCAATCGCCCGTTGGCCGAAGCCATCGGGGATACGCGCATGCATTTTGTGCCCGCTCTCAATACGACCGACCCCGCGACGATCGAAGGTGAACGCAGCTTCCCAGCCGCTGATGCTGAGGCGCTGGTTGCGCTGGGCTGGAAAGTCGTCCTCCCCGAAGAGCCCGGCCGCGGCCGCCATTTCGGTGGCATCAACGCCATCGCGTTCAATCCCGATGGCACGCTCACCGGTTACGCTGACCCCCGGCGCACCAATGTCGCCGTCGGTTGGTAGGAAATGGCCACAGGGAGCGATTATTACTCTGTTATTTCCCTCTCAAAAACGTCCCTTAAAAGTGTCACGTATTACGTGACACTACCTGTGGGAATTGTAGTTTTTTTGGCTATGAACTTAACAGAGTAATACTACGGCGGTTCCTCCGTGGTTTTGAGGGAGCGGACGTGCTTACCTCAGAAAAAGCCGTTGAAACACAGAAGACGCGGAGTGCGCAGGGTGTGCGGAGGCGAAAACCATGTTGGGTGCACTGCGGAGGTGTCTCCCGCCGGGGGAGCCGCCCGCGCGTTTCATTTCCTCCTGACCTGGTCCGCGCTCGCTGTGTTTCAATATCCGCTCTTAGGTTCAAGTTCTCTTTTCCCCGGAAAACCACGCACATTCCCCTTGCCATCTCCGCGTGCCGCCTCTGTTTTCTGACCTTCCCTCCATGCAAAAGACCAAAAAGTCCGTCGCCAAGCGCTTCAAAATTTCCGGAACCGGAAAGCTGATTCGCCGCACGCCCGGCTTCCGGCACTTGCTTTCCGCGAAGAGCACGAAGTCCAAACGACGTGCCTCCCGCGACAAGCTTGTCGCCCCAGGCCATGCCAAGCCCCTTCTGCGGGCATTGCCGTTCGGCCTCTAAACCAGCCGTCCGCGCAAGGCATCAACCAAAACTTCGTCCGGCAGGTGAACTAAGCCGACCTGCCGACGATTAACCAAAAGGAATAAACCAACATGGCTCGTGCAACGAACGCTCCCGCCGCTAAAAAGCGACACAAGAAAATCCTGAAATACGCCAAGGGCTATTTCGGCAATAAATCCAAGCTCTTCCGCTACGCGAAAGAAGCTGTCCAGCATGCCTGGCAATACGCCTACATCGACCGCAAGAAGAAGAAGTCTGATCGCCGCGGTCTTTGGATCGTGCGCCTCAACGCTGCTTGCCGTAATAACGGCATCACCTACAGCCGCTTCATCGAAGGTCTTCACGCCGCCAACATCGAGCTCGACCGCAAGGTCCTGAGCGATCTCGCGATCCGTGACGAAATCGCCTTCACCGGCTTGGTCAAAACGGTCCAAGCCGCTTTGCAGGCCAAGGCCGCTGCCCCCAAGACCGCTTAAAGCGGAGCGAACGCGACCCGAGTGGGTCGCGTTCTCGTCAAATTTCCAAGGACGGGCTTCTCCGAGGCCCGTCCTTTTTTGTGCCGCTCGCGCGCCAACGTGTGATCCTTAAAATATTTCGTCGTTTTGTCTTTCTCCGTGCGCTCGGTGCCTCTGTGGTTTAATGTTCATTTTCCATGCAAGACACCCTCACCGCCCTCGTCGCTAAAGCGCAACCCGAGTTCGCCGCGCTGACCACGCGCCCCGAGTTCGAAGCCGCCAAGGCCCGCTACGTCGGGCCCAACGGCGAACTCACTGCGCTGATGAAGCAGATGGGCACCGTTCCGAAGGAGCAGCGCCCTGCACTCGGCAAGCTCATCAACGAGACCAAAACCCGTCTCCAGTCGCTCCTCGATGCCGCCCTCGCGCAGATCGAAGCCGCCGAGCTCCAAGCCCAACTCGGGCCCGCCGTCGACGCCACGCTGCCGGCCCCCGACATCGGCCCCGGTACCTATCACCCCCTCACGCTCGTCCGCGAAGAGATGTGCCGCATTCTGCGCAAAGTCGGTTTCACCGTCGCCGATGGCCCCGAGGTCGAGACCGAGTACTACTGTTTCGACGCCCTCAATACGCCCGCCGACCACCCCGCGCGTGACGCCCAAGATACGTTCTATCTCCCCGCGACCGCCAAGTTCGCCAACGTCTCGAAGCACAATCCCGAGGAAAAATATCTCCTCCGCACGCACACGTCGTCCGTGCAGATCCGCACCATGCTCAAGGGCGAGCCGCCCATCCGCATCGTGTCCCCCGGTCGCGTTTATCGCCGCGACACCACCGACGCCACGCACTCCGCGAACTTTCACCAACTCGAGTGTCTCTACGTCGATAAGAACGTCACGGTCCGTGACCTCAAGGCGCTACTCGACTACATCTTCGCGTCGCTGCTCGGCAAAGAGACCAAGACCCGTTTCCGCCCGCACTACTTCGGCTACACCGAGCCGAGTTTCGAGGTCGATCTCACCGCAACCCATCTGCCCAAGGTCAAGAAGCCGTGGATCGAGATCGGTGGTTGCGGCATGGTTGATCCGACCGTCTTCGCCGACGTCGGCTATGACCCCGAAGTCTGGAGCGGCTACGCCTTTGGCATGGGCCTCGAACGTCTCGCCATGCTCCTCTACGGCATCGATGACATCCGCTACTTCTACCAAAATGACGTCCGCTTTCTGAAGCAGTTCGCGTAAGAAAGTTAACCGCGGATTTCGCAGATAACCCTGATAATACTCAGACGATCCGTGCCATCCGCGTCATCCGCGGCCACAAAATTCTTCTCATTCCCTTTCGTTTCTCTCCGTGAAAATTTCTCTCAACTGGCTCCGCGACTACGTCGCCCTCGACGCGTCGCACGACGAGATCTCCCGCGCGATCACCTTCCTCGGCTTCGAGGTCGAGCAGGTCATCCGCACCGGCGCGCCCAAGCTCTCCCATGTCGTCGTTGGCGAAGTCCTCGTCCGCGACAAACATCCGAACGCCGACAAACTCTCCGTCTGCACGGTTAACCTCGGCGACGCGCTCGGTGTGAAGACCATTGTTTGCGGCGCGCAAAATTACCAGGTCGGCGACCGCGTCCCGGTGGCACTGCCCGGAGCAATTTTACCCGGAAATTTCGAAATCAAGCAGTCGAAAATCCGCGGCCAATCGTCCGACGGCATGATGTGTTCCGCGAAGGAACTCGGCATCTCCGAAGATGCCGCCGGCCTCCTCATTCTTGCGGACCGTCCTGCGCTCGGTGCCGCCATCAACGATGTGCTCCCGCCCGGAGACACCGTCTTCGATATCGAGATCACGCCCAACCGCCCCGACGCCCTCTCGCACCTCGGCATCGCGCGCGAACTCGCCGCGTGGTTCAAGCTCCCGCTCCTCTACCCGCAGGAAATCTTCCGCGGCGCGATCGACGAAACGGTCGGCTCGGCTTTGCGCCGCGATCTCCTGACCTCCGTTCGCGTCGACTGTCCTGAAGACTGCCCACTCTACACCGCGCACATTATTTCCGGCATCAAGATCGGCCCGAGCCCCGCGTGGCTCCAGGCGCGCCTCACCGCCGTCGGCCTCCGTCCGATCAATAACGTCGTCGACGTCGGCAACTATGTGATGCTCGAAACCGGTCAGCCGTTGCACGCGTTCGACGCGCGTAAACTTGGCGGCGCTCACATTATCGTTCGTCGCGCCGTCGCGGGAGAAAAACTCACGACGCTCGACGGCAAGGAGCGCGTCCTCACTCCCGAGATGCTGGTCATCGCGGACGCCACCAAGCCCCTGGTCATCGCCGGCATTATGGGCGGCGTGGATTCCGGCGTCAGCCCCGACACCACCGACCTCGTCCTCGAGTGCGCGTTCTTCAAGCGCCAGTCCGTTCGCGCCACCGGCAAGCGACTCGGGCTCTCTTCCGATTCGTCCTATCGCTACGAACGCGGCGTCGATGTTCACAGTTCCCTCGAAGCCGCTTATCGTGCCATTGATCTAATCATTGCGACCGCTGGTGGAAACGTCGTCGGCCCCGCATTCCGCGTCGGCAGCGCTATCCCGTGGCAGCGTGAAATCGTCGTCACCCACGACTACATCACCGAAAAACTTGGCTTCGATATTCCGGCCGCCGAGATGCGTGCGGCCTTCGAAGCACTCGAGTTCACCATCACCCGCGAAGAACCCACCGCGCATCCCACGCGCGGCCCCGCGTGGACCGTCGGTATCCCGAGTTGGCGCGACGACCTGGATCGTCCGATCGATCTCGTCGAAGAAGTTCTCCGCCTCTACGGCACGGAAAAAATTCCTCCCGCCGTCGTGTCGTCGCCCGGTCTCCTCGCTGACGATGATCCCCTTGTGGTCTTCAATCGGCGCGTCACCGACTACCTCGTCGGCCACGATTTTCACGAGTGCGTCAATTACACGCTGCGTCCGGCCAAGGAGATCGCCGCTTGGGTCTCCGCATCCGCGGCGCAAGAGCTCGCTCTCGCGAACCCCTTCGTCGAGGACCAATCCCACCTGCGTCCGACGCTCGTGACAGGGCTCCTTGAATCGCTGAAGCTCAACCAATCCCGCGGCCTCGGGGTGACGCGTCTCTGCGAAACTGGCCGGATATTCCTCGAACGCGACGGCCAGAATGTCGAATGCGCTTCCGTTGGTTTCATTATCGCCGAGCCCATCGCGCAGCGGACGTGGTTGAAATCAAACCGCACGCCGACGGAAGATTTATTCGCCGCCAAGCACCACGTCGCGGCGCTCGCCGGGGCCGCCGGGATCGATTTCGGCCGCCAACCGCTGGTGCCCAGTGCCGCGCCGTTTTTCGGCTGGCAAGAGGGCCACTCCGCCGCCGCTGGCAATATTGCGCACGGCTGGACCGCGCGCTTTGGCCTGCTCAATCTTGCGATGGTCAAGTCGCTCGGTATCGAGGGTAAAGTCTACGCGGGGGTGTTCGCGATTCTTCCCGAGAAAATCACGGGCGACGCCTCGCGCCGCCGCTACGCCGACTTCAGTCTCCTTCCTGCCGCCCTGCGTGATATCGCGCTCGTGGTGGACGCCACCACGCCCTCCTCCGAAGTCCAAAAGACGCTCGCGAAACTCGCCCGCGCGGCCGTCGGCAACGCCTTTGCGCTCGAGTCCGTCAGCGCCTTTGATGTCTACGCTGGCCCCGGCGTCCCCGAGGGTAAGAAGAGCCTGGCCTTCTCACTCGTATTTCGTTCGTCGGAACGCACGCTCACCGATGACGAAGTGAACGCCGTCTTTCAAAAAGTGCAGGACGAAGTGGGGAAGACCACTGCTTGGCTACTTCGGAAATAAGAAAACTCCCACCACAGAGACCCAGAGCCGAACCGCTCGTTTTCTCCGAGTCCCTGTGCTTAACGCCACCTTCATGTCATCCGCTCCCGCCCTCGACATCGACCACATCGCTAAACTCGCCCGCCTCGCGCTCACCGCCGAGGAAAAGGCGACGTTCGCGCAACAGCTCGGCGATGTGCTCCACCACATCGAACAACTCGCTAAGGTAGACGTCACCGGCGTCGAGCCGACTGCGCACGCCTCGCCTATCTTCAACGTCTGGCAAGCCGACGTCGCGCAGCCCGGCCTCACCGTCGCCGACGCGCTCCGCAATGCCCCGGCTCAGCGAGATAACATGATTCTCGTGCCCAAGGTCGTCGAGTAACCCTGAGCGAACGCGCGAGCGTTTCGCAGCCACGACACCCATGTCTTCCAAACTTTACTTCCGCACGATCGCCGACCTCGCTGCCGCGCTTGACGCCAAGCAGCTCAGTTCGGTCGAACTCACTCAAGCCGTCATCGCTCGCACCCAAGCCGTCGAGCCCCGTATCCACGCGTTCAATTCATTCGACGAGGCCGACGCCCTCGCTCAAGCCGCCGCGTCCGACGCCCGCCGTGCCGCTGGTCAATCGTGCGGTCCGCTCGACGGTATTCCGATTGGCCTCAAAGACGTGATCGCCGTCACCGGTCAACCGCTCACCGCGTCGAGCAAGATGCTCAAGGACTTCGTCTCACCCTACGACGCGACCGTGACCACGAAGTTGAAAAAGGCCGGCGCCGTTCTCTGGGGCCGACTCAACTGCGATGAGTTTGCGATGGGCTCTTCGACGGAAAATTCCGCCTTTGGGCCCACTGGCAACCCGTGGGACCCCACCCGCGTCCCCGGTGGTTCCTCGGGTGGCAGCTCCGCCGCACTCGCTGCCGGCGAAGCCATCGCCACGCTCGGCTCGGATACGGGCGGCTCCATCCGCCAGCCCGCTGCCCTCTGCGGCGTCGTCGGCCTCAAGCCGACCTATGGCCTCGTTTCGCGCTTTGGCCTGATCGCGTTCGCATCCTCACTCGACCAGATTGGCCCGTTCACCCGCACGGTCGAAGATGCCGCCATCGTGCTCGGCGCCATTGCCGGTCACGACGAACGCGATTCCACGTCCTTTCAGGCGGAGATCCCCGATTACCGCGCCGCGCTGACCTCGCAACGCGGCCCGTGGAAACTCGGAATTCCGAAGGAGTATTTCGCCGCAGGTCTCGACCCCGAGATCGCCACAGCCGTCGAAAAAGCGATCGCGTTCTACCAGTCGCAGGGCTGCGAAATTCGCGAGGTGTCCCTCCCGCACACTCAATATTGCCTCGACACCTATTACGTCATCGCGACCGCCGAAGCGTCTTCGAACCTCAGCCGCTACGACGGCATTCGTTACGGTCACCGCTCGGCGGTCGGGAAAGACGCTGTCGACATCTACGCCCACTCGCGCGCCGAGGGTTTCGGCCCCGAGGTGAAGCGCCGGATTATCCTCGGCACCTACGTGCTCAGCTCCGGTTACTACGACGCCTACTATCTCCGTGCGCAGAAAGTGCGTACGCTCATCCGGCAGGATTTCCTTCACGCCTTCCGCGACGTCGATGCGCTCCTGACGCCCACCTCGCCGATGCCCGCGTTTAAGATCGGCGAGAAAGCCGACCCGCTTGCACTTTACCTCTGCGATATTTATACGATCGGCGTAAACCTCGCCGGTCTCCCCGCGATCAGCGTCCCGTGTGGTTTCACGAAGAGCGGCCTCCCGATCGGCGCCCAGCTCATCGGCCAACCGTGGAAAGAATCCAACCTCCTCGCCATCGCCCACGCCTACGAACGCGCCCACGACTGGTCCGCACAATTTCCTATCTTCTGATTTTTTGCCCACGGAACACACGGACTACACGGAATTCAGCGGTGTTTCTTCCGTGTATTCCGTGTGTTCCGTGGGCCCACCCTCTGAAAAAATGAACTACGAAGCCGTCATCGGTCTGGAAGTCCACGTCCAGATCAAGACTCAGTCGAAGATGTTTACGCGTGTTGCCACCGGCTACGGACATGAACCGAATACGCTGACGGATCCTGTCGTCCTCGCACTCCCCGGTGCGTTGCCGGTCATGAACAAGGCCGCGCTCGATGCCATCATCAAAGCCGGCCTCCTCCTCGGCTGCGAGATCGCGCCCGTTTGCAAGTGGGACCGCAAAAACTATTTTTATCCCGACTCCCCGAAGAATTATCAGATTTCCCAATACGACCAACCCATCTGCCTCGGCGGCTCTGTCGAAATCGAACTCCCCGCTTCCGCCCGCAACCTCATGGGAGAGCACAAAAAAATTCCGCTCACCCGCATCCACCTCGAGGAAGACGTCGGTAAATTAAACCACGGTGCGACCGATTCGCTCGTCGACTACAACCGTGCCGGCACCCCGCTCATGGAGATCGTCTCCGATCCGGCGATGCACTCGGCCGAAGAGGCCTACGCGTATCTCACGTCGATTCGCGCGACGATGATTTACGGCGGCATCTCCGACTGCGACATGGAGAAGGGGCAGCTGCGCTGTGACGCCAATATCTCGATTCGTCCCGTCGGCGCCACGCACCTCGGCACCAAGGTCGAGTTGAAGAATCTCAATTCCATTTCCTTCGTTCGCGACGGTATCGATCACGAGATCAAGCGGCAGATCGCGGTCGTTGAACGCGGCGGCACGCTCGTCCAAGAGACGCGCGACTACGACGGCCAGACCGGCACGTCGCAGTCGCTCCGTTCGAAAGAAATGGCGCACGACTACCGCTACTTTCCCGACCCCGATCTCATGCCTGTGCGGGTCGATGCCGAATGGAAAACCCGCCTTCAGGCCGAGTGTCCCGAACTGCCGTTTGCGAAGCAGCGCCGTTTCTTCGAGCAATACCAAGTGCCTTATTCGCTCACGTCTGTCCTCGTGTGGGACCGGATGTTGGCCGACTATTTTGAGGCTGCCGCCCAACTCGCCGGCCCCGGCAAAGCCCAGGCCGTGGGTAACTGGATCGTCAACGACCTCCTGCGTGAGCTGAGCCGAGGCTCCGCCGCCGCTGTTGGGGACGCCGCGCTCCGCCCGCGTTCGCCCGCCCGCGACGGAGGCCTTGCGGCTCCAGCCGACGCCCATGCACTCGCGACGTCGAAAGTGCGCCCCGCCCACATCGCCGCTCTCGTGAACATGGTCGATGCCGGCACGGTGCTCACCAACGCCGCGAAAGAAATCTTCATCGAAATGGCTGCCACCGGTGACCAACCCGCCGCCATCGCGGAGAAACGCGGCCTGTGCGCCGCACCCATCGATACGAACGAACTCGAAACCTGGTGCCGCGATGCGATCGCCGCCAACCCCAAAGCGGTGGCCGAATACAAGAGCGGCAAAGACAGCGCCATCAACGCCCTCAAAGGCCCCGTGATGAAAGCCGCCAAAGGCAAAGCGAACCCGAAGCTCGTCGATGAAACCCTCCGCCGTCTGCTCGCAGTGATGTAACGCAAGAAACCTTTGGCGGGCTCGCGGAGTGGGTTGCACCCCGAAATATTTGGCATCCTTGGTCGGCGACGCTCGCGCAGTCGCGCCCGCAGCTTATTCTGCGCGGGGAGTCGTATCGGAGGATTCGTGACGGGGTGCAGGCGATGCTGTCCCTCGAGTCCGATTGGGTCGGTGCACTTACCGAGTTCTATTTCAAGGCCCCGCAGACCCTCACGGAGACCAACCGCGCCACGTTGACTGCCTTCGCCGCAGTTGGAGGTCAGGTGCAGAAAATATACTTTTGCGCGTGGGGTGGCGTCGCGGAAACGGCGGGTGTCCGGGGCTGGGTTCGGCAGGACACGGGCCTGGTGAAACATTCGCTTGGTGCGAATCCCTATAAAGTGCACACCGTTGTTCGTATGACTGCGATCTCGCCCCACGCCGCCCGCACCGAGGCGCTCCTCCGGGAAAAATTTGGTTTCACTGCCTTCCGCGCTGGCCAGGAAGCTGTGATCGCGCAACTCCTCGCTGGCCACTCGGCGCTCGCTGTGTTTCCGACCGGCAGCGGCAAGAGCCTGTGCTACCAACTCCCGGCGCTGCTGCTCGAAGGCCTCACCGTCGTCGTCTCACCGCTGATCGCGCTGATGAAGGATCAGGTGGATTTTCTCCTCGCGCGCGGCATCGCGGCGGCGCGTTTGGATTCCTCGGTTAGCCGCGAGGTGTTTGAGGAAATCCAAAGCGCTTTGCGCTCGGGGAGCCTGAAAATTCTCTACGTGGCACCCGAGCGTTTCGCCAACGAACGGTTTCTCGCCCAGCTGAAAACACTGCGGATCGATCTGCTGGTGATCGATGAGGCGCATTGCATTTCCGAATGGGGTCACAATTTCCGGCCCGACTACCTGAAGCTCGCGCGCTACGCCGAAGCGTTGAGCGTAGGTCGGGTGCTGACACTCACCGCGACGGCGACACCGGCGGTTGCGCAGGACATCTGCCGTGCGTTTTCCATCGCGCCCGAGGCCCACGTTCACACGGGCTTCTATCGGCCGAATCTTTTTCTGCGCGTGACGGCGTGCGCGTCGCCGGAGCGAATCAACGTATTGATCGAACGGCTCCGGGCAGAACCCCGGGGCCCGACCATCGTCTATGTGACACTCCAGAAAACGGCCGAGCACGTCGCAGCGGCGCTGGTCGCGGTAGGGTTCATCGCCGAGGCCTATCACGCGGGCATGGAGGCGGAGGTGCGCGAGGCCGTGCAAAATCGCTTCATGGCGTCGGACCGGGCCATCGTCGTCGCGACCATTGCGTTTGGTATGGGGATCGACAAGGCGAACATCCGCGCGGTCTATCACTATAACCTCCCCAAGAGCGTCGAGAACTACGCGCAGGAAATCGGCCGGGCCGGGCGCGATGGCGCGGCCTCGCAATGCGAAATTCTCGCGGTAGCCGAAGATCTCACTGTACTTGAAAACTTCACCTACGGCGACACCCCCACGCCCGAAGCGCTGCGCGATCTCTTGAAAGAACTCCTCGCCAGTCGTGCGGCGGGCGAGGTGTTCGATATCTCCACTTACGAACTCTCGGCGCGGCACGACATTCGCCAGCTCGTGGTTTCCACCGCGCTGACCTACCTCGAACTCGATGGCCTCATCGCGGCGACCGCGCCGTTCTACACAACGTATCAGTGGAAATTTCTCCGTGCCCCGGCGGAGATCCTCGGGCGCTTTGACCCGGAGCGTCGCTCATTTCTCGAAACTCTCTTCGCCCTCGCGAAGGTCGGCCGCGTGTGGAATTCCGTCGTCCTCGCCGAAGCGGTGGAGGCGCTGGGGGGCGAGCGCGACCGCGTGGTGAAGGCGCTGACGTTTCTCGAGGAGAAAGGCGATCTTGAGCTGCAGGTTGCCGGCGTGCGTCAAGGTTACCGCGTAGTGCGGGGGCCCGAAGATTTGGCCGCTGTCTGGCACGAACTGCGGCGGCGATTTTCCGTCCGAGAAAGCAGCGACATCGCGCGGGTAGCTGCGGTCGCAGGGTTGGTCGGAGGGGAGGGCTGTCTCGTCCGTCGGTTGCTCGCGTATTTCGGGGAGGACCACGGCCGCGACTGCGGACATTGCGGGTTGTGCGCGGGCGAGGCGCGCGCCGTGCTGGAGCGCGGGGCCGCCGCGGTTCCCTTTACCGCCTATGAACTCCGCGCGCTCAGCGCGGCGCATCCGCGTGCGCTGAGGGGTGCTCGGCCGCTGGCGCGTTTTTGTTGTGGTCTGTCGTCACCCGCGCTGGCTACGGCCAAACTCACACGTCACCCGCGTTTTGGTGCTGCCGGCGAGGCCCCGTTCACTCAGGTGCTTGCGGCCGCGAAGTCGGCCTTACAGGGGCCCGCCTGATCGCGCCGGTTACCGTGTTTCGACGACGATGTTTTGGCGGCGACCGAGGTGGTTGGCCTCCGGCGTCCTGAATCCGTAGCTCGCTGGCGCGACCGCCGCTTGCTCCAGCGTGGCTCCGTCAGGCCGCGACTACATTCCCGAACAGGAGATTGTCATGAGTGCGCTGAAGGCAATGAGGCCGCAGCGCAGCGACGTGCGGACCGTCGGGTCGAGCGTCACACGTTGCACAACTTTACTGCTTCGCGCAGCGAGGTCAGCGCGTCGCGCTTCGGGAGGAATTCCTGGCCGACGAATCCCTTGTAGCCGGTGGACTTGATCGCGCGCATGATCGCTGGGTAGTTGAGCTCCTGCTGATCCTGGGATTCGAATTCGTTCCGCCCCGGATTACCCGCAGTGTGATAGTGGCCGATGTAGGCGGCGTTGGCCTTCACCGTGCGGATGACGTCCCCTTCCATGATCTGCATGTGGTAAATATCGTAGAGGAGTTTGAAACGTTCAGAGCCGATCTGCTTGCACAGCTCCACGCCCCAAGCGGTGTGATCGCACATGTAGTCCTTGTGGTTCACCTTTGAATTGAGGAGCTCCATCACGAGGGTGACGCCGCGTTTTTCGGCGATGCTCAGGAGACGTTTGAGACCGACGGCGCAGTTTTGGAGGCCCTGTTGGTCGTCCATTGTTTCGCGGTTACCGGAAAAACAAATGAGGTTGGTGAATCCGGCGTCAGCGACTTCGGCGATGCGCTTCGTGTAAATCTCCACGAGCGTATCGTGATGTTCGAGACGGTTGAACGCTTTGCCGATCCCGCCGACGTTGACGCCTTGGGGTGTCTTGGCGGTCGGGTTGCTGACCATCGAACAGAGGAGGCCGTGTTTCTTGAGGGTGGGGAAGTCTTCCGGCTGGAGCAGATCAATCGCGACGAGGCCCATTTCTTTTCCGGCTACGCAGAAGGCATCGAGGTCGATCTTGGGCCAACACCATTTGCAAGCCGACTGGCGGAGCGGGTTCAACGTCGTGGGAGTGGCGGGTGTGGATTTGGTGGCGGCGTCAGCGGCCCGGGAGCGGCTCAGAGTGGCGAGGGCGGTGGCACCGGCGATGACACGAAGGGCGGCGAGGCGGGAGATTGGAGATGACATGGGCAAGTGGGGCGGGGCGGGACCCTCGGCCTCCGCGTGGGAATTGGCAAGTGCGCACGTGGCTGAACCGGCACGTGGCTGACCCGGCGGAAGAGCAGCGGTGCCACCCGACGTAGTGGTGCAGGCCTGCCATCTGAAGAGTGGTGTGGCGCACGTGGCTGCGGAGAACGTGCCTGCAGGCGCCCGCTCCGGGCAAACACCGAGTCCGGCTGATTGCAGACGTTTCACAGTAGTTTGAGTGTTGGCTTAGGCGCGGTCGGATCGTCGAGGAGAGCTTTGCAGCGGGTGGGGAAGTCACCGATCGTGGCTCCGCGATATCCGGCGGCAGCCCATCGAGAGACCCATGACGGCGTGGCTTTCGCTATGGGCGAGGGTACGAAATTTTGTATCCACGGCGGGGACGACTTCCTCGGGGAGGGAGCGATCGAAGTAGCCGTTGTTCTCCGCATCCCGTGAAGAAGCTCCTGCGCACGGTCGTGGCCGGGTTTGTGGCGGCATCGCAGGCCGAGTTACGTGCTTGCGATCGAGCGGGTGGGATGCCGCGGGGTGTGGGTCTCGAGTCGGCGGCCACGGCGCGCGCTCCGAGGCGTCCTCCTCATGGCGCTACGCCGAAAAACTCTACGATGTGGCTCACGTCTGCGTAACCGCGACCGCGCAGCGTGTTTTCGACTTGGTTCAATGCGGAGCCCAGTTCAGCTGAAGTGTCGGCATTCAGTTCCGTTACCCGGTTGGTCGTTCTGCAGACCACGTGGTAGCGCATGGGTTGCTCGAGGTTGAGTTCGTAAAGAGCCGTGCCGTTGTGAAAAAATGCGCGCCTCACCAAGCCGATTTTCTCGAAGGCCCCTATGCAGCGATAGACGGTCACGAGATCACAGGACCCATCGGCGAGCGCGGCATGCAACTGTTCAATGCTCGTGAGTTGTTTGTGCTGGTGCAGTGCATCAAGGATGGCGATCCGTGGCTGAGTAAGGCGTAGCCCGGCTGACTTGAGCTTCGAGATAGCTCGTTTGAGGGAAGACGCGCCCTCGCGGGCAATGGTGGAGTCAGCCACGGGAAAATTTGCTGGGGGTGAAGGAGTCAATCGGCAACAACCGACGCTCTGTCGCCCTCATTTACGAGCATTTTATTCTCGGGTCTTTTAAGTGAGCGGGACCGGGTAAATGACGTGAGCGCGAGGTTGCGCGAGGGCTTCGCGTGTGCCACGATTTGGTTCCCTTTCACATGGAAGTCCCTGATTTCGCCGACATCGTCACCCTCATCTGCAAGGAAGATCCGCGCTTTGATCGTAAAGCCTACGACTTCGTCCGTCTTGGGCTAGACCACGCCGTCAAGGAGTTGCGCAAAAAGGATGCCGCCCGCGCGGAGAAGTCCCGTCATGTGAGCGGAGCCGAACTCCTCGATGGTCTCCGCGTCTACGCGCTCGACCAGTTCGGGCCCCTCACCCACACGGTGCTCAAGGCTTGGGGGGTCACGCGTTGCGCGCATTTTGGCGACATCGTGTTTAATCTGATCGAATACAACGTGTTTTCAAAAACCGAGAGCGACCAGCGCGAAGATTTTTCCGAAATCTACGATTTTGAGACGGCGTTCGTGAAACCTTTTCAACCCACCAAGCGCGTCCGACCTCCGGGAACCTCACCTTCGACGGAAGTCCTCGGTGCGGCCTAGTCTTTTTTCGGAAGGCTTGAGCGAGTGACTCGCGGCCTCCAGCCACCCTCCTTCATGCCCACACTGTTGTCCTCTGCCACCGCCGATCTTCACCTCCTCGATGCTTTTTGGCGCGAGCCCGTTGAGCGCACCGTCCTCCCCAATGGTCTGACGCTGATCCTCAAGTCTGATCGCTCCGCCGCCCTGGCTTCGGTGCAGGTCTGGGTAAAAACGGGGAGTATTCACGAGGACGTCCATCTTGGGGCGGGGCTGTCGCATTATCTTGAACACATGCTGTTCAAGGGCACGACGCGCCGGGCCGGCCGCGAAATTTCCGCGACGGTGCAGGCGCACGGCGGCTACATCAATGCCTACACGACCTTTGACCGTACGGTTTATTACATCGATTTGCCGAGTGAGCACACGGGGGTCGCGATCGACCTGCTCGCCGACGCGGTGTTGAACTCCACGCTCCCGGCCGACGAAACGGCGAAGGAGAAAGACGTCATTCTTCGCGAAATCGCGATGACGAAGGACGACCCGGACAACCGTCTGTGGGACGCGCTTTTTTCGACGGCCTTCCGCGAACATCCGTATCGTCAGCCCGTGATTGGCCACCGCGATGTGTTTTCCGCCGTCACCCGGGAAGATCTCGTCGGCTACTACCGTGCGCGTTACGTGCCGAACAATTTGGTCGTGGTCATTGTTGGCGATATCGATCTCGCCGCGACCCGCGCCGCGGTTGAGCAACACTTCGGCAGCACGCCGCGCGCGCGCCTCGCCCCCGTGTTGGTTCCTACCGAGCCGCTCCAACTCGCTCCGCGGGCTGAGCACCGCTTCGAGGATGTCGAGCTCACCCGCGGCGCCCTCACTTGGCCGATTCCGGGACTCACGCATGCGGACGCACCGATCCTCGATCTGCTCGCCACGGTGCTGGGCGGCGGCGACAGCTCCGTGCTCTGGCAGGAGATCCGCGAGAAGGCCGGGCTGGTGCACTCCATCGACGCATCGAGTTGGAATCCCGGCAGCAGTGGATTATTTTGTATCGGGTTCACAGCGGATGCGGACAAGCGCATCGCCGCGACCGCCGCCATTGAGCGCGTGTTGACCCGCTGCGCGACGAAGGGTTTCACGGCCGGCCAACTCAAGAAAGCTCTGCGCCAAATTGTGGTGGGCGAAATCAACTCGCGGAAAACCATGAGCGGCCAAGCCTCGCGACTCGGCGCCGCCGAAGTCGTGGTGGGCGACCTCGATTACAGTCGCTCCTATTTCGATCAGTTGCGCGATGTGAAGCCGTCCGACTTAGTGCGGGTGCTGAAGGCCTACGTTTCGTCCGCTCGCCAGACGTCGATTTCGCTCAATCCCAAGGCGGCTGTTGCGGCGATCGAAGCGCCTGAATTAACGCGGACGACCATGCCTGATTTCCAGGAAATTCGCTTGCCGAACGGGGCGCGGCTCCTGCTGCAGCCGAATCGCCACCTCCCGAATCTCCATTTCCGCCTCGGAGCGAACGGCGGCGTGCTTTTCGAGGAGCCGGGCCAGCGGGGGTCCACGTCGTTGCTCAGCACGATGCTCACGAAGGATGCCGGCCAGCGCACGGCCGCGCAGGTCGCTCAATTCATCGAAGAGGTCGGCGGCTCGTTTGGTCCGCTGGCGGGCAACAACAGCATTGGGGTCGCCGCCGAAGTGCTGCCGCCCGATTGGGCGCGGGCGCTCGCGGTCATCTCCGATGCGGTGCTGAAGCCGAAATTCGTCGCCGCCACGTTTGCCACCGAACGGGACGCGCAACTCGCGGGGCTCGCGCAAGACGCCGACGATGTCGTCACGCTCGCGCGAAAACTCCTGCGGAAAAAATTCTTTGGGGCTCACCCGCTAGCCCTCGATGCGAGCGGCGACGAGGCCGGCGTGAAGGCGCTGACTCCCGCCGCGCTGCGGGCGCTCCACCGCCGGCTTTTTGTGGCACCGAATGTCGTGCTCGCGGTGGCTGGCGATTTCGATCCGAAGAAACTCGGACCGAAACTAAAGGCCTTCCTGTCGAAACTTCCACGGGCGACAGCGCGTTCGAGCGATGCGCCCGCCATACCGGTTTCACTCCCGGCGGAGATCGGCGATTTTGTGGAAAAGCAACCGCGGGAGCAGGCCGTGGTCTTGCAGGCTTTCCCCGGTACGCGCGTGCACGCTGCGGATTTTCATGTCGGCGAAGTGGCCGACGAGTTGTTCAGCGGGATGGCGTCGCGCCTATTTGAACGGGTGCGGGAGGAGAAGGGCCTAGCGTATTTCGTGCGCTCGGGACGCGTGCTCGGGCTCGATGCCGGCATGTTCTACTTCATGGCCGGGACGCAGCCCGGCAAAGAAGGCGAAGTGCTCGCGGAAATTGATGCGGAGATCGCGCGGGTGCAGGCGGGCGCCGTTGAAGAAATCGAATTGCGCCGCTGTCAGGCGCGGCTCAAGGCCGGGCAACGCCAATCGATGCAGACGAATTCCTCGCGGGCCCTGCAGGCGACCCTCAACGTGCTCCAGGGTCAGCCGTCGAACGCGTGGCGCAACTACGACGCGCAGATTGACGCAGTGAGGATCGCCGACCTCGCGGTGTTTGCGAAAAAATATTTCCAGCGCGGGCGGCGCACGCAGCTTGTGGTGCGACCGTGAGCGCGCTCGGCGATCTTTTCGCCGACGGAGATTAGCGTCACCACCTAGCGCTCCGCCGCGGGGAGCCACGCGACTTTTTTTAATCGCGCGATCCGACAGGGCGCGTGTTGGCGGAGCGGATGCGCTGGCTTGCTCTGGAGCCTGAGCGCTACGCCGCGCCCACGGCCGAGGGGGAGCCGCTCCTCGCGGAGTTTGCCGCGCTGTGTGCGGGACGGGGCGTGGCGAGCTCTGCCACGATTCGCGGTCTGGGTGCTGCGATGGAGGCGGATTTTCTGTTGTTATCACCGGACGCGAGGGGCGCGTTTCGTCTGCGGGGCGGGGCACTCTGCTTTCCCACTGGCTGGGCGCTGGAAGCGAAGTTGGGCCAGACCATCGAGGGGATCCATGGCGTCGCGCCGTGGCTGAATAGCGCGCTCGCTGCGCCGATCCAGCAATTCCTTAACCGGCTCAAGCCGGGGATTGCCTTTCATCGCGACAACTGGGGGTTTACGGAGAGCGACGAACTCAATCTCCATCCGGCGAGGGGCGTGCCCGCTCCCGATCTACCGACTTCCCCGGAGCGGCTCTGGCTACGCGTCGAGCGTCAGGTGTTGGTGGCGCTGCCCGAGTCGGGTGGCGTCGTGTTGGGGCTGCGCATCGCATTGCACCGGCTCGACACGATGTTGGTCGATGGGGTGGCGGCGGCCGGATTGCGCCGCGCGCTGACTTCGATGTCGCCGGAGATGGTCGCGTACAAACGGCTCGATCGGGTCCGCCAAGTCGTCGTTTCATGGTTATAAATTCGGCAAAAGAGGCTGGATTTCCTGCCCGGCATCCTGTTCTCTTTTGCGTCCAATGAAAAAACTATCCTCCAAAATCACCCTGCTCGCCAGCGTCCTCGCTGTTGCCGGCATGTTCACTGTTCCCGCCGTCCGCGCTGCGGATGACGCCGAAAAAGCTGCTAAGAAGAAAAAGAAGGCCGAAGCCGACCTCAAGAAGTACGACAAGAATGGTAACGGTAAGCTCGACGCCGACGAAGAGGCTGCGCTGAAGGCCGATATGGAAAAGGCCAAGGCCGAGAAGAAGAAGAAGGGCGAAGGAAAATAATTTCCTGCTCAGTTTGATTTTTAAGCCCCGGTGAAAGCCGGGGCTTTTTTGCGCCCAGTGTGGAGCGCCGTTTGACCTACCGTTGGTCGATAAAACCGCCGCTCCACTTGAGTTTAGACCGCACGACGGCGAAGTGAGAATAATCAGCGCGCTGGACGAGCGGTAGCCGGAGTTTGGAGATCGATATCTCGGTGGGCGCATCGTTGGCGGCGCGGAGATTGCGCTGTCCATCCACCGCTACGAGCAAGGTTGATCCGGGGCTGCGATTGTAAACCCGGAGTTGGACGTTTTCGCGGAGGATGATCGAGCGGTTGCTCAGCGTGTGTGGACAGATGGGCGTCATGGCGATGACGCTGGCGCTCGGATGGATGATCGGCCCGCCCGCGGAGAGGTTGTAAGCGGTGGAGCCGGTGGGCGTCGAAAAAATCAGACCGTCGCACGTGTAGTTCGTGACGAGTTCACCGTCGGCGAAGACTTCGAGGCGGACCAAGCGTGAGTTGATTTTGTCCTTGATGAGCACGTCGTTCAGCGCGAGTTCGGGCAGACCGTGGCCGTTGGAGCACTCGAGCATGGCGCGGTGGGCGATCCGAAAATGACCGCGGAGCAGATCGCGAAACTGGGCGCGCGCCTCATCGGCGGAAAAGGTGGTGAGAAAACCGAGGCTGCCGCGATTCACCCCGATGATCGGCACCTGTTCGCGCGCCGCCTCGCGGGCGACGCCGAGGAGAGTGCCGTCGCCGCCGATAACGCAGCATGCGTCGCAGCCACGCAGCCAGCCCTTCGGCACTGGGAAACGCTTCGTGTGCTTGAGCGGGACGCGGGCACCGCGTGCAACGACGAGCAGTTCGCGGGCGAGTTCGGCGGCGCCGGGTTTTGCCTCGTTCACCACGAACGCGAGCTTGCGGATGGGGGTCATGTGAGGGCTTCTGTGTGAGGTGTTTCTTTGCGTAGTCCGAGCAGAAATTCCCGGTTGCCGTCGGTGCCCTTAATCGGCGAATCCATCGTGCCGACAAGTCGGGCACCGGGGAGTCCGGCGAGGGCGAAATCCCGGATGCCGCTCAGCACCGCGTCCTGCACCGCGGTATCACGGATGACGCCGCGCCCCTTATCTACGGCGGCTTTCCCGGCTTCGAACTGGGGTTTGACGAGCGCGATCACGGTGCCGCCGACTCGCAGGAGCGGCCAGACGGCGGGAAGCACCGAACGAAGGGAGATGAACGAGAGATCCATCACGATGATGTCGAAATCACTGCGCGGGAGGTCGCGCGCAGTCAGATGGCGGGCGTTAATTTTTTCGAAATTCGTGACGCGCGGGTCGGCGAGGAGTTTGGGGTGGAGCTGCGCGCGGCCGACATCTACGCAAATAACGTCCGCGGCTCCCGCCTGGAGGGAGCAGTCGGTGAAGCCACCGGTGGACGCGCCGACGTCGAGGACGTGTGCGCCGCGGAGATCGAGCGCGAATCGTTCGAGGGCACCGCAGAGTTTTTCGCCTCCGCGGGAGACGAAACGTGGCGGTTGCTCGACGATGAGATCGAGGTCGGTCGGGAATTCTTTGCCCGGTTTGTCGAGACGATCCGTGCCCCGCAGAACGCGGCCACTCATAATCAGTGCTTTCGCCTGAGCCCGAGTCGGGGCGAGGCCGCGGGCGACGAGGAGTTCGTCGAGGCGGAGTTTCGGGGCGGTGGACATATTAGCGCAACGGCTGTCGGGCAGGAGACCAGCAGGTCGTGCGGCCGCCTACCGCTGCGCGCATCAGGGGCGCGTGGGTTTTCGGACAGCGGCCACCGTCGGCCCAGCGATGATGAAACAACCACGTGCGCGGGATGTGGGCGTTCAAGTCGGGCGGGAGGACGTCATCGTGACCCGCGATTATGCGAAGAGCGAGCCGAGCGACGCGGCGGCATTCGCGCCAGAGCGTGCGAATCTCGGTCGGTGGCAACGCGCCAGCGCGGCGTTGCGGGTGAATCGCAGCGCGCCAAAGAATTTCGTCGGCCATCCAGTTGCCGATCCCCGGGAAGCGTTCCTGCATCAGGAGGACGGCTTTGATGGGCGTGCGCGCGCGCCGGCGAAGGAACAGGGCGACGGCTTCGAGTGTAAAGGCGGGTGAGAGAATGGCGGGGGCGATCGTTGTCCACCACGCGGGCGGCGCGGGATCATGATGAAACTGCACGCGCCCAAACATGCGCGGATCGGTGAAAACGAGGGCGTGTTTCGGCGTGACGAGCACGAGGTGATCGTGTCTCTGCGGGACGTAGCCCGGTGGTTCGGCGCGCAGTGCGCCGCTCATGCCGAGGTGAAGGCCGAGCCAACGGTCGCCCGAAAAGTGAAACATTATCTGCTTCGCCGCTGCCTGTGAGCTTTGGAATCGGGCTTGCGTGAGGTGTCGGCGCACGATCGCTGGATCGGTGCCGCGGAAAACTCCTGCGCGATCATGGGTCAGCACGCGGGTGACAATCGAGCCGCACGCAGCGAGGTCCCAGCGCTTGCGGTAGAATTCGGCTTCAGCGAGCTCGGGCATAACATCACCGCAGCGTGGCGACGAATTCGAGGAGACCAGGAAAGACCCGCACCCCGGGGGCGGCGAGAGCGGCCCACGTCGCGGCGTCGTGCTTACCGGTGCAGACAGCGGCGGCGTTTATCTTGGCATTGAGCCCCGCCGCGATGTCGGTGTCGCGATCTCCGACCATCCAACATTGAGTGGGGTCGAGGCCGTGCAGCGTGATCATTTCGAGAATGTAGCGAGGGGACGGTTTGCGATAGAGCGATGGCTGGTCGGACGACTCGGGCGCAATGCAGATGCCGTCGAAGATCGGCTGCGGGAGCGCGAGCAGTTCGTCCATGCGCTCATTACAGCGGTGAACGTCGTCGAGGGAATACATCCCGCGGCCGATGCCGGACTGGTTCGTGAGGATGAATAATTTATAGCCTAACGACCGGGCGCGGGTGAGAGCGGTAGCGACGTCGGGGATAAGTTCCACGCCAGCAGGGTCGGCGAGATAATGTTTATCGAGGATCAGCGTCCCGTCGCGATCGAGGAAGAGTGCTTTGCTCATGATTCGTGGGCGACGTAGGCGCGGAGTTCGGCGGGGGAGACCGTGGCCGTGCCGAGTTTGCCGACGACGACACCAGCGGCTGCGTTGGCGAAGAGGGCGGCGTTTTCTAGTTTCGCGCCGGCGGTCAGCGCGAGCACGAGGGCGGCGAGGGCGGTGTCGCCGGCACCGGAAACGTCGAAAACTTCCCGGGCCGCCGTCGGGATCGTGCAGATAATTTTCCCGCCCGAACTGAGGAGCATGCCCTCTTCGCCCAACGTGATGACGAGATGCTTAGAGCTGTAACGTTCGTGGAGGCGGGTGCAGACCTCGGCCGCGGGATAAGGCGTGTGGGGTGCGGGAGTGAGCCCGGCGAGTTCGAGAGATTCGCGCTTGTTGGGCGTGATGAGATCGAGGCTGTGGAAGGAGAGTTTGCGCTTGGGCTTCGGGTCGAGGGCGATGAATTTGCCGGCGGCGCGGGCGAGTTGGGTGACGCGGGCAACCACCTCATCGTTGAGAATGCCCTTGGCATAGTCGGAGATGATCACGGCATCGCAGGCGGCGATTTCCTGGGCGAATAGCGCTTGCGCCTGCAGGGCGGTCATCCCGTAGGACGCGGGTGGGGACTCCAGGTCGATCCGGCAGAGCTGCTGGCGCTGCACCATTACGCGGGTCTTCACGATCGTCTGGGCAGAGCCCGGCGTTTTGATTACGGCGATTTTTTTGCTCTCGAGCGATTGGGTCAGTTTGGCGCCAGATTCGTCCGAGCCCACGAATCCGCCGACCGTGCAGCGAGCGCCGAGCGCGGCGATATTGAGCGCGACGTTGGCGGCACCGCCGGCGGTCCACGTCTCGCGGGAGACATCGATCACGGGAACCGGGGCCTCGGGCGAGATGCGGGTAGCATCTCCCCAGATGTAGCGGTCGAGCATGACATCGCCGATGACCAAAATGCGGAGGCCTGCGATTTTTTTGAGCAGAGAAGGCAGCGATTTCATGCGCAGGTTAGCTGAGTTCCCAGTCATAGGGGTAATGGGAGAGAAGTTTCGGAGCGGTGGAGGTCACGAGGACTACGTCCTCGATGCGACAGGCACCGAGACCGGGGTAGTAAAGGCCGGGCTCGACGGTCACGACGGAGTTTTTTCGCAGAATGTAATCAACGGAGCCGCTCATCCGGGGGAGCTCGTGCACGGCGAGACCGAGGCCATGACCGGTGCCATGGAAAAACCCGGAAGCGCCCGTGGACGTGTGCGTGGTCTCGTAGCCGCGGGCGGCGAAAACCTCGACGCATTTGCCGTGAACCAATCGGCCATTGGCACCGGCGCGGATACCTGTGAGCGCAGCGAGTTGGGCGGCGCGGACGGCGGCGACGAGGGCGCGCTGGGCGTCGTTGGCCCGCCCCCGCAGGAAGGTGCGCGTCATGTCGCCGTGGTAACCTGTGGCCGTGACGCGTGGGAAGATGTCGATGATGATGAGCTCATTTGGCCGGAGGGGTCCGGTCCCCCGCTCATGGGGGTCGCAGGCTTGGTCGCCGCCGGCGACGATGGTGTTGGCCGAGACGCCGCCCGCCTCCAGAATGGCGACCTCGATGGCGAACTTGAGCATTTCACTCGTCACCCGTTTCCCGCGGTGAAGCAGTTCCCGACCGGAGATCGTGCTGGTGCGGAGAATGTTTTCTGCGGCCGCGAAGCCGAGGGCGCTG
This sequence comes from Opitutia bacterium, assembly GCA_947467625.1. Lineage (GTDB taxonomy): Bacteria > Verrucomicrobiota > Verrucomicrobiia > Opitutales > Opitutaceae > GAS368. Next base: position 10,378 of record CANIJN010000015.1, on the reverse strand, counting down.
AGACGATTGCCTTCGCGAATGGCGGCGGTTTCAGCGGGGGTTTTGATTTCGCGTGCGGGAAAGAGCGCGCCGTCGGCGATTTCGAGGTCGAGGCCGAGTTCGAAGAGTTTTTCGTAAATTCCGGCGGGAAAATCTTCGGGAACCGTGAAGCGCGTTTGTGAGAAATCCTTGGCGAGGAGATAAATAAATTCGGCTGCGCCGGGTTTGCGTTCCGGCCAGAGGTCGCGGGCGCGTTTCACGTAAGATTCTAGCGGGAGGACGACGTCGAACGAGGATGTTTTTTTGACCCGACCGAACTCGAGGGCGCCGACCACGGCGTATTTCTTGCCGCGCAGGCCGAAGGCGATGAACGGGTCGGGCACTTCGACGCGACCGAAATAAAGCGCGTCGGGACTGCGCGTGGTGTCGGCGTAAAGGAGCGGAGGAGGGAGGGATTTGGCAGCCATAAACGATCGGTTGCTGGGTGACTTTGAGTGGGCGACGGAGATCGGCAAGCGCGCAACCGGCGACTCAGGGTCGCGCCGGTTTGAGGCGCACTTCGAAGAGTTTCGGCCAGTGCTTGCCGGTGACGAAGAGGCGGTCGGTGGCGGCGTCGTAGGCGAGACCATTGAGGACATCGGTGTCCGCAGTGCGGTCGGCGTCGGGCAAGAGACCGAAGAAATCGATCAGACCCATCACGTGGCCAGTGCTGGGCGCGATGCGGGCGACGGTGTGGCTCTGCCAGATGTTCGCGTAAATTTCGCCGCGGATGAATTCGAGCTCGTTGAGTAAGCGGAGGGGCTGGCCGTCGCGGAGGACACTCACCGTGCGCGTGACCTTGAAGGTGTTAGGATCAAGAAAGCGGAGTTGGTGGGTGCCGTCGCTGAGGATCAGCGATTGGCCATCGGTGGTGAGGCCCCAGCCTTCCCCAGCGTAGGAGAATTCTTTTTCGAGCGTGAACGTGGCGAGGTCGTAGACAAAGCCCCTCTGGTTTTTCCAAGTGAGCTGGTAAATTTTTCCGCCGAGCACGGTCATGCCTTCGGCGAAGTATTCGGCGGGGACGCGCACGTGGCGGAGGATGCGACCGGTGGAAAGCTCCACGCGACGGAGGGTGGATTTGCCGTTGAGGCCGGTGCTTTCGAGGAGGTCACCTTCGAGGAAGACCAGCCCCTGCGTGAACGCTGTGGGGTCGTGTGGGAAGGTGTGGACGACTTCGTAGGAAGACGTGACCAAGGGAGCGGGATCGCCCAGCCTCCCGGAAGATTTCGCGTCGCATCCGGCCGACCCCGCGAGGCAGACACTCAGCAGCCAAATGGCCAGCGGACCCGCGGGTGTTTTCACGCGGAGAATTACTCCTTCGGAATATCGTTGTCGGTTTTTACGACCAGAACGGGAGTCTTAGTCTTTATCCAGACGTCGGCCTCTTTGAGGAATTTGGCGGGGACAGCCTCGATCGCTTCGCCGACGGTCTTCACGGGCAGCAGTTGGCCCTTTTTGGTCGTGTTGTAGTCGTAGGAACTACGGAAGATGCGGTCGAGCGTGGTGGAAGGGCTCTCGCTCTCGGGGATCTGAACTACCCAGCCGACGAAATCGTTTTTCGGGAGGCGGCCTTCGGGGTCACTGACGATGACCACAAATTGCTTTTTAACGGCGGGCGGCTTGTCGCCGTCGGCGCCCTCGGGTTCGACGGCGAGGTTCATCTCTTCGATGACGCGGCGGAGCATCGCGGGATCGATTTGGTTTTTCTTCAGAATCTCAGCGACTTTGCTGACGTCAATTTTGGCCATGGTGTTTTAGATACGAGAGGGGATGAGAGGACAGGAAGGGCCGGGGATGACAAAGCCAATCTTCCGTGAGCCATTTTGTGGACGGGGCTTGAAGCGTTTTCAGGTTCGGGCTCTCTCAGTGGCTGCATGAACAAGACAGCCGATGAATGGTTCGACGTGGTGAACGCGCGCGATGAAGTGATCGGGCAGGAAACCCGCAGAGTGGTGCATGCCACGGGGCTCTGGCACCGGGCGGTGCATGTGCTCGTGTTCGATGCGGCCGGGCGAATTTTCCTGCAGAAGCGCTCAATGAAAAAAGATCTTTCCCCGGGCCTATGGGATTCTTCGTGTTCCGGTCATCTCGACGCAGGAGAGGACTACGATACCGCGGCCGTGCGCGAATTAGGGGAGGAGATCGGCGTGCGCTTGTCTGCGCCGCCGGAGCGCTGGTTCCGGATTGAGGCGTGCGTAGAGACCGGGTGGGAATTTTGTTGGATCTATCGGCTTCGTCACGAAGGGCCGTTTGAGCTGCACCCGGAGGAAATCGAGCGGGGCGAGTGGATCGCGGTGGCCGAAGTGGCGCGGCGGCTGGCGGCACGGCCTGAGGACTATTGTTCCTCGTTCACGCTGATTTGGCAGCGCGTGGCGCGGGAGGTCGGCTGATCCAGCGAAGCCGCGCCGGCCTGCCGCCGCTCTACCGCGCGGGCTGAATGAGGATTTTTCCGGCGGCGGCGAGGCTGAGCGCGAGGGGTCGGCCAGCGGTTTTTTTTGCGGTGACGAGGCCGGAGGCGAGATTGCGCTCGGTCACGCGGACAGATTCTCCGGGGAGCAAGCCGTTTTGTTCGACGAACAGGAGGAACTCGGCGGACTGGTCCGTGATGCGGATGATGCGTAACGGTTTTTCAACGACGCACGTGGCGAGGGTGGCGTAGACCTGAGAGTCGAGTTTGCCCTGCCGGCTCGGAATCGGATCACCGTGTGGGTCGGTCTCGGGGTGGCCGAGGAGCGCGTCGAGGCGGTCGAGCACCTCGTCGGAGATGGCGTGTTCGAGCTGCTCGGCCTCGGTGTCGACGGCGGCCCAGTCCATTTTGAGGACGTTCACGAGGAAGCACTCGACGAGGCGGTGCTTGCGGAGGACGTTTAACGCGACGCGGCGGCCCGCGGGGGTGAGGCGCACGCCCTGGCGGGGGCGGTGCTCCACGTGGCCGGAATCGGCGAGGGCTTTGACCATGGTGGTGACCGTGCCCGGCACGACGGCGAGGGCCTCGGCGAGCGCACCCATCGACACGAGCTCCTCGCCCCCCTCGGAGAGCAGCAGCATGTGTTTCAAGTAATTTTCAACGGTGCTCGTTGCCATATTAGGGTGGTAGTGAAAAAAACCTTTGAAGCAACTAAACGTTTATTTTGACTAATCAAAGTAAGGAGTAATCATCTTTCGCACTGTGACGGAATCACCTTATTTTTTTGGCCGGCTGCACTTAGCCGTATCTATCCAGGCGGGCGGGCTTTCACGGATGAGGCCACGGAGAACGCTCGCTGGTGGGCTGGCGCTTGCCGTTACGTCGGTTTTTTCCGTTGCGCAACGGCACGTCGGCAAGCGACGGCGGGACACTTCACTGAGACGTTACGGCTTAGCCGCCCTCGTTCTGATCGGGGCAACGCTCCAGGCTGCCGACCCCACCGCGGCGCAGCAGGCCGACAAGCGCGCCGAGACGTTTTTTCGACCCACGCCCGGCACACTCCTGCGGGTGGTGTCCACCGACGGACCGGCTGTGACCGAAAATCCGGTCACGGTCCATGGAGGGCAGGTGCGGTGTTTTGCCGGGATCTCCCGACGTTTTTGATCAGTTGCCATGAATGCGCCCTTCTCTCCAGACAGCGTGCGGCGTCGGCAAGACGCCCGGACTGCGGCGAGCACATTCCGCTGGGTTGCGCTGGCTCTGTGGGTGGCGCTGGTTCCGTGTTATGGGGCGGCGGCGAAGAAACGTATCGTGACGACGTTTACGATTATCCAAGACATGGCGCAAAATGTTGCGGGTGATGCCGCGATCGTCGAATCGATCACGAAGCCGGGCGCGGAAATCCACGGTTACGAGCCGACACCGCAGGACATCGTGAAGGCGCAGAAAGCTGACCTTGTGTTGTGGAACGGACTGAATCTCGAGCGGTGGTTTGCGCGCTTTTTCGGTAATCTTAAGAGCGTGCCGAGTGCGGTGCTGACGGAGGGGATTTCCCCGCTGGGGATTGCGGAAGGGACCGCTGTCGGTAAGCCCAATCCGCACGCGTGGATGTCGCCGAGCAACGCGGTCATTTACGTGGAGAATATCCGCAAGGCGCTGGTGAAGCTCGATCCGGCGAATGCGGCGACCTATAACGCGAACGCGGCGGCCTACACGGCGAAGTTTTCGGAGATCGAACGGACGGTCCGGGTGGAGCTGGAAAAGATTCCGGTCGATCGGCGGTGGTTGGTGTCGAGCGAAGGCGCGTTTCCCTACCTCGCGCGAAATTTCGGGATGAAGGAATTGTTCCTGTGGTCGGTGAACGCTGATCAGCAGGGTACGCCGCAGCAGGTGCGCAAAGTCATCGACGGCGTGCGGCAGCACAAAATCCCTGTCGTGTTCAGTGAGAGTACCGTGAGCGACAAACCGGCGCAGCAGGTGGCCCGGGAGACGGGGGCGCGTTACGGCGGCGTGCTCTACGTCGATTCGTTGACGGATGCGCAGGGCCCGGCCCCGACGTATTTGAAATTGATGGACTACAATGCACGCACGATCGTGAGAGGGTTTCTCGGACCATGAATTTCATCGTGTCCCTGCCCTGGAGTATGAGCACACCGGCGGTCGCGCGCCGGGGAAATCGCCCGCAAGCGGGCTCCTACCTTCGGAGCGTATGAACCCTGTCTCCACTGAAATGAGTGTGCGCGTGACTGACGTCACGGTGAGTTATCCCAATGGGAACGTGGCGCTGCGCGCTGCGTCGTTTGCGCTCGAAGGCGGCACGATCTGTGCGTTGGTGGGTGTCAACGGCAGTGGGAAGTCGACGCTGTTCAAGGCGATCATGGGGTTGCTCAAGCCGGCGGCGGGCACGGTGACGATCGCGGGCCGGCCGGTGAAGGCCGCGTTGAAGGCGAACCTCGTGGCCTACGTGCCGCAGTCCGAGGAGGTCGACTGGAGTTTTCCGGTCAGCGTGTGGGACGTGGTCTTGATGGGGCGTTACGGTTACATGAATTTTATGCGGACACCGCGCGCGGAGGATCGGCGTATCGCGGAGGAGAGTCTCGCGCGGGTCGGCATGCTGGAATTTCGCGAGCGGCAGATCGGCGAATTGTCGGGCGGGCAGCGGAAACGGGTTTTTCTGGCGCGGGCGCTGGCCCAGTGCGGGCGCGTGATTTTGTTGGACGAACCGTTTACCGGCGTCGACGTGAACACCGAGACGGCGATCATCGCGCTGCTCCGGGAATTGCGGGCAACGGGTCACATCATCCTTGTCTCGACACACAACCTCGGATCGGTCCCGGAGTTCTGCGACCACGTGGTGCTGATTAACCGCACAGTGCTCGCGGCGGGGCCGATCGCGGAAGTGTTTACGGAGGAGAATTTGCAGCGGACCTTCGGCGGGGTGTTGCGGCACTTCCGGTTCGATGAATCGACAGTGCAGAACCACGACGGGCGGGCGGTGACGCTGTTGACGGACGACGAGCGCCCGTTGGTCTTCGGGAAAGGCGGGCACGTCGAATACAGCAAACGGGCCGAACACACTGAAATTTTGAAGAAGCGCACTGAGAGCGAGGGGGACGACTGATGACCAAAGTGAAAATGAAAGTGAAAGTGAAAGTGAACGTAAGCGTGGGCGTTGGACGCCCGGTGTGTCGGTCCCTCGTCGCACGAGCAGGGCTACAAGGAGGTCGGTCCCTGCCCCAAGGAGATGCAGTATGATCGAGACGCTGCTCACGCCGCTGCAGTACGACTACATGCTGAAGGCGATCTTCGTGAGTGGCGTGATCGGAGGCGTGTGCGCGTTTTTGTCGTGTTTCATCACACTGAAAGGCTGGTCGCTGATGGGCGATGCGCTGTCCCACTCGGTGGTTCCGGGGGTCGCGGTGGCCTTTTATGCGGGCTGGCCGTTCGCGGCGGGTGCGTTTGTGACGGGGCTGTTGGCCGCGGTGGGTATGGGGTTCGTGAAAGCGAACACTCGGCTGCGGGAGGACGCGGTGATCGGGGTGGTGTTCACGGCGTTTTTCGCGCTCGGGCTGCTGTTGATCTCGCTCTACCCGAGTCAGGTGGACCTGCGCTCGATCGTGTTTGGCAACATTCTGGGAATCTCGAATGCGGATATTGTACAGGTGCTGATCATCTCGGGGGGCACGCTCGTGGTGCTAGGTTTCAAGTGGCGAGACCTCCTGCTGTTTTGTTTTGATCCGAATCAAGCGCGCGCATTGGGACTCAATACGACGGTTCTGCATTTCACGCTCTTGACGCTGCTCTCGGCTACGGCGGTCGCGGCGTTGCAGACGGTGGGTGCGTGTCTGGTGGTGGCGATGCTCGTCACGCCGGGTGCAACGGCGTATCTGTTGACGGACCGTTTTGGAAAGATGATCGGAATCGCGACGTCGATGGGGGTGGGAACCTCGATCGTGGGTGCGTATGCGAGCTACTTTTTCGACGGCTCGACGGGAGGGTGCATCGTGACCTTGCAGAGTGCGTTGTTCGTCGCGGCACTGGTGTTCGCGCCGAAACACGGGCTGATCGGGCAACGCGCGCGGCGGCGGGCGGCGGCATCGGGTGTCGGAGCGACGGAGGTCGCGACATGATCACTACGCTGCTCGCGCCGTTTCAATTCCGGTTCATGGTCGATGCGATGATCGTCGGCATTGCGGTCGGCGCAGTGTGTTCGGTGCTCTCGTGTTATCTGGTGCTCAAAGGCTGGTCGTTGATGGGCGATGCCATCTCGCACGCGGTGCTGCCTGGGATCGTGATCGCCTACGCGATCGGTCTGCCGCTGGCGGTGGGCGCGTTTGCCTCGGGGCTCTTTTGCGCGGTGGCCACCGGCTACATCAAAGCCAACAGCCGCGTGAAGGAGGATACGGTGATGGGGGTGGTGTTCACTGGTTTATTTGCGTTTGGCCTCGTGATTTTTACGAAGGTGAAGAGTGACCTCCATCTGGACCACATTTTGTTTGGAAATATCCTCGGGCTGGCTCCCGGTGATCTGCGCGACACCTTGATCGTAGCCGGGCTTACGCTCGGGGTGATCCTCGTGCTGCGGCGCGACCTGCTGCTCTATTGTTTTGATTCCGGGCACGCGCGGACCCTCGGGTTGAGCACGGCGTTTCTGCACTATTTACTCCTGTCGTTGCTGGCCGTGACCATCGTGGTCTCGCTCAAGGCGGTGGGGATCATTTTGGTGATTGCGATGCTGGTGACGCCCGGGTGTATCGCCTATCTGCTGACGGATCGATTTAGCTCGATGCTCCTCATCGCCGCCGCGAGTGCGATGGGCTCCAGCTTTTTTGGCGTTTATCTGAGCTTCTTCATCAATGCGTCAACGGGGGCGTGTATTGTGCTCTTGCAGGCGGCAGTCTTTTTGACCGCCTTGGTTTTCGCACCGAAGCACGGTTTGTGGGCGGCGCGACGGCAGGGGCGGCTCGTGTCAGCGGGAACGCCGGCCGAGGGAAGGGGTGCCGCCTAAATGCGGCAGCGCGGCGGCGAGGAACCACGATCATTTAGGCAGACACCCTCTTGGTGCGAACGCGCCGTAGTTTTCGGGCCCCTTTCGATCGGCGAGATTTTCCTCGGGTACTTCGAAAAGGAACGCCCGAATCGGCTGGGTGTGGTTACGGTCAGGGCGCGGGGCGAGGCGCCCGGTGGGTTGGTCTCGGCGACGGCGGGGCGCGGGCTCGCTCCTTTGAACCGCGGGGTTGGACGTTGATGTAAGCGGCCGTCCTGTCCCCCGATTTAGGCCTTTTGTCGGACGCAGGAAAATATCGCTGGATTCCTACGACTCTTTCCGGTTCGGTGCGTCTTCAAAGAAACGTGTCAGTGCCTTGCCAAGATTTACTTACCCCCCACGCTAACCGCATGAGCGACATTTCGCCTTCACGCGGTGCCTACGCCCGACTCCGGTGGTGGGGCAGGGCTGTCATCATGTCGTTCGCTGCGTCGCTCGGCGCGAATGCCGCCGAGCCGGCGGACGTCCGGCGAGAATTTTTGGCGGGCAATTATTCCCTCGCTCTGGCGGAAACCGAGGGTGGGTTGCGTTCCTCGCCGGGTAATGTCGACTGGCAAATTCTGCGGATCGAAGCGTTGCTCGCGACCGGACGATACGCCGAGGCGGACACCACGATGAAGGTCGCGCTCGGCAGCGATCCCTCCAGCATTCGCCTGCGTTGGCTTTCGCGCGAAGTGGCCTTTGCGAACGGCCGGCCCGCCGAGGCCGCCAAGAGCGCCGAGGAGATCACTCGGTTGGTCGCCGGCCGGTCATGGACCTATCGGCAACCGGCGGACTTAGTGGTGTTTGGCCGTGCGGCTTTGCTGTTGGGCGCTGACCCGAAGGATGTGCTGGAACGTGTCTTCGCGGTCGCGGAGAAGGCCGACCCGAAGTTGCGGGATGTTTATCTCGCGCGGGGCGAGCTGGCGTTGGAGAAACACGATTTTCCTCTCGCGGCGAAAGCGTTTGAAGCCGGTCTGAAAGTTTTGCCCGACGACCCCGATCTCCACTCCGGCCGGGCTCGCGCTTACGAGGGCGGCGATCGCGAGGTTTCGGCCGCGGCGTTGAATGCGGCGTTGAAGATCAATCCCAAGCACATCCCGAGTCTGCTCGAGTTGGCCGACCGGCGTATTGATGCCGAAGACTACGACGGTGCGGAGAAGTTTATCGCGGAAGTCGTCGCGACTAATCCTGTCCAGTCGGACGCGTGGGCCTATCGGGCAGTGGTGGCGCATCTGCGCAACGACATCTCAGATGAGGCGACGGCCCGGGCGACGGCGCTGCGCTTTTGGCCGAAGAATCCCCGCGTCGATTATCTCATTGGGAAGAAGCTCTCCGCCAAGTATCGCTTCGCGGAAGGGGCCACTTACCAGCGTCGGGCGCGGGAGGCTGACCCCAGCTATCTTCCCGCGACGGCGCAGCTCGCGAATGATTTGCTTCGTCTCGGTGAGGAGACCGAAGGCTGGGCGCTGGCGCGCGCGGTGCACGAACGGGATGACTATGATGTCGAGGCGTTTAATCTCGTGACCTTACGGGACACGATGGCCAAGTATGCGACGCTGGCTTCGAACGATTTTGTGATTCGCATGACGAAGGATGAGGCAGCGATTTACGGTCCGCGGGTCCTTGATTTGCTGACTAAGGCGAAGCAGGCGCTCACGACAAAATATGAAGTTGAGCTCGCGAATCCGACCTATGTAGAGATTTTCGCAGACCCCAAGGATTTCGCGGTGCGGACGTTCGGCATGCCGGATGTTGCGGGATTCTTGGGCGTGTGCTTTGGCCGGGTGGTTACCGCCAACAGCCCGGCAGCCCTCGGTGGTCGGTCGACGAATTGGGAGGCGGTGTTATGGCATGAATTTTGTCACGTGGTGACGCTGCAAATGACGAAGAACAAAATGCCGCGCTGGCTGAGCGAAGGCATCTCGGTCTATGAGGAACGGCAAGCGAGCCGAGCCTGGGGGATGCGGATCAATGTGGAGTACCGAAAGATGATTTTGGACGGCGATATGGCGCAGATCGCTGGTTTGAGCGCCTCCTTTCTCGCTCCGAAGTCGCCGCGGCACCTCCAGTTCGCCTACCTTCAGTCGTCGCTCGTGGTTGAGTTCATTATTGTGCGCCATGGCATCGACACACTGCGGGGCTTGCTGCGCGACCTCCGCGGTGGCATCGAAATTAATGCGGCGCTCGCCAAGAACGTGGCGCCGTTGGACACGTTGGAAAAAGAATTTGCGGTTTATGCTCGCGAGAGCGCTGAGCAGCTGGCGCCGAAGTTGAATTTTGAAAAGCCACCGGCGGAGCTGATGCTGGCGACGGCGAACGCGATCGAGGTCGCTGCGTGGGAGTCCACCCATCCCGATAACTATTGGCTGTTGATGAAGCGGGTGCGCGAGCTGTCGGGTAAGAAAAATTGGGCCGAAGCCCGCGCCTTGCTTGAGCGTCTGGTAAGTTTGTTTCCCACGGCGAAGGGGGCGGACAGCGTTTACCTCCTTTTGGCCGCACTCCTGAAAGAAACGGGTGACAAAAATGCTGAACGAGACGTGTTGACCGCATGGACAGCCATTGATGATGAAGCCACGGATGGCTATCAACGCCTCTCGGAGCTGGCGATCGAGGACAAAGATTGGCCGGCCGCAAAGCGTAACGCCGAGCGCTACCTCGCGGTCAATCCGCTCGTGGCTCCGCCGTGGCGCTCGCTCGCACAAGTGAGTGCGGAGTCTGGCGATACCCCGGGAGCGATCGCCGCGTGGCGCACGTTGCTGCAACTCGGCGGGGCCGATCCCGCCGGCGGGCATTTCCAACTTGCGCAGTTGTTGCGGAAGAATGGCGAGACAGCCGAAGCGCGCGCGCAGACGCTGCTCGCCCTCGAAGAGGCGCCGCGTTTCCGCGAGGCACTCACGATGTTGCTCCAGCTCAGCCGCGAGGAG
>CANIJN010000014.1 GCA_947467625.1 Opitutia bacterium | reverse complement strand
TTTTTTTCGCCGGAGCGAGCAGAATCCGGAGATTCCGCGCAACGACGGCTCAGCGAGCCGCCGTCGTTTACAGTGTGGTCTGCTCGAGAGGGAGGTCGTGGAGACGGACGGCGGGGTTTTTTTCCGCAAAATAACGCATCGTCCATTCGCTGGGGAACAGGGCGACGGTCTGGTCGAGTTTGTCCGAGCCAAAGGCGACGCCACTGGGCACCAAAAAGAGGGAGGGGTCGGGGAGTTTTTGTGCGGGGTCGGCTGGTGCGAGCCACTTCATCAGGCTCCACGGCGAGACATCGAGCCGGGACTCGGCACCATATTCGGCTTGGAGGCGCCATTGGACGACTTCGAATTGCAGGGTGCCGACGGCAGCGAGGAGCGTGGAGGTCGTCATGCCGGCGCGGAGCGTGATGGATTGGACGACGCCCTCTTGGAGAAGCTGTTCAAGGCCGGCGCGGAATTTTTTCGCGTCGGAGGGGGTGGGGTTGGCGATGAACGTGAAGACCTCGGGTGGGAAGCGCGGGATCTCGTCATAGCGGATGGATTTGTCCTCGGTCAGGGTGTCACCGATCCGGAAACTGTCGTGGCCAACGAGGCCGATGACGTCGCCGGGCCAAGCTTCATCGACGGTTTCGCGGTCCTGGCCGAACAGTTTGTGGGAAGAGGAGAGGCGGATGGTGCGGCCGCTGCGCTGATGGATTACGGTCATGTCGCGCTCGAATTTGCCGGAGCAAATGCGGACGAACGCGATGCGATCGCGGTGCTTGGGGTCCATGTTGGCCTGAATCTTAAACACGAAGGCGGAGAACTTCGGGTAGTCGACGGGAATGCTGCGGGCGGCCGCAGGCTCCGAGCCGACGGTGACAGACGAACGCCCCGCGAGCGTCTCGTTCCCACCGCTCGCGGATTTATGCGGCTGGGGCGGGATGGAATCTTGGAGGAAGCCATCGAGGAGGAGCTGAATCCCGAAATTATTGACCGCGCTGCCGAAGTAGACGGGGGTTTGTTGACCGGCGCGGATGGCGGCGAGGTCGAAGGGGTGCCCGGCGCCGTCGAGCATGGCGAGTTGCTCGGTGACTTGATCGAACGTGTAGTCGTCGAGTTTCGCGCGGACGGCGGGATCTTCAAGGGACGTGACGTTGACGGGGGCCTGGAATTTTCCGCCGGCGACGCGCTCGAAGAGGTGGACTTCGCGGGAGCGCCGGTCGAACACGCCGCGGAACGACGGGCCGTTGCCGAGGGGCCAGATGACGGGGGAGGACTGGAGACCGAGGACGGTTTCGAGCTCGTCGAGGAGTTCAAGGGCGTTGCGCGTGGGGCGGTCGCACTTGTTCATGAATGTGAAAATCGGGACGCCGCGGCGCCGGCAGACTTCGAAGAGTTTGCGAGTTTGCGCCTCGATGCCCTTGGCAGCGTCGATGACCATGACAACGGCATCGACTGCGGTGAGGACGCGATAGGTATCCTCGGAGAAATCCTTGTGCCCAGGGGTATCGAGGAGGTTGACGGCGCAACCGGCGTAGTCGAATTGGAGGACTGTTGAGGAGATGGAGATTCCGCGTTGCTTCTCGAGTTCCATCCAGTCGGAGGCGGTGGCGCGCTGGTTTTTTCGGGCCGTGACGGTGCCGGCGAGATGGATGGCGTTGCCGTAAAGGAGGAATTTTTCCGTGAGCGTGGTCTTACCCGCGTCAGGGTGCGAAATGATCGCGAAGGTGCGGCGGCGGGCGATTTCTTGGGCGGGCGACATGGCGTAAGGGGCAAGGGAAAGGGGCGGGAGGCGCAGGGGGAAGACTATTTCTTCGTTTGGTCCTGATAGAAATTCCCACTGATTCAGGGCACCGCAGAATTCTGAGCTGCGGCTTTCACGCTGCCGAATCCTGAATCTACGGGGAAAAACATTGCCCGTTCCTCGGTGTTGCCAGTGCCGTCATGCCGTCGTCTCCGTTCCTGTACGAGGCGGTTCGCATGGGGGACATGCTGCGCCGTCCGCGTGCAGTGAGCCCGCTGATTGGAGGGGCCGACGAAATGATCAGCTGCTGAACACTCGCGGACAGACGCAGCGCACGGTAGCGCGCACCGCTGGGTGTGCTCGGGATCGTGAGGGCGTGGCCGGCGCCCCGCGTCGCCAATCGGTTCAACGCTCAGGACGACGATTTTAGAGCGGCGAAATTTTTTCGTCGCGGCGCGGCGTGAACCCGCAAGGGTGGCGCCGTGGCCAGTACTCCTACGCTCAAACTCAAACCTAACGCCAAGCCTCGCGTCCTCAGCGGACATCCGTGGGTCTTTGCCAACGAAGTCGAGGCGCTCTTGCCGGCTGAGCATGACGGCGAGGTGGTCGAGTGCCGCGACCGGGCGGACCGGTTTCTCGGGAGCGGAATCTACAATTCGAAGTCGCAGATCATTTGGCGACGCTTCAGCCGCGAGCGCGGGGCGTTGAACGGGGCGTTCATCCGCGGGGCGATTGAGCGTGCGGTGGCGCGGCGGGAGGCGGGCAGCAACCGGCGCTTGGTGTGGTCGGAGTCCGATGATTTGCCGGGGCTCGTCGTGGACCAGTTTGGCGACGCCTTGGTCGTCCAGATCCAGACGGCAGCGATGGAGAAGCGGGCCGCATTGGTCGGGGACATGCTGGCGGAAGTGGTGCAGCCGGCGGAAATTATTTTTCGCAACGATGCACCGATTCGGCGCCTCGAAGGTTTGCCGATGGAAGTGCATACGCGGTCCGGAAATCCTTGGGAACCGCGTTGGGTGACGATTGACGGATTTGACTACTGGCTCGATCTGCAGAGCGGGCAGAAGACGGGATTCTATCTCGACCAGCGGCCGCAGCATGCGGCGGTAGCGAAGTATTGCGCGGGGAAGCGGGTGCTCGATGCGTTCTGCAATCAGGGCGCGTTCGGTCTGCACGCGGCGCGGGCGGGTGCGAAGGAAGTGCTCGGGCTCGATAGTGCGTTCGACGCGATCGGCGCGGCCAAGCGCAACGCGGAGCGAAATGGCGTGGCGGCGACGGCCCGGTTTGTGGTCGCCAACGTGTTCGACTGGTTCAACGACCCCGTGCGCGCAGGCGACGGATTGTGGGACGTGATCGTGCTCGATCCGCCACCGTTTGCGAAATCGAAGAGCGCGCTCGAAGGGGCGTTGCGGGGTTACAAGGAAATCAATTTGCGTGCGCTCCAAAGGCTCGCGCCCGGCGGCGTGCTCGCGACCTATACGTGTTCGCATCACATGCAGGATGCGGAGACCCGCGGGGTGATTGCCGATGCGGCGACGGACGCAAAACGCAAGGTGCGGGTCGTCGAGTGGAGCCACCAACCACCGGATCATCCGGTGCTGGTGACGATGATGGAGAGCGAATATCTGCGCGGCTACATCTTGCGGGCGGAGTGAACGCGCTAGCGGGCGGAGTGAACGCGCTAGCGGACGGCGTGCTCCAGCTCGCGGCGAACTTTTTTGAGTTCGTCGAGCTGTTTGCGGAGTTCTGCTTGCTGTTCCTTGGTTCTGGCCCGACCGATTTCCTCGATGAGGTCGGCCTCGGCTTCGAGGAGGCTGGTGCGCTCGCTGGCGACCGAGGCGCGGGAGGCGGTCGATTGGCCGCCGAATAAAGGGACGGAGACTTTGGGATGGTTGAGCGCCTTGTCCAACTCGGTGGGCTTGGTGAGTGGTTTCTCCCGCGCGATCTCTTTTTCTTTTTCGTAAAGCTCGCGGGCGAGGGGATGGAGTTTGCTGCGATTGACTTCTATTTTGGGTAAAATCGTGGCGGATTCTTCAGGGAGTTTGGTCGGAGGACTGGAGTCAGGTGGGGTGGCCGCTGAGATGGGGCTTGGCGGCTCGGCCGGAGCGCCCGGGGCTTTCGCGGTCGCAGCGGAGGGCTTGGTGGCCGTCGGCACCGCGGGTTTGGCGGCTTGATTTTTGGCGTCTTCGACCATCTTGGCGCGCATCGCCTCGTTGCGGGTCGGTTTCTTCACGGCCTCTTCCTCGGCGGAAAAGCCTAGTGTGGCGAAACTGGCGACGAGGACGGCGAGCGACAGGCGGCGGGCGTTCATGATAAGGGCGGACGTTGGTGAGGTGGCGCGGGCGACACAAGGATGCATCCGCTGGGAGGGCGCCTGAGCGGGTTCGTTCCAGATGGGCGGAAAAAAGGCCGGGTCGTGAGACCCGGCCGGAGTGAACTGTGTCGCTTAAAGAACCGGCGGACTGCAGTCCGCTCTGCTTGCTTAGCGCGTGCCGCCGTAAATGGCGGAAGCGCCGAGCTCTTCTTCGATGCGGAGGAGCTGATTATATTTTGCGATGCGGTCGGTGCGGGAGGCGGACCCCGTCTTGATCTGGCCGGCGTTGGTGGCGACGGCGATGTCGGCGATGGTCACGTCCTCGGTCTCGCCTGAGCGGTGCGAGATGATGGTCGTGTAGCTGTTGCGCTGGGCGAGGGCGATGGAGTCGAGGGTCTCGGTCAGGGAACCGATTTGGTTTACCTTCACGAGAATCGAGTTGGCGGTGCCGGTATCGATACCCTTTTGGAGGAAGTCTACGTTGGTGACGAAGAGATCGTCGCCGACGAGCTGCACGGTGTCCCCGAGGGCGTCGGTGAGTTTCTTCCAGGTGGCCCAGTCGTTTTCGGCGCAGCCGTCCTCGATGGAGACGATGGGGTATTTGGCGCAGAGGTCTTGATAGTAGGCGACGAATTCGGCGCCGGTGAAGCTGCGTTGATCGGACTTTTTGAAGACGTAGGTTTTCTTTTCCTTCACGTAGAACTCGGAGGCGGCGACGTCGAGGGCGAGGAAGATGTCCTTGCCGAGTTTGTAGCCGGCGCCCTTGACCGCTTCGGCGATGGCGTCGAGGGCGTCGGTGGTGGAAGCGAGGTTGGGGGCAAAGCCGCCTTCGTCACCGACGGCAGTCTGGAGACCCTTGGATTTGAGTACCTTTTTGAGGGAGTGGAACACTTCGGCGCCGGCGCGGAGAGCTTCGGAGAAGGAGTTGAAGTTCTTCGGGACGATCATGAACTCTTGGAAGTCGATCGGAGCGTCGGAGTGCGCGCCGCCGTTCATGATGTTCATCAAAGGAACGGGGAGCACCTTGGCGTTCGGGCCGCCGACGTATTTGTAGAGGGGCAGGCCGGCGGCGGAAGCGGCGGCCTTGGCGGTGGCGAGGGAGACGCCGAGGATGGCGTTGGCGCCGAGCTTGGCCTTGGTCTTCGTGCCATCGAGCTTGATCATGGCGCGATCAACGCCGGTCTGGTCGAAGGCGTCGAAGCCGAGGAGCGCGGGGGCGATCTTGCCCTTCACGTTGCCCACAGCTTTTTGGACGCCCTTGCCGCCGTAGCGGGTCTTGTCGCCATCGCGGAGCTCGATGGCCTCGTGTTCGCCGGTGGAGGCACCGGAAGGAACCGCGGCACGACCGAAGTGGCCGGAGGCAAGTTTGACGTCAACTTCGACCGTGGGATTGCCACGGGAGTCGATAATTTCGCGAGCGGTAATGGCGCTGATGGTGGTATTCATGAGAGAAAGGGGAGCGGGCGGACGGGACATTGAGACGTTCGTACGAACCAGTAAGACGTAGTGAAGCACGCGGCTTGCTGAGGGGAAGACGAAAGTAGGCGATGACGCAGACGGGCTACGGGCGGGGCGCGTCGCGTCGCTCGGGCTGCTAGTCGCGGCGAACGGCCACGCCGTGAGTGCACCGGGGCGGTGAGGAAGCGAAGCGGACGGGTCGGTCCGCTTTGGCGTTGAACAGGTGATGGGGACAGCGCGGAAGGCGGACTAAAGTCGGCGCTACTTTAATTTCGCGCGGAGGTAGGGGGCGGTCGGGCTGCGCTTCATGGTGAGGAGGCCGGCGAGTTCGCCCTGATAGAGGAGTTCGCCGCCATCGGGGCCTCCCACCGGACCGAGTTCGATAATATAGTCCGCTTCGGCCAGCAGGTCGAGGTGGTGTTCGATGACGACGACCGTGTGGCCCTGATCGACGAGCGAGTGCAGGACGCCGATGAGTTTTTCGCAGTCGCTGAGGTGGAGACCGATCGTCGGTTCTTCGAGCAAGTAGAGATTGCGGGGCGAGGTGCCGCGGGAGCGTTCGCGGTAGGTGGCGAGGCCGGCGGCAAGTTCGGTGACGAGTTTGAGACGCTGGGCTTCCCCGCCGGAGAGGGTGGGTGAGGACTGACCGAGCGTGAGATAACCGAGGCCGCAATCGACCATGAGTCGGCAGACCTGGGAGAGCTGCGAATGGAAATCGAAGAACTGGGCCGCCTCTTCGAACGTGAGTTGGAGGACTTGGCCGATCGTCTTTCCCTTCCAAGCAATCGTGTTGAGGTCGGGACTATAGCGCGAGCCACGGCAATCATCACACGGGAGATAGGTGTCAGGCATGAACGCCATCTCCAGCTTGATGCGACCGGCGCCGTCACAGGTCGGACAACGGCCGCCGGCGGTGTTGAACGAGAAGCGGCCGACGGCGTATCCACGAATCTTTGACTCGGGGAGCGCGGCGAAGAATTGGCGGATGAGATCGAAAATGCCCAGGTAGGTGGCGGGGGTGGAGCGCGGGGTTTTTCCGATGGGGGATTGATCAACTTCAATGACGGAGCGAAAGGCGCTGGCCCCCGTCAGGGTGGTGAAGGGCGTGGGTGAACCCTCGGGAGCGAAGCCGGTGGCTTTGACGAAGTCGCGGCCGGTGAGTCTGGGGTTCTTCGTTTTGATCGCGTGGGCGACGGCGGGTTGAAGGACGTCGCGGAAGAGCGTGGATTTGCCCGCGCCGCTGGGACCGGCGACCATAATGAGACGACCGGAAGGAAGATGGAGATCGAAGTTTTTTAAATTGCGGAACGAGACGCCGGAGAGCGTGAGCGGGGTGGGCGCGGGTGCGGGCGCGGAGACTTTGGATTTGGGCTTGGAGGGGGACCGGGACGGAGCAAAAACCGGACGGTAGGTGCCGCGAAGGGGGTGCACGATGCCCTTGGCCAGGAAGAGACCCGTGAGGGAATGGGCGCTCGCGCGGATTTCGGCCGGCGTACCGTGAGCGAGCAGTTCGCCGCCATGAATGCCGGCGGCTGGGCCGAGGTCGATGATCCGGTCGGCGCGCGCCATGAGGTCTTCGTCGTGCTCGACGACGAGGAGCGTGTTCCCCTTAGCGCGGAGCGTCTGCAGCGTCTCGATGAGGCGATCGTTGTCGCGGGCGTGGAGGCCGATGCTCGGTTCGTCGAGGACGTAGAGGACCCCGGCGAGATTTGTGCCGAGCTGAGCGGCGAGGCGAATGCGCTGGGATTCGCCGCCCGAGAGCGTGTCGGTGGGACGGTCGAGCGAGAGGTAACCGAGACCGACGTGGTCGAGAAACTTCAGGCGTTCCTCAATCTGCGGGACGATGTCTTGCGTGATGAGTTTGCCGCGGGCGTCGAGTTCGAGGGATCGGAGGTGCGCCAAGAGTTGCGCTGGAGTCGCGGCGAGGAGTGCGGGGAGGGAGAGAGCCGCGGAAGGGAGCTGAGCGTTGAGAGCTGAGTGCTGAGAGCTGGACTTCGCGGAGCGGGCGGGCGGAGCGGGACGGAAGTGGAGTTTGACGGAGCGGCCGATGCGGTTGAGGCGGGTGCCATGGCATTCGGGGCAAGCCGAGCCGGAGTCAGACAGATCGTCCGCGGAATCGATGCCGAATTCGCGGAGGCGGGCGGCGGGGTCGTCCTTGGCGTCTTGGTCGTCGGTCGGTTCGAGCATCCACGGAAAAACGCGACCATGGCCGCGACAAGTGGGGCACCAACCGCGCGGGGAGTTAAAGGAGAAATTTTTCGGATCGAGCTCTGGAAAGCTCTCGCCGGTTTCGATGTCGGTGCGGGTGGTGGAGAACCACGAGAGGACCTCGCCCCTGGGGGTGAGCAGGAAACACGAGCCCTTGCCGACGTGGAGGGCGGTGGTGAGCTGAGAGTCCAGATCGGAGAGTGGGGAGGCGGATGTTGCGAGCTGAGCGCCAGACTTCAGCGCCTTGGTTTTGCTCTTGGCTCGTGGCGCTGGGTGCTCGGCCTTCAGGTCGGCGATGACGACCTCGATGTCGTGTTCTTTGTAACGATCGAGTTTCTGAAAGGAGTCGACGCGGGTGAGTCTGCCGTCGGCGCGCATGAGTTCGTAGCCCTGATTAGCGATCCAGGTGGCGATGGGCTGGTGGTGACCCTTGCGACCGCGGATAAGTGGAGCGCAGAGGTAGAGGTGTTTCGCGCTGCGCGCAGCCGGTGTGGCGAGCACGCGGGTGAGGAGGGCGCGGAGTTGGCCGGGAGAGAGCGGGGTGACGGGCTTGTCGGTCTCGGGGTGATGTTGAGTGCCCAGCCGAGCGTAGAGGAGCCGGAGGTATTGCGCGACTTCGGTGATCGTCGCGACGGTGGATTTGCGGGAGCCGCGGGTGATACGTTGTTCGATCGCGACGGTGGGCGGAATTCCGGTGAGGCGGTCGACGGCGGGGCGCGGGAGCTGTTCGACGAATTGGCGCGCGTAGGGTGACATCGATTCCATGAAGCGGCGCTGGCCCTCGGCAAAGACGATGTCGAAAGCCAAGGTCGATTTTCCTGAGCCGGAAACGCCGGTCACCACGGTGAGTTGGCGGTGCGCGATGGAGAGCGAGATATTTTTGAGGTTGTTCTCGCGAGCGCCTTCGATGCGCAGGGAGGACGCATGCGCAGAGCCGGGCGTTGAGAGCGCAGAGTTGAGGACGGAGACCGGAGCGCCGGAGGAGGTGAGGTAAGGAGCGGGATCTTCGGCAGCGGCGGGGAAGTCAGCCCTGTTGTCATCTAATAAATGACAACGTTTTTCAGTACTTCCTTGGTCGTTTATTGGTTTGTCATTTAACAGATGACTAATGGCCAGAGCCTCGCGCAAGAATGGGGCGGTGGCGGTGGGCGCGTGGGCGAGGTGTTCGGGGGTGCCCGCGGCGACGATGCGGCCGCCATTCGCGCCGGCGTCCGGGCCGATTTCGAGGAGCCAATCGGCGGACTTCAGGACGTCGAGGTTGTGCTCAATCACCACGACACTGTGGCCACGGTCAACGAGGGCTTGGAGGACAGCGAGGAGACGTTTGACGTCGTGGCGATGCAGGCCGGTGGTCGGTTCGTCGAGCAGGAGCAGGGCTCCTCCTGCGGCCGGGGATTGGGGGGCTGGGGGCGGGGCGTCGGAGGCGGTATAGGAGCCGAGATAACGAACGAGTTTGAGACGTTGGGATTCGCCGCCGCTGAGGGTGTTGAGAGGTTGGCCGAGCGTGAGGTAGCCGAGGCCGACGGACTCGAGGGAGCTGAGGCGCGTGTGGATCGCGGTGTGGTCGGCGAAGAGCGGGAGTGCGTCGGTGACGGACGTTGCCAAGAGGTCGGCGATGGAGAGGTCGCACCAACGGATCGCCAGGACCTCGGGTTTGAAGCGGCGGCCTTCGCACACCGGGCAGGGGACAAAAACATCGGAGAGGAACTGCATCTCGACGCGTTCGTAGCCGAGGCCCTGGCAGTGGTCGCACCGGCCGTCGCCGCTGTTGAAGGAAAAGGACGAGGGGCTGAAGCCGGCGGCTAGTGCGGCGGGCGTGGCGGCGTAAAGATCGCGAATCAGTTCCCACGCTTCGGTGTAGAGGGCGGGATTGGAGCGCGGCGTGCGCGAGAGCGGCGATTGGTCGACGAGCAGGATTTCGGTGAACGCGCCTGCAGCGGACGCAGGTTGAGCGCTGAGCGTTGAGCGTTGAGCGCTGGTCAGCGTGATGGCCTCGATGACGGCGGGGTCTTCGGTGAGTTGGAGACGTTGGGCGAGGAGGCCTTGGTAAATGACGTGGTCGAGGAGGGTGGACTTGCCGGAGCCGGAGACGCCGGACAAGCAGACCAAGCGGCCGAGAGGCAGCTGGACGTCGAGATTGCGGAGGTTGTGTTTGGTGGCGTTTTTGAAATGGAGCCACGTGGTGGCGGGGGAACGCGGCGAAGGCGACGGGGGCGTCGCATCTCCCCTGAGGGCGGAGGCGACGGGCCGACGAGCGGTGGGTACGGGGATGGTTTCGCGGCCGGAAAAATAGGCGCCGGTGATGCTGGTGGATGACGGGAGTAGAGCGGAGACTGAGCCCTCGAAGATAATGTGGCCCCCGCGGCTGCCGGGCTCGGGACCGACTTCGATCACATGGTCGGCGGCACGGATCATCGCTTCGTCGTGCTCGACCACGACGACGGTGTTGCCGGCGTCGGTCAGCGTGCGGATGATCGCGATGAGACGATCGATGTCGCGCGGGTGGAGGCCGACGCTGGGCTCATCAAGGACGAACAGCGTATCGATCAGCGAGGTGCCGAGGCAGGAGGTGAGATTGACGCGTTGGACTTCGCCACCGGAGAGCGTCTTTGATTGTCGGTCGAGCGTGAGGTAGGCGAGGCCGACTTGGGCGAGGTAACGCAGACGGGTGCGGATGGAGTCGAAGGCGAGCTCGGCGCTGTGGGCGGAGCCGCTGGAAGAACCCTGACCCCATGACCCCTGGCCAAGGAGGGTGAGGAGTTCGCTGACGGGGAGTTGATAGAGAACGGGCAGCGTGCGCCCCTGCCATTTCCAGCACAAGGCTTCGGGTTGGAGGCGCTGCCCATCGCAGGCGGGGCAAGGATTGTAAGCGCGATAACGGGCGAGGAAAACGCGCACGTGCATTTTGTACGTGCTCTTCTCGAGCCAACGAAAAAACCCCTTCACGCCATACCAATATTTCGGCCAAGGCTTCCCGTTGTCTTCGCCGTAGCCGGGCTCGCCGTCGATGATGAAGGCTTGCTGCTCCGGCGAGAGCGAGGCGAACGGCACGTGGGTGGGAATCTTTTTCTGCCGGGCGAAAACGTAGAGATCCTTCTTCGATTCACCGTAGATATCGCTCTCCCAGCACTTGATCGCACCCTCGTCGAGGGAGAGGGATTGGTCGGGGACCGTAAGACGGTAATCGATGTCGATGACGCGCCCGAAGCCGCGGCACTTGGGGCAAGCACCGAGTGGGGAGTTGAAGGAAAATAATGCGGGCGAGGCGGCGCGAAACGTGCGGCCGGTCGCGGGCGAGTGGAGGCCACGAGAGAAATGGCCCGCCGGAGTAAACGTGTCGGAGGCGAAGTAGAAGACCTGACTCTGGCCGAAGTGGAGGGCGGCTTCGGTGGCTTCGAGAAAACGCGATTGGTTGGCGGCGGTGACGGCGAGGCGGTCTTGGACGACGTAAATTGCGGACGCAGTTGAGAACTGAGGGTGGTGCGTTGAGAGATCGGATACAGAGGAGGTCAGCAGGTCTTCGATTTTTTGGATTTGGTTTGCGACGAGCAGGCGGAGGTAGCCTTGGTTCTTCAGGCTGGTGAGGATCTCGGGCCACGTGAGATTCGCGGGTTTGCTGATCTTGAAGCAGACGAGGAGCGTGCGGTCGGCGTGGGCCGCGGAGGTTTTTTCCCAGATGGATTGGGGGTTGTCGTCCTCGACCTTTTCACCGGTCGTCGGATCGAAACATTCGGCGACGTGGCTGAACCAGACTTTGAAGAAGTCGGTGAGCTCCGTCATGGTGCCGACGGTGGAGCGGGAGGTCTTGACGGTGTTGGTCTGCTCGATGGCGATCGACGGACGGATGTTTTCGATGGAATCGACTTTGGGTTTGTCGAGCAGATCGAGAAACTGGCGGGTGTAGGCCGAGAAGGTCTCGACGTAGCGACGTTGGCCTTCGGCGTGGAGGGTGTCGAACACGAGGGATGATTTACCCGCGCCGCTCAGGCCGGTGACGGCGATGTAGCGGCCGAGGGGCACGTCGAGATCGAAGCCTTTGAGGTTATTCTGGCGGACGCCGCGCAGCCGAATGCACTCGGGCTTTGCGGCGTCGGACGAGGGAGCGGGAATTTTTTTAACCACGGAAGGGCACGGATGAACACAGATCGCGAGAATGCAATCCGGTGTCGCACTCTGGTGCCGTCTGCTGACAGGACGCTGTTAGCGGCGGGCCGCTCCGATCTGGGCAAAAAGATCGAGGTAGGCCGAGACTTGGCGTTGCGGGTCGAACGTGGTGCGGGCGTAGGCGCGCGCGTCGGCGGCGCGGGTGGCGCGGAGGGCGGCGGGCTCGGCGATGAGGCGAACTAAGGTGGCGCGGAAGGCGGAGCGGTCGTCGCGGGGAATGGTCCAGCCTGTGCGGTCCGGTCGCCAGCATTCAGCAATGCCCTGGGCCGCATAAGCGACGCCGGCCAGACCGTGGGCCTGCGCTTCGATGAGGAAATTGGAAAGCGCTTCACTCCACGATGCGTGGACGGCGAGGTCGGCGGCCGCATAAAGCGGCGAAGGGTTGCGATGAAAACCGAGGAAACGAACGCGGGCTTCGAGGTGAAGGCGGGCGACGAGGGCTTCGCAGGCTGGGCGCGCGGGTCCGTCGCCAGCGAGCCACAGTTGCCAATCGGTGGTGGCGGGTAGGCCGGCGACGATCTCGATGAGCTCGCGCTGGTTTTTCTCGGGGCGGAACATGGCGACAGTGAGCAGGACGGTGGTCGTCGCCGTGGCACCGTGTTGGGCGCGGAGGGTGAGACGCGGCGGGGGCGACGCGTCTCCCGCGGGCGGGTCTGAGGGAAAGACGAGCGAGTTGTGAATGACGGAGATTTTTTCGCCCGGGACGCCATACTCGGCGACGAGGGTGGAGCGGGCGTCGTGGCTGTTCGCAACGATGTGGCGGACCGAGTGGAGGGAGGCGCGGAAGAGCGCGGGCAGGCGTTTTCCGGTGCGCATCGTGCCGACGACGGCGGTCGCGGGCAGTCGATTTTGCAGTCCGCCCGCGTAACTGTTCGCTATCCGGCCGAGGCAGAGAATCACGTCAAAAACGTGAGCGCGGGTGGCGCGGTACAGTCCAGGCGCGAACCAATCGAGACCGACGTCGAAAGGTTGGAGCGCGATGCGAGCGACGGCGGAGGACACCGTCGCGGACAAGGCTCCGCCGGGTCGAAACGTCAGCAGCGTCGTGGCGTGGCCCGCGGCGGCGAAGGCGTTGGCGAGGAGAACGGATTGGCGCTCGGTGCCACCGCTGCGGAGGTAGTCCTGGACGACGAGGATTTTCATTGCTCGGCGTGCGGACGGGACGTGAGTGTCAGCGGAAATGAATCCACGGTTAGTTCAATTGCTCGTCCAATGGCTGGTGATGGCGCTCGGCGTGACGCTGGCGACGAAGCTGGTGGACGGCATTTCCTGCGATAGCACCGCAACGTTGATCGTGGTCGTGCTGTTGCTGAATTTCTTTAACGCGATCCTTAAGCCGGTGCTGGTGTTGTTCACGTTGCCATTCATTGTGCTGACCTTGGGGCTGGGATTGGTGGTGATCAATGCCTTGTTGTTTATGTTTGTCGGACGGCTGGTGGACGGGTTTCACGTCGCCGGATTTTGGCCGGCGGTGTGGGGAGCGTTGGTGGTGAGCGTGACGAATTTGATCTTGAGTGGATTTACGCGGAGAGCGGCCGTGCCGCGAAAGGAAGCGCCGCCCGAAGGCGCGCCGCCTGAAGGAGCGCCGCCAGTGCGGGCCCCGCGAGTGAAGAAAAAGCCGGATGACGTGATTGATATTTGAGGGGAGGAAAATCCGTTTGACGGTGTCGCGGACCGGGGCAGGTTGGCCCCATGGCTGAAACTATCGAATACGATCTCATTGTCATTGGTGGTGGTCCTGCGGGCTATGCGGGCGCGATTCGAGCCGGGCAACTCGGCAAAAAAGTCGCTTGTATCGAGCTGGAGCGCGCGGGCGGCACGTGCCTGAACTGGGGCTGCATTCCGACGAAGGCGCTGCTGAAGAGCGCGGAGCTCTATCAGAAAATTAAGAAAGCGGAGGCGTTTGGCATCACCGCCAAGGACGTCACCTTCGATTTCGCTAAAGTGATGGAGCGTTCACGCGGCGTCTCGCAGCAGATGGCGAAGGGGATCGAGTTTCTGTTCAAGAAGAACAAGGTCGACTACTACGTCGGTCGTGGGCAGGTGCCCGCAGCGGGAATGGTTGAAATCACCGAGGGCGAGCATCAGGGAAAGTTTTTTAAGGCGAAGAATATCCTCATCGCGACCGGCTGTAAGATGCGGCGCATTCCGGACCTCGCAGTCGATGGCGTGCGGGTGATGACGTCACGCGAGGCGCTGGCCAACAAGACGCTGCCGAAGTCGATTGTGATCGTCGGCGCGGGCGCGATCGGCGTGGAGTTTGCTTATTTCTACAATGCGTTTGGCTCAAAGGTGACGCTGGTCGAGATGTTGCCACAGATCTTGCCGGTTGAAGATGAAGAGGTCGCCAAGACCTTGCACCGCTCATTCGAGAAACAGGGCATCGCGATTCACACCGCGACGAAGTGCGAGAATTTCCAAGTCGGGAAGAATTCCGTGAAGCTTAACCTCGTCAAAGACGGTCAGGGCACCGCGATCGAGGCTGAGACGGTGCTCTCCGCCATTGGCGTCGTTGCGAATCTCGAAGGTGTGTTCGGGAAATCCCTGTCGGTCGAGCTCGACCGCAACTACGTGAAGGTCGGCGACGATTATCAATCGAGCGTGAAGGGTATCTACGCGGCGGGTGACATCATCGGGCCGCCATGGCTCGCGCATGTGGCGACGTTCGAGGCGGTGAGTGCCGTCAACGGGATGTTCGGCCGCGGCAAAGCGAAGCGCGTGAAGAATTTTCCGGGATGCACGTATTGCCAGCCGCAGATTGCGAGCATGGGACTCACCGAACAGGCGGCGAAAGAAAAGAAACTCGATTACAAAGTCGGCAGGTTTCCGTTTACCGCGTCGGGCAAGGCCGTCGCATCAGCGGAGAGCGAAGGTTTCGTGAAGGTGATCAGCGATGGGAAGACGGGCGAGATTCTCGGAGCGCACATCATCGGCGCGGAGGCCACGGAGCTGATCGCGGAATACGGTCTCGCGGTGGAACTGGAAGCGACGATTGAGGATATCCACCACACGATCCACGCGCACCCGACGTTGAGCGAAGCGGTCATGGAGGCCGCCGCGGCGACAACGGGTGAGGCGATTCACATCTGATCGAGCCGCACAACTAAACCGGCCCTACTTCTTTTTCTTAAATGGGGCGGCAGAGCGCGTGGTGGGCAAAACCCCATCGGCGGCCATTTCTTTAAGCAGGCTCGTGAGGTAGGGGATGAGCTGCTTCTTGCGGCTCACGATGCCGGGCAAATCGAAAATTTCATCCTGCTCCACGGGCGCATAACTGATGCGCTGGATGAGCGTGGCGTCGCCTTTGACGAGCAGCAGCGAGTTTTGGGTATTGATGTCGGTGACGAGCAGGGCGGCGAAGGCCAGGCGTTCCTCCTCGCGCAGGTCGCCGAGGGCTGCGGCAATGGGCTTCGCGTGGTCCCAGAAATTTCCAAAGCCGAGCTCCTCGACTTGTGAAACGGCAAAGCGGATACCCTCTTCCTCGTAGATCTTGTAATCGGAGCGGACGATTTTCTCGGGCGGGTTGGCGAGGATGACGGAGCCGGAGTTGAAAATCTCGTCGGCCAGTTGCTTGGAGTTGACGCCGGCGATTTCGGCGAGCCACGCGAGGATAATAGCATCCTTGGAAGTCGTGGTGGGCCCGTTGAGGTGGAGCGTGTCCGAGATGAGACCGGACATCATAATGCCGGCGATGTCGGGCGAGGGCTGGAGGCCTTCGCGGCGAAAGAGATCGGCGACGATGGTGCAGGTTGAACCGACCGGCTCATTAATAAAAAGAATGGGTTGCGCCGTATTGAGGGGGCCGAGGCGATGATGGTCGATGATTTCGGCGATGAGCACTTCGTCGGCGCCGGGCACGGCCTGAGTGATCTCGTTGTGGTCCACGAGTACGAGGCGGGTGGCAACGGGCTTCAGGATGTCGGTCTTGGTGATGATGCCGATGAGCGCACCGTCGTCGGAGACTACGGGAATGGAGTGCGTGTTGCCGGCCGAGAATCGCTTGCGGACATCGACGATCCGGATGTCGGCCCCGACGGTCGGAACGTCGCGTTCGATGACGCGTTCGATGGTGGAGGCGGTGCGAACCACCCACGAGGTGGTGGCGGAATCGTAGGGGCTGACGATGACACTGACGCCGCGGGCTTTGGCGAGTTCGAGGGTGTCGTCGTCGGGCTCGAGATTACTCGTAATGACGAGGGCGCGGATGCCGAGTTCGATGGAGCGACGTTGGATATCATGCCGATCGCCGACGATGACGATGGCTTGGTTCGCCGGGATGTTCTCCCGGACCGATACACTCCAGAACGAGGAAATATCCATCGTGCCTAGACGGATGTAGAGCTCCTCGACTTTTTTATCGCCGACGACGTGAAGCGCGCGGGCGTTTAGGGCGCGGGTGATATTGGCGAGCGAAGTATTTACCTGCCGCATGGCGCGCGGTTCGCTCACGCGGGGGATGAAAATCCCGCCGAGTGCGGCGAGGGAAACGACGCCGGCCACACCGTCGATGCCCTTGCGAGAGCAGGTCACGGGAAGGACGCGGACGTGGTGACGGTCGAGGAGTTCGAGGGCCTCGGCGCAGGTGGCATGTTCGGAAACGGAAAATACTTCCGTTGCCATGAGGTCACGCACGCGAGGGGAGATGTCGCTCAAGTAAAACGGCAACGGGGTGCGGAAACGCGCGAGAATGGTATCGATCCGGGCATTCGAGTTGCCGCAGCGGGCGGCGATGTAGCCGCGTTCGCCGCGTGCGTGTTTGAAAGCCGCATAGGCGATCGCTGAACAGATGGCGTCAGCATCGGGATTCCTGTGCCCGACGATGTAGGTCGTGGGAGGGGCGGGCGCGTGTTGGGTGGCGGGCTTCATGGAGCAGAGAGCGGAGAGGGTGGGGCGTGATCGGTGGCGGGGAAAGCGGGAAATAAAAAACCCGGTCGCGCAGGCGGCCGGGTCGAGAGTGGCGGGTGTGGACCTGAACTTAGGGTCCGCGAGCGGCGGGTGTGCCGGCGGCACGTCCCAGAATGGTACCGGCGCCGGCGCCGGTCGGTGGTGTGCCCCAGATGAAGCCGGCGATGGGGATGGCTTGCTGGATGTTTTGAGTTTTCCGTGCGCTGAAATTCGAAGTGAAAATGCCATCAGCGGCGCCGGTGCCGGCGTTGCTGTAGAACGCCACATTGCCACCCAAGAACCCGATATAGCCGCCGATATCCTTATACGTTCCACTGGTGAGGCTCCACGAGCCGTTGGTTTGCAAGCCGCGGGTCCAAGCGACGGGCATCGAGGAGCCGTCGCTCATTTTGATGCCACTGGAGAACTCCCACGCGAGGGCGGAAGCCCGGAGAAACGTGTTATCGAGGGTTCGCTTGGTTGTGTCAGTCGTGTTGATGATGGAAATGGGGTAGGTTCCATTAAAAAAGGGATCGCTCTTGGAGAAGTAAAACGTCGCGTCGGTCAGAATGTTATTGCGCGCGAGGATCCCTGGCCAGAGGTGCGACTGGGGGTTGGCTTGGAGAGTGGCGGCGGGAATCCCCCGCGGATCGGGCAAGCGATCGTTATTGTCACCGGCATAGATTTGCGCGGCTTTGATGATCTCGCGCAGGTTGTTGCCATCGACGGAACGTTGGGCCTTTTCGCGGACGGCGCCGACGGTCGGGATGATAATGGCGGCCAAGATGCCGATGATCGCAATTACGGTCAGCAACTCGATCAGCGTGAACGCTGAGGTGGAGGAACGGGGTGAGATGCGCATGGTTGTTTAAAAGGGGACGTAGGTGAGACGCAGGAGCGATGCGACAGTTTCGGTGAAAAATCGCGAGCACAAGCAGATTTTCCCCGCGCAGGGCTCGACAAAACTTTTTCCGCCGCCCTAGGCTTGTGACGATGAAGATCTATCTGGACGGCAAGTTTGTCGATGACGCCGACGCAAAGGTGTCCGTGTTTGACCATGGCCTGCTTTACGGCGACGGCGTGTTCGAGGGTATCCGGCTGTATGGAAAAAATATATTCCGACTGGATGAGCACCTTGAACGCTTGGAGTACTCGGCCAAGGCCATTTTGTTAACTCTACCGCTGACGCGGAAGGAGTTGGCATGGGCGACGGCCGAAACCTGCCGTCAGAACGGGATGACGGATGGCTACATCCGTTTGGTGGTCACCCGGGGTGTCGGCGACCTCGGGCTCGCGCCTTGGTCCTGCCCGAAGCCCACGGTGTTCATCATCGCCAGCAAGATTTCCCTCTACCCGCAGGAGCATTACGTCAACGGACTCGCCATCGTCACGGTGCCGACCCGCCGCATTAATCCGGCCGCGCTGCCGCCGACGATCAAGTCGTTGAATTACATGAACAATATCCTCGGCAAGATCGAGGCACGGCAGTTTGGGGCGCTCGAGGCCATTATGCTGAACGATCAGGGCTACGTCGCGGAGTGCACGGCGGACAATGTGTTCACGATTCACAAGGGCACTATTTTCACGCCGTCCGCCTCTCAGGGAGCGCTGAAAGGGATTACCCGCGGAACGATTTTTGACATCGCGCAGGAGATCGGCGTGCCGATTCAGGAGGTCAATATGACGCGGTATGATATCTGGTGCGCCGATGAGTGTTTCCTGACGGGCACGGGTGCCGAGGTTATTCCCGTCGTGAAGCTCGATGGTCGCGAAATTGGGACCGGCAAACCGGGTCCGATTACCCAGCGGGTGCTGACCTCGTTCCGGCAACGCGTCCTCGTCGAAGGCGAGCGGATTTGAGTTCGCTCGATCCGGTGGTCGTCGGCCGTTTGCCGGCCGGTTTCGTGCTCCGTTTAAGTGTTTCCGGAGTGACACGATTGCCCTCTTGGCACTCTGGCTCGCGACAGTGCGTCCCAGCCTCACGGACTACGCGCACGCACTTGCCAGCGAGAGCGGGTGTGGCATGGTGCGTGCAGAAACAATAAAAAATTCATGGCCAACCCGCTCAAATGTGATCTCTGCGCCAAACCCGCGACGGTTCACCTTACCCAAATTGTGAGTAATAAGGTTCACAAAGTGGATTTGTGTGAGACATGCGCACAGGCCAAAGGCGTGACCGATCCCAGCGGTTTTTCACTCGCCGATCTTTTGCTGAAAGCTTCGCTCAACCCAGATACGCCCGCGCCGGGGGGGCGTTGCGAGCAGTGCGGATTCACGCAGAGCGATTTCAAGAAGCATGGACGCTTCGGTTGCCCGACGTGTTACGAGGCCTTCAAAAGCGTGGTCGAGCCGATGCTCGACACGATGCACAAGGGTACGACGCACACGGGAAAAATCCCCCAACGCGCCCTCGAGCGAAAATCCATTTACGACCGTCTTACGAAACTCGAGCTCGACCTGACTGAGGCGATCAAATCCGAGCGTTATGAAGATGCAGCCCGTGCCCGCGATGAAATCAGCCAAGTCAAACAAACCGTCCCGCCCAACCCGAAGTCCGCGCGTTGAACCGATGACCATTGCATCGCTCATCGACAGCCCGTCCGAGTTGACGGACGCTGCCAGCAGCAAGACAGCGATTGTGCTGATGACGCGGATACGCCTCGCTCGCAATCTCTCCGGCACGGCTTTTCCGGGCTGGGCCAAGCCCGCGCAACGCGAGGAGGTTTTGCGGATTTGTCGCGAGGCCGTTGCGGCGACTTCGCCGATGAAGCGCTCGCTCAATATCACGGTGGGCGAGCTCAGCGACCTCGAGAAACAGATCCTCGTCGAGCGCCACCTGATCAGCCGCGAACTCAGCGGTGCCAAGGGCGGCGCGGGCGTCGTGATCAGCAAGGACCAAGCGTTTTCAGTGATGGTTAATGAAGAGGACCACCTGCGGATCCAGGTGCTTCGCTCCGGCTTCCAGCTAAAGAAAGCTTGGAACGCGATCACGGAACTGGATTCCGCACTGGAGGATCATCTCGATTACGCGTTTACGC
Organism: Opitutia bacterium; assembly: GCA_947467625.1. Classification (GTDB taxonomy): domain Bacteria; phylum Verrucomicrobiota; class Verrucomicrobiia; order Opitutales; family Opitutaceae; genus GAS368. The sequence goes on along the minus strand of CANIJN010000014.1, from coordinate 21,172 downwards.
CGACCTTGGGTTACCTCACGGCCTGCCCGACGAATCTCGGCACGGCGATGCGCGCTTCGGCGATGATGCATCTGCCGGCACTCGTTATCTCAAACCAGATGGAAAAAGTGGTCCGCGCCGTGAACCAACTTGGTATGGTGGTGCGCGGCCTGTTTGGGGAAGGCTCCGACGCCAGTGGTAGCATTTTCCAGATTTCGAACCAGACGACACTCGGCGAGTCCGAGGGGGAAATTATCAAGCGACTCCACACGGTGTTGCAGTCGATCATCGAACACGAGCTCAACGCCCGTGAAAAACTGCTCGAGGCGGACGCGGGAAAACTTTTCGACAAAGTCGGCCGGGCCTTTGGCATTCTGCAAAACTCGCATCTCTTGAGCTCGGGGGAAGCGATGAATCTCCTGTCGCTGATCCGCTTGGGCATCGACCTTGCGGTGTTTCCTGACGCGAGCCGCAGCGTGATTGACCGCTTGTTCATCGAAGCTCAACCCGGCCATCTGCAACACGCGCAAAAAGGTGAGTTCGATCCGGCCCAGCGTGATTTGTTGCGCGCGGCGCGATTGCGGTCCGAGTTTGCCCATTTCGTGCACCCGGATTTTTCTTTCACCACCAACGGTAAAAACTAAATCGCCCTCAGACCCTCCTCATATGTCCCAGGAACCGATGAATAACTTCACGCCGCGAGCCCAACAGGTGCTCGCGCTCGCCCGCAAGGAAGCCGACCGCTTCCATCACAATTACGTCGGCACCGAGCACATTTTGCTCGGGCTCATTAAGCTGGGCCAGGGCGTCGCCGTGAGCGTCCTCCAGAAAATGGGGCTCGATCTCGAGACCGTTCGTAACGCCGTGGAGAAACAAGTCGGCACCGGCCAAGAAACGAAGACCCAGAGCAGCATTCCTTACACGCCACGCGTGAAAAAAGTCCTCGCGCTCGCCGGGAAGGAAGCGAAGACACTCAACCATTCTTATGTCGGCACGGAGCACATTCTCTTGGGGCTCCTCCGCGAAGGCGAGGGCGTCGCCGCGCGCGTCCTTAAATCCCTCGACATTGACATCGAGCGCACTCGCAACGAAATCCTCCGTGAGCTCGACCCCCAATTTTCGGGCAGCCAAGGGGCCGAAGGTCCCGCTGAAGAAGCCGTCGCTGGAAGTCCGCAACGCCCGGCTGGCCAAGCCGAGGACAAAAAGGAAGTGAAGACACCGGCCTTGAAGGCGTTCGGTCGTGATCTCACCGAACTTGCGCGCAAGGGCGAGCTGGACCCAGTCATTGGACGTAAGAACGAGATTCGTCGCGTCATCCAGATCCTTTGCCGGCGCACCAAGAATAATCCCGTCCTCATCGGCGAAGCGGGCGTCGGCAAGACCGCGTTGGTCGAGGGACTCGCGCAGGAAATCGTGAGCGGCAACGTCCCGGAAATTCTCGCCGAGAAAAAAGTCATCACCCTCGATCTCGCCCTGATGGTCGCCGGGACCAAATACCGCGGCCAGTTTGAAGAGCGCATCAAGGCCGTCATGGACGAGATCAAGCGCGCGAAGAACATCATCCTCTTCATTGATGAGCTCCACACCATCGTCGGCGCCGGTGCCGCCGAGGGGGCCATGGACGCCTCCAATATTTTCAAGCCCGCGCTTTCGCGGGGTGAGTTGCAGTGTGTCGGCGCGACGACGCTCAACGAATATCGGAAATACATCGAGAAGGACTCGGCCCTCGACCGCCGTTTTCAGTCCGTGAAGGTGGAAGCTCCCTCGGTGGACGACACCATTCTTATCCTCAAGGGCATCCGCTCAAAGTATGAGGATCACCATAAGGCGACCTTTAGTGACCTTTCACTCGAAGCAGCGGCCAAGCTCTCGGACCGCTACATCACCGGGCGTTTTCTCCCCGACAAAGCGATCGATGTTATGGATGAGGCCGGTTCCCGGGCGCGTATCGGTGCGCTCGTCCGACCGCCGGATGTGGAAAATCTCACGAAGGACATTGAGGGGATCTGCGTACAAAAGGAAAAGGCCATTGCCGAACAGCACTTCGAAGAGGCGGCAAAGTTCCGCGACCAAGAGAAGCAGCTGCGCGCGAAGCAGGACGACATTATCGGACAGTGGAAGAAAACCCGCGATGAGAAGCGGATCGCCATTGACGAAGACCTTATGATGCAGGTTGTCGCCGACTGGACGGGCATCCCGCTCTCGCGGATGGAGAAGAAGGAAAATGAGAAGCTGCTAGCGATGGAGTTTGAACTCCAGAAGGCCGTGATCGGACAGGACATCGCGTCCGTGTCCGTGGCTCGTGCGCTGCGTCGTTCGCGCGCGGATCTCAAGGATCCCCGTCGGCCGATCGGGTCGTTCCTGTTTGTCGGGCCGACCGGCGTGGGCAAGACGATGCTCGCCAAGCAACTCGCGCTGCAAATGTTCGGAAACCAGGATGCGCTCATCCAGATCGACATGAGCGAATATATGGAGAAATTTGCGGTCTCGCGACTCGTGGGTTCGCCTCCGGGCTATGTGGGTTACGAGGAGGGCGGCCAGTTGACCGAGGCCGTGCGCCGCAAGCCTTATGCCGTGATCCTTTTTGACGAAATCGAAAAGGCTCACCCGGATGCGTTGCAACTGCTGCTCCAGATCATGGAGGACGGACGGCTGACCGACTCGCTCGGCCGAGTGGTCGATTTCCGCAATACGATTATCATCATGACTTCCAACGTCGGTGCGCAGCTGCTCCAACGGCAGACGTCGATGGGGTTTGCGGCCGCGGGGTCGAGTTTCAACGACGCCGAGAAGATGCGCGAGAAAGTGCTCGAAGAAGCGAAGCGCGTGTTTAAGCCCGAGTTCCTCAATCGTATTTCGGATATCATTTTCTTCCGACCGCTGGAAAAGGCGGACCTGATCAAGATTGTCGAACTTGAGACGGCGCGATTTGCGAAGCGTCTAACCGATCGGAAAATCGCGCTGGAGTTTACTCAAGGTGCGAAAGACCTCCTGATTGAAAAAGGCTACGATGAGAAATACGGCGCGCGGCCGCTCCGCCGGGCTGTCGAACACTACCTCGAAGATCCCCTGGCTGAAGCGCTCCTTCGCGGTGAAGTTAAGGACGGCGAGGCTTGCCTCGTCGACCGCGACGGCGAGAAACTGATTTTCAAGCAAACGACGCCTACTGCCGATACGGGCGTGGCACCCTAAAAAAAGCGGCCCACCGCCGCCTAACGAAAACCCCGGCCCGAATAAAACGGTCCGGGGTTTTTCATTCCTACCGGGGGATGCGGTGATCACCATTCGCGGATCGCGCTGATCCGGTCCGATGTGAAAGCTGCGCCAACCTCGCGCTCGCCATCGCCGTTATGTTTGCTGAGCACAGGGTGCGCTTGCATGTAACCGGCGGAGGCCGCGCGTGCCGTAAAACGGGCGCGTCGCGCTTTGCAGGTCGAACCTGACCGCCAGTGGGGAAAAGAACTGCTGCGCCTCCTCCAGGAAATCCAGCTGGCGAAGTGATCCGCCTTCTGCGCGATTGCGCCGATCAGATTTCGGGGAGCGGTCGCGGCTTCAGCGAGTGCGCTTCGCTCAATGAAAAATCATCAAACTCGGCCCAGTCCCCGCTCATTTGGTTTTGCAGATGCACGCCGATGCCGACCCAAGCGGCCCCTGGGGGAGCGAGCCCCCCTTGCTGCAATTGAATCCAATCGGGCCAAAAACCATCGGGTAAGCGGGCGGCCATGGATTTCCCGATGTGCCGGCCCTGCGCGTCGAGCCAGCCGAAGGTCAGGAAAACGGCATTGCTCGACGCGACGTGGCCCCGGGCACGGACCGATGCTATATAGAGGTGATCGGACTTCGCGGGGAGCCATTGGAAAACGGTGGTGTTCACGGCCCCGCTAATGCGCAAACCGGCCGCGCCGCTACGGGCCGCGGCGCTGGTCACCTCGCCGACGTGCGTTTGCGTCGGCTCGATCTGACTTTGCCAGGCTCCGGGCAAAGCGATCCCATAGGGCAGTCCGGCGATTTTCCGCCCCGCCCCGACCGGACCCTCCAGCCCGCCATCGGTCAGCCGTTCAGTCGTCGCGCCCGCCGCCGCCGCCCGCGCAAACGCCAGACCGTCGGCCACGCCCATTTCCGGGCGACCGCGGATGGTGGCGGCCAGCCGATCGGCCGCCGCGTGTGGCGTATCCGATAAAACAGTACTGAGGGCCGCCACCGCGGCAACCGTCGGATCGTTGCGCAGAAAGTCGTCGTAGAGAATGCTCGAGAACGCCAAAGGCTGCCGCGCAGCCGTCTCCTGACTGTAGCGGATGAAGTCTTGTCTGGCTTCGAGGTACGTTGCGAGCAGCTCGACCCCGGCCCGGCCGGCGAGCTGCACCCTCACGGTCTCGCGACTCAACCGCGCCCGCGTTTCGTTCATCCGCACAAATCGCTCCGACACGCCAAAAGCGTCGGAGACCAAGGCCACCCGCGCCTGCACTTGGCCCCGCCGCGCCAAACGCCCAGCCTCTTCGAGTCGTTGTCGCAGTTCGGCACACACGGACGAGGGAAACAAGTCGGCCTGGGACTCGTTGCGAAAATGCTTCAGCCAATAGGACGGTCCGGCCTGGCGCATCCATTGCTCTTCGCAGCGTTCGAAGAAACGTCGCATGGGTGCCGCCGATTCTTGGAAATAACGCTCGTAATATTCGTTGAGGAGCACGTCGGCGTTTTGGTTCGGATCGCTCAATAGCTGCGCGACCAGCCACGTCATCGGACCATCGATGCCCCAATTGGGGCTGGCCTCACAATAATAGTCGGTGAAGCCGACGCTCCGGGCATGGCGCAGATGCTCGGCGATCAGCTGGGTATGAAGGCGGGGGACCACGAATCCGACACCGTAAAGATAGTCGTAAAGCCCCAACCGGCGCGGCCCCGCTTTCGCCCAGCGCGCTTGTAACGAAAACTCCTCCCGCCAAAACACCGGATCGTAGCCCTGCGAGCGATCCGCTGTCAGAAAGGGCAGGACCTGCGGGTGCACCGGAAACTCCGGCGTATTCTCCTCCCAATAGTACGCGAGTGCGCCGAGATACTTGTCGGGGTGGCTGCGGGCTAATGCTTCCGCCGCTCGGTTCATGAAGCGAAACGTAAGGTTCGAGTAGTCCGGCCGAGCACGAAACCAACGCAGGGGAGTCACGACCGCGAGGAGCTCGAGACTCTCGCCGTAGAGGAGCCCGTCATTCACTCCCAAGGAAAAGGACACGCGCCCGGGCTCTGCGACAAACGCGTCCCGCGCTACTTTGGCTGCATAAACCGCGACATCCGGGCGACTGAGATCGGGATTCCACGAAAAAGATTGGGCGGCTGGCCGTTCGCGCTTCCCGTTCACCATCGGAAAAAAGTCGGGGTGCTCGGCAAACAGGGTGGGCGGGAAAACGGTATTGAGATTGTGCGAAAAACTGAGCGCTGGCGTCAGGCCGTTGTGCAGCGCCCAAGCCGCCCCCGCGGGTGAACCGAGTCCACCGATATGTCGCGAGAGGTACGCCGCCGGCCCGGGCGGCGGAACGGCTCGGCCAGCCTCATGCCCCAACGGTCCGGGCGCGAACCAGCGCTCCGGTCGTGACGCGCGCTTGCCCGGCAGGCTGAGCCACCAGGCTGCCGCGATCGCGACGACCGCACCGAGTACCGCGAGGGTCGGCGCACTTCGCAGAGGAGATCGTTCGATCAGCATGGGATCGCCGCAGAAAAACGCCGCGTTGCGGCTGGCGCAAGCGCAGGGCTACCTGATTTTCCGCCGCCCCAGTCTCAATCCTCGGCGTCACCCACACTCACCGACTTACCGTTATCCTTCGCTCCCAGCTGTAAAATAAACGGCGCCGCCTGCTTGACCCACTGTTCCGCCTTCGGACAGCTCGCCGCGCCGTCTGCCCAGCACGCGCGCAGCATCGCGGTGTCGATCACCCCGGGATTCAGCGGCACCGCCGCCATCCCGGGCGGCAATTCCTCGGCGAGGGCCTTGGTCATTCCTTCGATCGCCCATTTCGACATGCAATAGCTGGCGACATCCGGCGCCACGCTGCGGCCCCAGCCCGAGCTGAGATTCACGATCACGCCCCGCCTCTTCGCGACCATCGCTGGCACGAAGTGGCGGATCACATTTTGGACGCCGCGAATATTCGCATCGACGAGCTTCGTGAATTCTCGGTCGTCCTGCTCCCACAGTGGTGCGAGCCGATTCATCACCGCCGCATTATTGATCAATAGGTCTGGCGGGCTGTCGTTCTCGAGGACCTTCGCCGCCCAAATCGCGACCTTGTTGTCGAGCCCCACGTCGAGCACCGAAAAATCGTGCGGCGCCCCGTGCGTCATGCGCAGATCGAAGATTGCGTCACCCGATCGGCCGCAACCGATCACCGTGTGGCCACCTTTAATGAACGCCTCCGCCAACGCCCGGCCCAAGCCCCGCGTCACTCCGGTCAGCACAATTTTCATGGTTCGAATGTAGCGAACAGCGCGTAGTGGCTAGCGAGTCGAAAATCGCAAAACCCGCCTCACGGGCGTTCGCGCGTTCGGCTCAACTCGCGACCGGTTAGCTCCGCCTTCAAATGACTCACCGACTTTGCAAACTGAATTTGTTCAGCCCCGCCTTGCGGCACGCATCCATGACGAACGCCAGTTTCTTCAACTGCGTCGTCTCGTCTGCCTTAATCAGCACCGGAATATCGCGGTCCACATTTTTCACCTCATCCAGCAGCGAAATCAACTCGGCATCCGTCACCGTGCGGTTGTTCGCCGGCGTCGTCGAAAACGACACGCTCCCATCTTTGTCGATACTGATCGTGACGGTGCCCTTGAATTCGTTCTTACCCGCGGTCTCCACCTTCGGGAGCGTGATATTCAGCGTCGCCGCCGACTTGAACTGCATCGTCACGAACGCGAAGAAAATCAACATCACCAGCACGTCGATCAACGCCACGAGGTTCAACTCCGGGCGCCGCCGGCGGCTTTTTATAAGACTGCTCATTAGCGGGTGCGTTGCAGAATCCGCTCCAACAGCACATCGAGCTGCGCCGCGTAATTTTCAATTTTCCTCTGGAGGTAGCCGCTGCCCACCAACGATGGAATGGCGATCGTGAGACCGAGCACCGTCGCCGACAGCGCCAGCGCCACGCCGCTCGTGAACTTCACCGGGTCAGGCAACCCAGTGTCCGGCGAGATTTGCGAGAACACCTCGAGCAAACCCGTCACCGTACCGGTCAGTCCGATCAGCGGCGCCGCGGCATAAATGACATCGAGATAAGGCACGCCCCGCTCCATGCGGTTGATCTCGAGCCGCGCGAACGCCTTCACCGCGCCTGCGTCGTTTTTGTGCTGCTCGGCAAATTCGACGATGCGGGCCAACACGGTGTGGCGCCCACCGACCAACGGCTTCCCAGCCACGACCGCATCCACGAGATCTTCCGGCATGACGGCTGCCTTGCGCAGCGCGTAGGCGCGCTCGCAGATGATGAAAACCGCTCCCGCCGAGCAGATGCCCAATGGGTAGATGAGGATGCCGGCACCCTTGAAGACTTCGATCATTGCAAAAAACATGTTAGGGGAGTGTGAACCGATCCGACTCTGACGCCCAGCAAAAGTTCGAAAAATGTCTCACGGGTTTTTGGCCCGCGGTTAGGTTCAAATGGAGGGGCGCTTTTCCATGTGCCGTCCGGCTCGCATCAAGCCGCTGCGTGGCCTTTATGCCGCCAGATACGGGAGCTTCGCTGCCGTCGTCTGCACCGCCGGCAGACCGTCAAGCAGCTCGCCGATCGGATCCCACCGACCGTGGATCAACGCGTCGCGCGCCGAGGCACGCACCTCGACCTTCACCGTTTGCCCGGCGAAGCGCACCTCTTGCTTCACCACGTCGATCACGACGTCCGTCGCCGGCTCCTGAGCCACGACGGCCGCGATCTTTGCGATGTCCTCCCGGCTCGCCGTCGCGCAGGGGAGGCCGAGGGTCGTGCAATTCCCGAGGAAAATCTCGGCAAAGTTCTCCGCGATCACGGCCTTGAAACCGTATTTCTGGATCGCCTGCGGCGCGTGCTCACGGGACGAGCCGCAACCAAAATTCGCGCCCGAGAGCAGAATCGTCGCACGCTTGAAGCGCGCCTCGTTCAGCGGATGGGACCGGTCGGTGCCGTCGGCATTTTTGCGCACGTCGTAGAAGAGGAATTCGCCGAGTCCGTCGAACACGATGCACTTCATGAAGCGCGCAGGGATGATTCGGTCCGTGTCGATGTCATTGCCCGGGACGTAAACTGCAGGACCGGTGGTGGAGGTGATTTTTTCGAGAGCCATGACTGAAAAGATTAAGGGGACAGATTAAATTTACGGGATGTCAGCGAGGCGAGGTTCGAGGTCCGTAGTTCGGACTGAAAACGACAACGTCTGACTTCAACGGTCTTCGTCGTTAGTTCACGGCGAAAACCTCGCGGGCATCCGCGATGCTGCCGGTGACTGCCGCCGCCGCCACCATGAGCGGACTCATGAGAATCGTGCGGCCCGTGGGAGAGCCTTGCCGGCCTTTGAAATTGCGGTTCGAGGAACTCGCGCAGAGCTGGTCGCCGATGAGCTTGTCAGGGTTCATCGCCAGACACATGGAGCACCCCGCCTCACGCCACTCGAATCCGGACTCGCTGAAAACCTTGTCGATCCCCTGCGCGATACATTGGAGTGCGACGATCTGTGAACCGGGCACCGCGATGGCCTTCACCCCGGCAGCGACTTTGCGCCCCTTCAAGAACCGCGCGACTTCCTGGAAATCGCTCAGCCGGCCGTTCGTGCAGGAGCCGAGAAACGCGACATGGATCTTCGTGCCCTTGATCGCGGCGCCGGGAGTGAGTTTCATGTACGCCAGCGCCTCCTCGATCGAAGCCTTCTCATCGACCACGTTCGTCTTCGACGCGTCGGGGATCGATTCGTTGATCGCGATGGCCTGACCGGGATTAATGCCCCACGTGACCGTCGGCGCGATGTCGGCCGCCGCGATCTTGACCACGTCGTCGTAGTGACAGCCTGGATCGCTCGCGAAACTCTTCCAGTTCGCTACCGCCGCATCCCACTGGGCGGCCTGGGGAGAGTAGGGCCGACCTTTCAAATAAGCGAAGGTCGTTTCGTCCGGGTTCACATAACCCGCGCGCGCGCCGCCTTCGATCGACATATTACACACCGTCATCCGCTCCTCCATCGTGAAGCGGTCGAAAAGGTCGCCAGCATATTCGTAGGCGAACCCCGTGCCGCCATTCACGCCGAGCGTGCGGATGATATGGAGAATAACGTCCTTGGCATAGACGCCGGGCAGGAGCTTTCCGCTCACCTCGATGCGGCGCACCTTCAATTTGCCCAGCGCCATGGTCTGCGTCGCGAGCACGTCGCGGATTTGCGTCGTGCCGATGCCGAACGCAATCGCCCCGAACGCCCCGTGCGTGCTCGTATGCGAGTCACCGCACGCGATCGTCGTGCCCGGCTGCGTGATGCCCTGCTCGGGCCCGACGATGTGCACGATGCCCTGCTTGCCGCTCGCGCGGTCGAAAAACGTGATGCCCGTCGAGGCGCAGTTCTTGCGCAGCTCTTCCATCATAGCCTGCGCGAGCGGATCGCGGTAGGGCTCGGCAAACTGATCCGTCGGCACGATATGATCGACCGTGGCAAAGGTCCGGTGCGGCATCGCCACCTTGAGGCCCAGATCGCGGAGCATCCCGAAGGCCTGCGGGCTCGTCACCTCGTGGATGAGGTGGGTGCCCACCAAGAGTTGCGTCTGACCATTGGCCAACGTGCGGACGGCGTGGGCGTCCCAGACTTTTTCGAAGAGTGATTTGCGCATGGAAAATAGGAAGGGATGTCGAGGCTCTTGGCTCGGAGGCTCGGGCTCCGAGTCGCCGGTGCCGCGGATTCTTGATTTGAACCCTTGGACCCAGACCCCAAGCACAATCCCCCAAAAATCCTTCGCCCCGAAGTCGTTAACCTACCAGATCCTTGCCATACCGTGAAATACTCTTTTCGCTTCCTGTGATGCCTATCCGGCATCAAAGCATAAACCCAAACCCCACACTCCAGACCTCAAACCCCATGCCTCGCGAGTACCAGTTCCCTTTCGAGCTCCGTCACCTCGTTTACTTCCGCGAGGTCGCGCGTCAGCTCCATTTCCGCAAAGCCGCCGAGACGTTGGTCATCGCGCAACCCGCCCTCAGCCGCGCCATCGCCCAGCTCGAAACCGCGCTCGATGCCGATCTCCTCAATCGCACGCGCCGCGGCGTCGAGGTCACGCCCGCCGGCAAACTGCTGCTCGAACGCCTCGAGCCCATTCTCCGCTCCGTTGCGGCGATTCCCGCCGACCTTCAGGCCCTCGCCGGCGGCCAAGTCGGCCACGTGCGCGTCGCCTTCACCGGCCTCGCCATGGCCACCGTGCTCCCGCCGATCATCCGTGAGTTTCACCGTCTCCATCCCGGCATCCGCCTCGAGCTCACCGAGTCCCCGACATCCGCCCAACTCATCGCGCTCCAATCCGGCGAGATCGCCTGCGGTTTCTTTCACCCCGACGCTCCCACTCCCGGTGTCCGCACCCGCGTCCTCCTCCGCGAGCTCAACGGGATTCTCCTCCCCTCGACGCACCTCCTCGCCCAGCGGACTCCGGGCCCCCGTCGCAGCACGGGCTCGGCAACGTCAAATCCCCACCGGGAACTGCCCCGCCGCGCGCCGCGTGCGTTACGCCTCCGCGACCTCGCCGACACTCCGTTTGTGCTGTTTCCCCGCACGCATAATCCGGGTTTTTATGACCGTATTTTGGCCGCGTTTGCGAGTGCCGGGATCACCCCGCGCATCGCCGAAGAAGTCTGGCCTCGCGCCAACGGCATCGGCCTCGTCCGCGCCGGTCTCGGTGCCACGTTCATGACACCGTCCGAGGCGCAATACCTCCCGCCCGAGGTCACCTTTTTGCCGCTCACCGGTCCCGCTCCTGAAAGTCGCCTCGTCCTCGGCTGGCGTCAGTCCGTCGCACCCGAGCCCGCCCTCGCGGCGTTTTTGGCGGTGGCCGGGGAAACAGCATAACCGGTTTACGCCCCTTTCGTTCAATTTTCTTCCGCGTTGATTGCGCACCTCTCCGCTCATGGGTGACGCCGGTAATAGCGCGGGAGTAAGAGTGGACCTTCGGCTTTTGGCTATTTTCAGCCTGACAGATTGAGACCAGCTTGATGAGCGCACCACAAATTTTAGGGGCTGGTCCGGTCGTCCGATACCCGTGATATCCGTTTTGCGCGTGCAACTGCCGGGGCCTCCCCCCTGTGTTTTCACCCAAGCGCTTAGAAACTCGACCTAATGTTTGTCGCGCAAGGGCGCCGTCAGATTCACAACGTAGATTGCCCTGAAGATTCTCTTCAATTGTGAAAATTGTTGCAATCGAGCTGACAGATTCGGCCTTCTTCGGCCTTGATCGAGATTCCGGCGAGTTGGCGCACGAATTCAGGGCGGCCGCCGCGGCGAAATGGTATGAAATCGGCAGAGTAAGCCAGGAGGTTGCGGCCGAGGTGGCAGGAATGACCCGCAGTGAATTTGTGTCCCACCTTTCCCGGATGCGCGTTTCGCCTTTGCAGGAGTCTGCCGATGAAGCGATGGCCGCAGCTCGGATGATTTTGGACCGGTGAAACCTGCTGTCGTTAACGCCTCGCCGCTGATCGTGCTGGGTCGAGCCGGCTTGCTTGAGTTGCTCCCCTCGATCTTTTCCTCGATCGTCGTGCCCCGGGCTGTGGTGGAAGAAATTGCCGCCGGTGCCGTCGACGATCCGCTGAACGCGCTACTCAGCGGGTCAAGGTGGTTGTCGGTGGTTGAAACCAATGCTCTGCTTTCGCCGCTGGCCTTCGCGCGACTGGGCCGCGGAGAAACCGAGGTGCTGGAAGACGCACGCACGCACGCCGGCACCGTGGCGGTTTTGGACGACAAGGCCGCGCGGCGCGCGGCCGGGATGTTACGCCTGCTTCGGCTTTTGTGCCTTCTGCGCCTCTTTGCGGCCAAACCTGCGAGCAATTTTCACCACAGATTACGCGGATAGCGCGGATAGAAACGCGGATAGTTCTCTGATCTCCGAGCATCCGTGATCTCCGTGCCCTCCGTGGGTGCGACCATGAAACTAACAACCACAACAGTGAAAGTCTGTTCGACCGAATTAAACGATTCGCGGTCGAAGGACCCGGTCACGGACGGTTGCCGCGAGGCGCTACCGGAAAGCACGACCGAAGTCCGAACGGGCCAGCCGCAACGAAGGTGAACCCCATCGTATGAGCTCCGAAAGCACAACAACCGGTGAGCCGAGCCGCTCCACAGACGGGCAAGGCTGTCAGGGTCGGGCAGGGCAGTCCCGCAAGGACATAGGACCCAAATCGTTGATGTCCGATGAACGCACCGGCGGAGTCAGCGGGGGCGGCGGGTCGGGAAGGGTGGTTAGGTTAAGTGGTGAGACCTGTCCCGGTGGGTCGCCTTGCGGCGAGCCAACCTCCGGCACAAGCGCGGCCACACCGCGTGAGGCCGGTCGGGCCGGGGCAGGAGTCGGAGACCTCCATAGTAGTGTTGATCTGGCGGACATTAAAACCGCCGGGGAGCGAAGGGAGGGCACTTGTCCCCCTGCACCGCAGCGAGGCGAAGGACTGGACGATGGCCGGAGTGATGAGCTCTGGATAAAAACGTCTCCCAAAGTTCGGAAGCTACAACGGGTGCTATATCGGAAAGCAAAAGCGGAGCCGCATTGGCGGTTCTATAGTCTGTATGGCGAACTGTATCGGCAGGATGTCCTGTCCGATGCGCTCGATCAGGTGAACGAAAATGCAGGCGCGCCGGGAGTGGATGGGTTCACGGTGGAGACGTTGGCAAAAGATCCGGCGGCGCGGGCAGCTTGGCTGCACGCGCTGGCGGAGGAATTGCGGACGAAGACCTACCGCCCAAATCCGGTCCGGCGCGTCTATATTTGGAAGGATCAGGCCAAGACCAAGCGCCGCGCGCTCGGCATCCCCACAGTGAAAGATCGGGTGGTGCAGAGTGCCGCAGCGATCGTGTTGCAACCCATCTGGGAGGCGGACTTCCATGACCACTCCTACGCCTACCGGCCGAAACGCCGGACCCATCAGGCGATGGACAAAGTCAAGGAAGCGTTGCTGAGCGGAAAGGTGGAGGTGGTGGATGCGGACCTGTCGAGTTACTTCGACCTGATCCCACACCGCCTACTCCTGCGACAGGTGGCCAAACGGGTCAGCGATGGCAGCGTGCTGCGCCTCATCAAGGAATGGCTGCGCGCCCCGAGCGTGGAAGAGGACCGGGACACGGGACGCCGTCAGGTGCACCCGAACCGGTGTGGCACGCCGCAAGGCGGCGTCATCTCGCCCCTTTTGGCGAACCTCTACCTCAACGACCTGGATCACGCGGTGAATGAGCAGTGCGAACAAAAGCCGACGCTGGTGCGATATGCGGACGACCTCTTGATCCTGTGCCAACCGGGTCAAGGGGCGGGGCTGCGAACGCGCCTGCAACGGTGGTTGGAGGCACGAAAGTTAAAGCTCAATGAAGCGAAAACCCGGTTAGTGGATACACGAGAGGAAGGCATCGAGTTCCTCGGTTTTTCCGTCGCATGACCTCGTCGGCCGATCCCGTCGGCCGCGCAACTCGTTCAATTCATCCGGGCAATTGACATGATGAAATTACATGATAAAATAACGCGATATGAATGAGTCCACCCTTACGGAACGCGGGCAGGTTTCCGTGCCTGCCGAGCTAAGAAAAGCTATGCGACTTCATACCGGCCAGCGATTTAAATGGCAATGTATCTCTAATCGAGAGATGCGCGTGGTGGTCGAAGAAGAGAAGCCCCCCGGGCCCTTAAACGTGCTGGGTTATGCCCGAAAACTTCGACCTGAGACTTTACGCACCACCGAACAATGGATGCGGGAGTTGCGGGGCGGGGAGTAGGACTAGCCCTTGGGATCGGTTCATTTCTCCATGTGGATTGTCGATACTTGTGTCATCTTGGATGTTTTTGAGGATGACCCTCAATTTGGAAGGAAGTCTGCTGAATTGCTGCAATCACTGCTGCCGCAAGGCTTGGCGATCAGTCCGGTGACCATGGTGGAGTTGTCGGCGGCGTTTGATGGCAAAATGCACGAGCAAAAAGAATTCCTTGGGCAGGCCGGTATCAGTTGCTCGGAATTGTGGACCGCCGCGGATACTGAAGCGGCGCACCGGGCGTGGAATGAATATGTCAAAGTGCGCCGGGCGCACATGATACCCAAGAGGCCGGTTGCGGACCTTTTGATCGGTGGTTTTGCGGCGACGCGCACCGGGCTGGTGACCCGAAACGGAGCAGATTTTAAGCGCTGGTTTCCCAAACTAAAAATAAAGGAACCGGCCCCATTTGGCAGCGGTGCAGGTCCAACCGCTGGCAGCGTGGATTAAGGAATCGAAGCCCGAGCACCGCGCATGGTTCGATTTGAAAAGAAAAAAGGACACCGCTCGGCCGCGTGATCGGCCCTAAATCCAGCCGACATCGGGGTGTTTGGCGTCTTTCGCTTCATGGATTCAGAACGATTCGAATGAGCAATCCACAAAGGTTAGGGGCTGACCCCGTCGGCCGATCCCTATTCTTGGATTTTAGCTCAATTTAGATTGAACTCGGGGCGGCCATCCTGCCCACTCTTTCCGAATGCCTGATGCCACGATCCTAATGACCCCGAAAGCGAGGGACCTCCTCCAGAAGCAGGAGCGATCGGCCTCGGTCGTGGGATTTGAGGAAGCTGTGGTGGATTTCTTTGTGGATGCGGCCGATCTGCTGGGGGTGCCCAAGTCGGTGGCGGTTCTTTATGGGATCGTGTTTGCGTCTCCCCAGCCGCTGAGTTTTGCGGACATCCAGGCCCGTGGGACGTTGAGCAAAGGCTCGGTCAGCCAAGGTCTGCGGGTGCTGCGGGAGATGGGGGCCATCAAAGAGGTTTCGGCGCCGGCGGACCGGTCGGAGCTGTTTACCCCCGATTTAGAGATGCGTCGGCTCATCCAGCGTTTTTTGGAGCAACGTTTAGAGAAGCAACTCGCTGCGGGGAAGTCCCGGCTCGGCGCTCTGCAGCGCGCGCTGCCCAATTTGGAGAAATCCCATGCGGAGACGCTTCGTTCCCGCCTCGAGCAGCTGCAATCCTGGCATGAGAAAGCCCGGGCGTTGCTGCCGATCGCCCGGACGTATCTGAAGCTCGCGCCGGGTTAAGCCCCGAGATGGTCCTATCTTCCTCAGCCTCGTTGCTTCCGAGCGGAAGCGACGGGGCGAAGCTGTGAGTGCAGCCTTTTCCCTGCTCGCATGGCGGGCCATTCAACACGCTTTCATGAGCGTCGATGAGCGGAGATCAGCGGTTCCTCGTTCCACAGTTTTTAGCTTGAACGCACCACAGACATGAGGGTTTGAGCCCTTTTTCCGTCGCCCCCCAACTATCATCGTACCTGAAATATTTCGCACTCGCGGATTCGTTTTCTTTTTTTATGCGAATGAAGGAAACGAGCCTGTTCACGTTCACGTGCGTAAAGCAGGTGGGTTTGGAAAATTCTGGCTGGAACCGTTGGAACTTGATTATGCTCAGGGCATCAAAGTCGGTGACCTATCGCAGGCAGAGGAGTTGATCCGCGAAAATATCGAACTCATTCAGAGGAAATGGCATGAAATCCACGGTACTTGAACTCGCGACGATAGCCGTTGAAGCCCGGGTCGATGGCGCGGAAATTGTCGTGCGCCTAGCTGACGGTCGGGAGATCAGCTTCCCGATTGCACTTAACCGAAAGCTGAGGGAGGCCGAACCCGCGAAACGCGCCAAGCTCGAGATTATTTGCGGGGGCACGGGTCTGCACTGGCCTGACCTAGATGAAGATTTGAGCGTTCTCGGTATTCTCGAAGGCCGGTTGGGCCGAGCATAGCCCCGTCGTCCGGCCGCCACGAGCGATTGCAGAGTGCACAGTTTAAACCCTTTTTCCAGCCTAGGGTTTGACCCCTTTTTCCGCCTTCCTTGTTTTCCGTGAGCACTCTTCCGTGGTTTCAGATTAGCGTCAATTAGCTGTTAATCCCCCTGCTTCCGTTTTTGTGACTTCCCGTGCTTTTGGTAGCCAATCTTCCGAGCCGTTTTCACCACCGATTACTCCGATAGCGCGGATAGTTCCCTGTTCTCCAATCATCCGTGATATCCGTTACATCCGTGGTTAAAAATTCTGACTCCGCCCTCCGTGTTTTCCGTGGGCAATCCGCGGTTCGGAATGAGCGTCGATGTGCGGAGATGAGCGGTTCCTCGTTCCTCAGTGTTTAGCTTGAACGCACCACAGACATGAGGAATCGAGCCCTTTTTCCGGCCTTCCCGCTTTTCGCTTTTCCGAGCCCGCAGCCATGAAGATTTGCCTCTTTGTTCCGACCCACAAACTTGGTGTAGCTTAAGTGAACCCACCGCAATCGTTAGACCGCACTGGATTGCCGCTGTAACATGACGCCAATGGAAAGCCATCCCCATCCCCTGCAGATCGACGCTTGGCGGCGGATGGGCCCCGATGGGCGAACCCGCCTAGGTATCGCCCTTCGGGCGCAGGTGCGGCGCTGGAAAACGTCCGCCCTTCGAGCTCAGCATGCGGATTGGTCGGAGGCTAGGTTGAGTCGCGAACTCGCCGTAATCTACCTGCGTGGAAACACCTGATCTCTTTGCGCTGTTTGTCCGACCCGTGCATCAAGCCGGCTGGCGGTATATGGTTTCTGGCTCGTTGGCGTCGATGCATTACGGTGAGCCCAGGTTAACGATGGATGTCGATCTCGCGGTTCACCTGCAGCCGACGGAGATTGAGGCGCTGCCGGTGGTCTTTCCGCAGGCGGACTACTATGTTCCGCCTTTGGACGTCGCGATAGCCGAGTTAGTCCGGCCCGTGCGCGGACATTTCAACGTGATCCACCTGGCCAGCGGGCAGAAAGCGGATTTCTATCCCTCGCGCAACCACCCTTATTGGGCCTGGGCTTGGGAGCACCGGCAGCAGGGCACGGTTGACGGCCAACCGGTTTGGTTTGCCCCCCGGGAATATGTGATTATGTGGAAACTCGAGTTTTACCGCGAAGGCGGCGGCGCCAAACACCTGCAAGATATCGCGGGGATCGTGCGTGTTTCTCGGGAAGAACTTGATTTTGCTCTCTTGGATCGAGCCGCGATTGAGTTGGGTTTGGAGAAGTTCTGGGCTCTCGCTCAGCAAGGCTCCGAATAACCTTTCGAATCGCTTTCACTACAGATTACGCGGAAAGTTCCCTGTTCTCCGGACATCCGTGATCTTCGTGACATCCGTAGTGAAAAATCCGACTCAGCCTTCCGTGTATTCCGTGTATTCCGTGGGCACTCGTCCGTGGTTCGAGATGAGCGCCGATGAGCGGAGATGAGCGGTTCAAAACTCAGTTTCCCGCTTTTTCGAGCCCACAGCCATGAGGGTTTGAGCCTTTTTTCGGCCGTGGTAAAAAAACGAGTGCTCAGGTATAAAGTTCACTCAATATTTCCTGCACACCCTCAGCAGGCCCGACCGAGTGTTTATTCGTTAGGCATGGATTCTTCACGTGATTCAAAATCCGGAGCGTGAGCAGATTCAGTCCGATGGCCGCATCCGCCGCTGGGCAAAGATCGCGGAAAACGATTCGCGGGTTTTACGTGTGGTCCTCCTGGCCGACGGGGAAACGGTCCACAACGCCTTTTTCGACCGAGGAATCAGCCTATGAAAATCAAATATTTCCCTGACACCGATACCGCCCTGTTTGAATTCTCAGTCCGGCCCGTGGCGGAGACTCGAGAAATCAGTGAAGACGTTTGCGTCGATCTCGATGGCCAAGGCCGGCTGGTAAGCATGACGATTGAACACGCCAAGACATCCGCTTCGATCAAGGATTTCAGCTTCCAAGAATTGGCGGCCTCCTGAGCGCTTATCCGCGCAGGCTAGCGGTCAAACCTCCGGTGCCTTTGTCCGCTCAATCCGCGACTACAAGCTGAGATTTGACGGTTCAGAGTTGAAAGAGTCCGATCTCCCCAACCATTTCCGAGTTCCGTATTTTTCAGTGAAATCCGCAGTCACTCCGCGGTTCGAAATGAGCGTCGATGAGCGTCGATTAGCGGTTCAACCCCCCGTCTCCTTTTTGTGACTTCTGCGCCTCTTTGTAGCCAAACCTGCGAGCCGTTTTCACACCACAGACATTAGGGTTTGACCCTTTTTTCCGGCCCGTCGGATTGGCGTTGCTTGACCGCTTCACTCGTTCGGATATTTTCAGGTTGTGTTAACCCTCGACCACAGTCCCGTCGATTCGTCGCCGAATGTCCTTGGTGGAACTTTGGTCTTTCGAGGCACTCGAGTGCCGGTGCAGACTCTGCTCGACTATCTGCAGGATGATTTCTCATTGGATCAGTTTCTGGAATATTTTCCGTCCGTCTCCAGTTGCGACGCACAGGAGTTCCTGCGGCTGGTCCGGTGGCAGTCCGGATGACGATCCTCTTCGATGAAAATGTGCCCGCTCCTCTGCGGAAGTACCTAGAACCGCATCAGGTAACGACCGTGCAAGAACAAGGATGGGCCGGTATTTCGAATGGCGATTTGGTGCTCCGTACAAACGGAGTATTCGACGTATTACTCCTGGCCGACAAGAATCTGCGTTATCAACAGAATCTCGCGAATCGCCAAGTCGCCCTCGTCGAATTGCCCACCAATCGCTGGCCCGCATTGCAGATGATGCTTCCACGTATCCGGCAGGCCGTAAATGCGGCGACGCCGGGCTCCTACACGAGCATCGAACTTCCTGCATGATTTTTCTTTGGCGCCGCCCAAGCAAAAATGAGAATGCAACAAGTAGCAGGCTGACCCCGTCAGATTGGCCCATTGCAGTTAGAACCAACAGCAAGCAACTCGACCCCTTCGGATCGGCCCCTCTCTTCCACGTCTCCCCACGTTTCGCGTTCTTATGGCGTCTTCCGCCGGTTTTCAGCGCAGATCACGCGGATAGCGCGGATAGTTCCCTGTTCTCCAATCATCCGTGATAGCCGTGACATCCGTGGTTAAAAATTCTGACTCCGCCTTCGGTGTTTTCCGTGTGTTCCGTCGGCGCTCCGCGGTTCGAGATGAGCGTCGATGTGCGGAGATGAGCGGTTCCTCGTTCTGAAGTTTTTAGTTTGAGCGCACCACAGACATTGGGGTTTGCCCCCTTTTTCCGCTCCACATCGGTGAGCGATCCACATAGTTGAATGCCAAATCGGCATACCAATCTTCGACTCGGTTTGGATTAAATGAGCTAACGCCACACTATTGACGACAATAGCCAATCAATATGTCATTCAAGGTATGAAGACAATCACGGTTAATGTCAGCGAGCCGGTTTATGCAGATTTTCAGCGACACGCAGAGCAACAAGATCGCGCCACAGCCGAGTTGATCAGAGAGGCGATGGAAAATTACCGTCAAGCCAAGATTCGGCCCGTTCGCAGCTTGCGCGAATCGCGTCCGGTCACCGTTCAAGCGGTCATCAAGCCGTGGATCGGGCGCGGGGAACTCTTGGAGGACTTGATGGACTCCCATGCTCGGGATTGATACCACTTTTTTGGTGCAGGTGGAATTGAGGGAAGCGCCGAATCACAGCCAAGCGAGGGCATGGTTGGATCGGGCACTCGACGGCGCAGGCCCGTTTTTGGCTCTGGCCCCGCAGGTGCTCACGGAATTCGTTCATGTGGTTACCGATGCCAAGCGCTTTATGACACCGCTTTCGATGGACGACGCGCTAGATCGGGCGCGGCTCTGGTGGGAAGCGCGGGAAGTGCGCCCAGTGCTGCCCTCGGTGGAATCAACCCATCTTTGTCTGAAGTGGCTGCGAGCTCATCGGTTGGGCCGGAAACGCCTTCTTGATACACAATTGGCCGCTACCTACGCGGCGGCGGGGGTCACCTCACTACTGACCTCTAACTCGGCCGACTTCGCAGTTTTTGAGGCATTCAGTTTCACTGATTTAGAGGGGCCGACGTAAGCACACCACAAAGGTTAGGGGATGACCCCGTTGATTGTCCCCCTGCTTCGGCTTTTGTGACTTCTGCGCCTCTTTACGGCCAATCTTCCGGGCTCAGCCTTCCGTGTATTCCGTGTTTTCCGTGGGCACTCTTCTGCGGTTCGAGATGAGCGTCGATGAGCGGTTCTCCGCTCTAAAGTTTTTAGCTTCAACACACCACAGACATTAGGGTTTGCCCCCTTTTTTCGACCCCTTTTCCGGGGGCCCTTGGTCTTTTGGTCCCAAAGCCTCCCCGTTTCTTCTTTTGGCTGGCTTGCGTTTTTTCCGGTTTCCGCTGTTTTCTCTCTCATCGGCAACGCCTCGACCCCTTCGGCTTGGCCCAAGCGAACGAAAAAAATCCTGTATGCCAGAAGTCCTTCGCATTCTTGGATACCGCTTTTTCTTCTTCAGTCGTGAGGGCACCGAACCGCACCACATCCACGTCGAGCAAGCTGAACGTTACGCAAAGTTCTGGCTTACTCCCATTACCCTCATTGAGTCGCGCGGTTTTCGTAGTTCCGAACTCCGTGTGATTCATAATCTGATTGAGCAGCATCGTAAATCGTTTATCAACGCTTGGAATGAGCACTTTAGCCAGTAAGCTCGTGGCAGATGCTGTGGACGTTTCGTTTACGGACGATGAACTTATTGTCACGCTAGCCGACGCCCGTCGCGTAGCTGCGCCCCTTGAATGGTTTCCGCGTCTGCTGCGGGCATCGCCAGCCCAACGCGCCAACTGGCGCCTCATTGGCCGCGGAGTTGGCATCCACTGGGAAGATATCGATGAAGACATCTCAGTACGGAGCCTCTTGGCTATCTAACCGATTCTGGTGGATTTTCCGAGGTGGGCGTCCCCCGTTTCTTCTTTGCCCGCCATCTGCCGTCAGAGGCTCGCGTCCGTCGTCCGTGCTCCGAGCCCTGCCCTCCCTCCAATTCTTGCGCCCTTTGCGCCTCTTTGCGGCCAATCATGCAAACCGTTTTCACCACAGATCACGCGGATAGCGTGTGACCGGCGGCGCGAACAGCGACTGTTTCTGGCGGTTGAAAAGTCACCTGAGATAAAACGAGGCCGCCGGCACCGTTGTGGGTGCCGGCGGCGGAGTGGCGAAGGCTCGGGCGGTGCGCGTGTCAGGTCGGTGCCACGGTTGGTTC
>CANIJN010000013.1 GCA_947467625.1 Opitutia bacterium | reverse complement strand
CTGCGGCTCAACTCTGCGGGACGCACCGAACTGTACTTTGCCAACGTGCACCTCGGTCATCTCGCCTACGATGCTGAGGGCGGCCGCTTCACGCCCGCCGCCTACGTCGCCCCGCTGCGCCTGCCGCCCGCCCCGCTCAAACGGCCGCCTGCGGCGGCAGGGAGGGCGGGGAGGGGGCAAGCTCCCTCCCCTGATCCCCTCCCTTAATATATTTTCAGCCCAATCCTCAAACCTCTCGCTATAGCCGAGAAAAACCCTGTATCAAAGTGTCACCTATCACTCCGGACAGAGTGTCACCTATCACCGGATCGAACCGGGGGTAGAGTAAGGTTCGCAAACGGGGTCACGCATCGACCCTTGACACTACTGCCTTGAACGACGCCACGTTGCTACGCTGACACGGTCGGAACCGCCGCACCTACTGACTGACACGCGGCGGCCACCCCATCCTCAGCCGTTCCGCCACCGGCGCCTCCCGTCTCTTTTCGTCAACGACACCCTCGGCCGCGTCATTCGCACCGGTCTCGATGTCACGGGCAACGGCACTCTCGACCTCGCCTCGGCCGACCGCGCGCTCTGGCTCACGCGCAATCTAGGCTCACGCGCGCGGGCCAGCGCCTGCCCTAGCACACGCTCTTGAAACGCGTGCGCCTACCCGGCGACCGCTTCGCGCTGCCGGTCGCGGTGACGCCGCACACCTTCCGCCGTAGTTGCACGACCGAGTTACAGACCGAGTTAATCCGCGGCGGCGCGAACCGCTGGCACGTGCAGGAACTCCACGGCCACGAGTACCTCGACACGTTGCAACACCACGCGAAGCGCGCCATCGCCGACCTCAAGCAGACGCACGCGAAGTGTCACTCCCGCGAACGCGAGAGTTGAAACCCTTCCGCCGCTCCGCACGCTGCCGACCATGTCCCTGACTCTCAAAGAACTCTACGCCGAGACACGCCAACTGCCCCGCGAGCAAGCGGCCGAGCTGATCGACCTTCTGCTCGCGGACGCGTTCAGCCAGCCCGATCCAGCGATAGACGAAGCGTGGGGCCGCGAAATCGACCGCCGCCTCGCCGAACTGGAGAGCGGCACGGTGAAGGGTATCCCAGCCGAGGAGGTCATGGCCAAGGCGCGCAAGCTCGTGGGCCTGTGATGCGCGCGATTTTTCATCCCGAGGCGGACGACGATTTTACGCGTGCGCTCCAACACTACGCCGAGCCCGATAATCCGCCCGGCCTCAGCTAGCGATTTTACCAGCACATCAACACGCTCGTCGCGGAGATCGAGGCGCGTCCCGTGCTCTTCCGCATCTATCGCCCGCCCCTCGCGCGGCGCCATTTTCGTCCGCTGTTCCCCTACGCCGTGGTCTACTTCGTCAAACCCGATCACCTCTGGGTTCTCGCCGTGATGCACTTCAAGCAGCCGCCCAGCTATCGGCTGCACCGGCTGACGAACTGAGGTTTTTCTTTTAGCCGCCATGCTCGCCCGCGCTCCCATGCGCTCCCGTCAACGCCCACGCTCGCGCGTGGTCGTAAGCGCGCCCGGTCGCAGTCGCAGACGTGGGGCTGGAAAAGCGCAGATCCCGCGAGGGGGCAGGGCCGTATCTGGCCTGCGGTTCTACGATCCCAGCCAGGGGCGCACCCTCAACCGCGATCCGATTGGCGAAGCCGGGGGAAATAATTTGTAGGGCTTCGTCGGCAACGGGCCGTCGAATGGGATTGATGTGCTCGGAGCAGATCCGTTCGCGGCGTTTTGGGCCTGGCTTACCGGTGGCGGAAAACCGGCTCCGACGGATGCGGACCGCAGAGGCGGCGGTGGTGGTTTCACACCCAACCCCGGTTTCGGCGACAATCCGGGCGATTCGGAAACGTTTACCGATGCGGTCGAGACCGGTGAGATCTTCAGCCACGGTGGTTTTGCCGATGCCGCCGCTCGTCAACAGGAGTCGGGCACCCGCCAGCGTTACGCTGATTGGAACGGCCCCAGACAGTGAACTGCTCGTTGGCATCTATGGCACGGGCTCGTTGAAGTGGCGTGAAACTGACCCCGAGACTCAGCGTGCAACAAATAGCAACGTGTTCAACATGGTGAAAGACTTCGAGGGTCCTCACCTCTACCTTGTCGGTCCCCATACACTGGGCACTGATGTGCGAATAATTTCGGCAAGCGCTTTGGCTCTCATCCACGCTCAACTTCGTGAGAACCCAAATCTGGCGATCAACCTTGTCAGCCATAGTCGAGGGGGTTCAACGGGAGCGCGCTTGGACGTCTCGCCCATCGCCTGTGTACGCTTGCTCGGTTGTAGAACCGGCCGCTGGCCGGTTGCGCCCAGCCACCTGCCGGGCCCACCATCGGCCAGCGCGAGGCGATGGGTATGAGGGCGGTCGCGGGTGCGGGTGAAAACGCGGAGTTGACGGCGTGGGGGGGGCGTTCATGTCGTGAAGCTCATTTCCGCCTGATTTCAGTGGCCTGAGATTGCAAACTTCCATGTCGCCCCGCCTTTCGCTTCCCTCGCTCGCGTCCACCTCCGCGCCTAACTCTGCGCGTGGGCGCGCGTCCACGCTGGCGTTCACGCTAGCGTTTGTCCTCGGGCCCGCCTCCGCACTCACCGCCGCCGCCGAGGCCGCCCTGCCGGCGATCGTCGAGTTTAACCGCGATATCCGGCCGATCATGTCGGACACGTGTTTTCATTGCCACGGCCCCGACGCCAAAAGCCGCGAGGCCGGCATGCGTCTCGACCTCCGCGAGGAGGCGCTCAAGAAAACCAAGAGCGATGCGGTGCCGATTGTGCCGGGCAACGTGGCCGCGAGTGAAATCATCGCGCGGATTTTTGATGCCGACGAACCCATGCCGCCCGAGAAGGCGCACAAGCCGCTCACGGAACGTCAAAAGGCATTGATGAAACGCTGGGTGGAGCAGGGGGCCGTTTACGAGCCGCATTGGGCCTACGCGCCGTTGAAACGTCCGGCGCTGCCGACGGAGGCGAAGCAAGGGAATCCCATCGATGCATTCGTCGAGGTGAAGCTCGCCGAGCAGACGCTCACACTATCCCCCGAGGCGCCGATGAACCGCTTGCTGCGCCGCGTGTCGTTGGATCTCACGGGTCTGCCGCCGACGCCGGAAGAGCTGGCGGCGGGTGGGCGGAATTTTTTTGGCAACGCCTATCAGAAGCACGTCGATCGCCTCCTGAGCTCGGCACATTTCGGCGAGCGCATGGCGGTGTGGTGGCTCGATATCGCGCGCTTCGCGGACACGGTCGGTTTCCACGGTGACCAGAATCAGCGCATCTTTCCGTATCGCGACTACGTGATCAACGCGTTCAATGCTAACAAGCGTTTCGACCAGTTTACGATCGAGCAACTCGCGGGAGATTTGCTGCCGAATCCAACGCCGGAGCAGCTCGTGGCGACGGGTTACAACCGTTTGAATATGATGACGCGCGAGGGCGGAGCGCAGCCGAAAGAGTATCTCGCAAAGTATGGTGCCGAGCGCGTGCGGTCGGTATCGGCCGCGTGGTTGGGCAGTACCTTTGGCTGCGCTGAGTGCCACGATCATAAATTTGATCCGATCAAGACGCAGGATTTTTACGCGCTAAAATCATTCTTCGCCGATGTGAAGCAATGGGGCGTTTATGCGAACTACGGCTATACGCCGGAGCCCGAGTTGATCGGCGTGGACAACGATTCGCCGTTTCCTCCGGAGATTGCGGTGGAGAGCCCTTACCTGAGGAAAGAATTTCTGCGTGCCCGCGATATGCTGGACGACCAAGTCAAGGCCGCGCGCGAAAAGGCGTCGCGCGCCCCGTCCGCCAAGGCAACCCTGGCGGCTTGGGAGCAGGCGGCACGCGGGTTTCTCCGGGTCCATGGGGACGGCTGGACTCGTCCGACACCCACGGCGCGTTTACTCAAGGCGGGCAAACTGATGGACGGCCGTGCCGCCGCGATCGGGGACGATGGACGAGTGGCCATCGACAAGGCGCTCGCTCGGGGCGACACGATGGAGGTGACGCTGCCGCCTGGGGATCTGACGCGGCTCGCGGCGTTACGCATTGAGGCGATCGTCGGGGGTGCCGAGGCAACGCTCGGCGGGATCGTCGGCATCTCCGTAAATATCGTCGGTGCCGATGGCAAAAAACGTAAAGTCTCCGCGACGACGGGCGAAGCCACGGCGAAACGTGCGACCTATCGTGGTGGCGTCGAAATCCCAGGCGTGGGTGCGGAGTGGCGTCTGCCTCGGACCCACCCGGCCGGGCCGCTTCAAGCCGTCTGGTTGCTGGACCGCCCCGCCGAAATTGCGGCGGGGGAAACGATTCAAGTGACCGTCACGGGTGATAACGTGCTGCCGTTGCGGTTTGCGCTTTCGCCGTTCGGTGCAGTCGACCCGCTCGGGGTGTCGTCGGCGGATTTTATCGCGGGACTCGCGGTGACGCCGAAGAAGCGTACGCCCGCCCAATCGGCCGCAGTGGTGGATGCGTGGCGGCTGAGTACCGTTCCGGATCAGGCTGACCTCGATGCGACGCGGAAGCTTTTCGCCGCGTTGCGGGATTTGAATGAAGGGCGTACGTGGAGTCTGGTTACACAAGCGGCCGCGCCGCTCGAGGTGCGCGTGCTGCCGCGAGGTAATTGGCAAGACGAGACCGGTGCGAGGGTGTTGCCGGCGACGCCGTCGTTTCTGCCGGCGCAACGCGAGAGCACGGCGGAAAAACGGCTCACGCGGCTCGATCTCGCCCAGTGGATCGTGTCGAAGGAAAACCCTATCACGGCGCGCGCGGTCATGAACCGTCTCTGGCACCAGTTCTTCGGTGTCGGCCTGAGTGCAGCGGTGGACGACCTCGGTTCGCAGGGTGAATTACCCTCGCACCCCGAGTTGCTCGATTGGCTCGCGAGTGAGTTTCGCGACAGTGGTTGGGATTTGAAGCACATGATCCGCTTGATCGTGACGAGCCGGACGTATCGCCAAAGTAGCAGTCTGCGCCCGGAGCTGAAGGATGCCGATCCGGCGAATCGACTCCTCGCTTCGCAAAATCCGCGACGACTCGAAGCGGAGTTTGTGCGCGACAATGCCCTCTTCGTTGCGGGTGCCCTCAACCTAGAGGATATCGGCGGGCCCAGCGCGAAGCCCTACCAACCTGACGGTTATTACGAGTCGCTGCAGTTCCCCAATCGCACTTACGCGGCCAGTGCGGGCGGCGAGCAATGGCGACGCGGCGTCTACATGCATTGGCAGCGGACGTTTCTCCATCCTATGTTGGCTAACTTCGACGCGCCCTCCCGCGATGAGTGCGCCGCGCTCCGGACCGTCAGCAACACGCCGCAACAGGCGCTCACGCTTTTAAATGACCCGACGTTTGTTGAAGCGGCCCGCTTGTTTGCGGCCCGCTTGCTCGGGGACACGCGCGCGACGACTGATGTGAAACACATCCGGCGGGCCTATCAGCTCGCGTTGGCGCGGGAGCCCAGTGCGGACGAACTTTCCTCGCTCGCGAAATTTATTGCCACCCAACGCGGCTATTATCGCGCCAATCCCGCCGATGCCGAAAAGCTCGTGAAGGTGGGCTTCGCATCCCGACCGACGGCGAAGAACGCCGCCGATCCGGTGGAACTCGCGGCCTGGACCAACCTCTGTCGCGTGGTGCTCAACGCTCACGAAACCATCACACGCTACTGATCGCCCGCCTCGTATGAAAACCTTCGATCCCACGGCCCACGCGTTGAGTATTAATCGTCGTTCTTTTCTCACCCAGAGCGCCTACGGCCTCGGCGGTCTCGCGCTGGCGATGGTGCAAAACAAGGCCCGCGCGGCATCGCTCGCCGGTGGCTCGGGGCCGACTCGGCCAGCGCACTGGAACGGAGCGCTCCAGGCGGCGCATCTCCCGGTGAAGGCGAAGCGCGTGATCTTTCTCTGCATGGCGGGCGGACCGTCGCAGTTCGAGACGTTCGACTGGAAGCCCGTGTTGAAGGATCTCCACGATAAGCCGTTTCCCGAGTCGTTCACCAAAGGGCAACAACTCGCGCAGCTGCAGGGTGCCGTGCTCAAGGCGCGGGGGTCGTTCACGGCGTTTCAGAAGCACGGAAAATCCGGGATCGAGGTGAGTGATTTATTTCCGCACATCGCGAGTCTCGCGGATGAGCTCTGCGTGATCCGGTCGATGCAGACGGAGCAGATCAACCACGACACGGCCCACGCGTTCATGAATACCGGCTCGATCATCAAGGGCCGGCCCAGCATGGGCTCGTGGCTCACGTATGGCCTCGGCGCGGAGACGCAGGATTTGCCGGGTTTCATCGTGCTCACATCCGCCGGCAAGTCTGGACAACAACCCATCTCGGCGCGCCAGTGGAGCAGCGGCGTGTTGCCGAGCCGATTCCAGGGCATTCAGTTTCAGTCGCGCGGCGACGCGGTGCACTACATTGGGAATCCGGACGGCGTGTGTCAGAGCACGCAGCGGCAGGTCGTCGATGAGATCGCGCGGATGAACGGCTTCCTCGGTGAGCAACAGCACGATCCGGAGATCGCCACGCGCATCGCGCAATACGAACTGGCGTTCAAGATGCAGACGAGCGTGCCCGATCTCGTGAATTTCAAGAACGAGCCGAAGGAAATGCTCGACCTCTACGGGGTGAAGGAAGCCGGCGACGGCAGCTACGCCTCCAACTGTCTGCTCGCGCGCCGGCTCGCCGAGCGCGGCGTGCGGATGATCCAGCTCTACCACCGCGCGTGGGATCATCACGGCGATTTGGAGAACGGGATGAAGTCCGGTGCGCAGGCCGTCGACCGGGCGACGGCGGCGCTCATCAAAGATCTCAAACAACGCGGGATGCTCGACGACACACTCATCCTCTGGGGCGGTGAGTTTGGCCGCACGCCGATGGGGCAGGGGACGGGGCGCGATCACCACATTTTGTCGTTCAGCGTATTCATGGCCGGTGGCGGCGTGAAGCCCGGTATCACCTATGGCGCTACAGACGAACTCGGTTATCGGGCGGTGCAGGATGTGGTCAATGTGCACGACCTCCACGCCACGATGCTCGCGCTGCTGGGCGTCGACCACCACCGCCTCTCGACGAAATTTCAGGGTCTCGATGTGCGCCTCACCGGCATCGCAGGTGAGGTGATCCCGGGGATTATGGCGTAGGGGGTTCGTGCATTCGCGAGGTGGGCGGGCACAGGGACGTGCCCGCCCACCCACAGAATGCTCACGG
Source organism: Opitutia bacterium (assembly GCA_947467625.1). GTDB lineage: Bacteria > Verrucomicrobiota > Verrucomicrobiia > Opitutales > Opitutaceae > GAS368. The sequence goes on along the minus strand of CANIJN010000013.1, from coordinate 35,561 downwards.
CGGACATTTCGACCGAGTTCCTCCTTGAGCGCTCAGCGAAGGCGTCGGAACTTGTGCCCTACGGAAATCACGCTGACGAAGGAACTGAAATTATTCATCCCGGATATTTTCGCTAGCGCCGAAAGTATTCCAAGGTCAGCGCTGGTCACGGTCTGCTGCATAAACAATCATGGCTGAGTCCTCGCGCAGGTTTCCAGATTCCAGATTTTTATATCAGTCGCCCAAGTGATGCAGACTTTGATTTGCCGGGTACGGTGGCAAAGCGAATGGCGAGTGTTCGTGGGCGGCCGATTGGTAGCTTCGAACATCGCTGGAGTCAGTGCGCGGTGCCGATGCGCGGCGCGGAAAATTCCTCTAGTGCTTTTCAACCCAGGGAAACTATTCTTGCACGGGCCTTGCGGAAGCTGCGACTGATGACGTAAGCCAGTAGGTCGCCCACCCCATTCATGCCTCCTCTGGACCCCGAGACCTCCCGCTGGTTTGCGACTGAGTTGCAGCCCCACGCCGGGATGCTGCGCGCCTGGCTCCTGAGTCAGTTTCCCGACACCTCGGAGGTCGACGACCTCGTGCAGGAGGCCGTCCTGCGAGTCTTGTACGCCCATGAGACCACCGCGGTCCGCTCGCCCAAGGCCTACCTCTATGTCGTCGCGCGCAATCTCGCCCTCATGAAGGCGCGGAGCCGGCACGCGCGCAACACAGGCTCACTCGAGGAAATCGATGCCGGGGCGATTCTTGACGAGGCCACTGATATCCCGGAGGCGGTCGCTCGCGCCCAGGAACTCGAGATGCTTACCCAAGCCATCCAACAGTTGCCCTCCCGTTGCCGGCAGGTACTTACCCTGCGGAAGATTTATGGTCTATCGCAGCTGGAAACCGCGGCGGAACTCGGGATCGCGGAGCATACGGTGGAAATTCACACCGCGGTTGGACTAAAGAAGATCAACCGATACTTTCGCGCAAATCACGATCTGCCGCCGCCCGCATGAAAGCATCTGAGAAAGTCGAATTTGAGGCCGCCCTTTGGGTGGTGCGTCTAGAGCGGGCGCTCACTGCTGCCGAACAGGATGAGTTTCTCGATTGGTTGGGGGCAGATTTGCGTCACGGTGAAGAACTGACGCGGCAAAAGGCCGGCTGGACACGCCTTGATCTCCTCGCGGACTGGCGGCCCATCCACGGCGCGCGGCCCAATCGTGATCTCCTTGCTCCGCCTCCGCGGGGTGTTGTTTCCCGTTGGCGGCGCCACGCGGCCTGGTTCATTCCCGGCGCTCTCGCAGCGGCGGCGGCCGTGGTATTGGGGGTATTTCTTGCCCGGCCGGGAAATCCCTCGGATGCAACGGCGATGGCGATCGCTCCCGGCCAAATCGCCCTGATCGAGCGGCGCACGCTTGAGGATGGTTCCGTCATCGAACTGAACCGCGGAGCGGAGCTTCGCGTGAATTTTTCCGCCGGCGAGCGCCACATCGAACTCTCCCGCGGCGAGGCGCATTTTCAAGTGGCCAAAGACCCGAAGCGGCCCTTTACGGTCCGGGCGGGAACGGTCACCGTGCGCGCAGTGGGCACGGCCTTCAACGTTCAGCGCCGGACCGCCAGCGTGGACGTGGTGGTGACCGAGGGCACGGTCGACGTGCGGACACCGAAGCCGGCGCATACCGGCGAGCGCGAAGCGGCGGAGGCGGCGCGGGTGGAGGCAGGCCACCGGTGTGTGGTTTCCCTCGCCCCGGATTCGCCGCTCGCAGTCGTCGTCGTCACGCCGGAGGACACCGCCCGCCTGCTGGCATGGCAGCCCACGGTGCTCGATTTCGCCGAGGCGCCGCTTTCCGCAATCATTGCTGAATTCAACCGGCGCAACGCGCCGTTCCAGATTACCGTAGATGATCCGTCGCTTGCCGACTTGCCGCTGAGCGCCTCACTGCGATCCGACAATGTCGAAGGATTTCTGCGGCTGCTGGAGGGTGGGTTTGGCCTCGAGGTCGAACGTTCCGGCAACGTCATCTCCCTGCACCGGCCTCGGCGTAAGTAAGGGCATATTAGAGAGGTGATGCCGGGGATCGCGATTTCCTAAACTCGCGCTAGAGGATTTCGCGGCTCCGGAGCATCTCTGTTATTGAGACTAACCCCCATGACTCTATCTATCCGGCCAAAGTTCTTTCGCTGGGCGGCCGCCGCCGCCTTTTGCTTCTCCTTTGCTACCGCCTTGCTCGCGGCCGAAGCCCGCATCGCCTTCGATGTTCCTCTTGGCGAAGCCCGGGACACCCTGAAAAAGTTCGCCCAGCAGGCGGGGCGCGAGATTGTCTTTTCCCCCGTGGGTGCGATCCAGACCAAGGCGGTGAAGGGCCAGTTCACGGTGCGGGAGGCACTGGACCGCCTCTTGGCCGGCACCGACTTGACCGCGTTTGAGGACGCCAAGACCGGCGGCATGGTGGTCCGAAGGGACGACGACCCAAACGCCCCAAGGGCGGCGCCGGAAAACACCGGCCGCGGCCCGAACGCGCCAAAGGCAGCTGAGGCGAAGACCGGAGCCGTCACGGCACAAGCAGTCGAACTCGCCCGCTTTGTGGTCAGCGCAGATTCCCAAGTCGGCTATCTGGCGACTCAGACCCTATCGGGCACCCGGCTCGCTACCTCCCTGAAAGATGTCGGGGCCTCGATCGACGTTCTCACGGAGGAGTTCCTCAATGACGTGGGAGCGACCAACATGCTGGAGGCGCTGCAGTACTCCGCCAACGCTGGAAACTTCAACGGCACGTCGGACAACGATTTCGTCAACAATGCGCAGATCTCCTCCACGACCTTTTTCGTTCGCGGCTTCACTTCCAGTTCGGTGGGATTGGACTTCTTCTCTAACGGCATCGTTCCACTTGATCGTTACAACTCAGAGTCGCTGACCCTTGTCCGCGGCGCCAATTCAATTCTTTACGGCGTGGGCAGTCCCGGCGGCAGCATCAGCGCATCGAGCAAAACCTCCCGGCTGGAGCGCAATCGCTATGCGGTTAAGTTTGTCGGCAACGACTATGGCAGCCTTCGGACGGAAATGGATATCGATCAAGTGCTCCTACCAAAGCGGCTGGGTCTGCGCATCGCGGCGCTTCGCGGCCGCACCAAGACCTATCAGCGTCCGTATTATTATGACCGGGATGGGTTCTATGGCTCTCTGACCTACAAGCCGGGAACCAAGACCTCGATCACGCTGAATGCCGAGACTGGGAGCTACAACAGGCCCTTCCTCATCCCGTACGTGGTCGGTGACGCGTATACGCCATGGGTTCAGGCCGGAAGGCCACTCTGGAACTGGAAGACGCCGTTGGCCAACGGCACTCTCCCTTCCTCACCGCAGGCTGCAGCACTAAATACCGCTGCGGGCTCCGGCCTGGCCCGCCTCAACGCGGGTTCGAACTATTTCCTCGCCATCGCCGGGCAGCCCAACGCGCTGCAGAATTGGCGCGGTGCGGCCTTGGGCGAGTCCGCCTCCCTTCCCGGTAACATCGACAATACCGCGATCGCGCAGCGTTCATTCACTTCGGAAAACGCGATCGTCCCGCCCAGCACCAATGCTGACGGCAACACCAACTGGATCAGGACCATCTACAATCGCCAGACCGTATCCGTGCAGCAACAACTCGCACCGGGTTTAAGCCTGGAAGCGGCGTGGAATCGCATGTACTCGCGATATTACTACAATTCCACCATGGCCCAGGGGCAGCTTATTCTTCGGGCTGACCCGAACCTATTGATGCCGGACGGCACGCCGAATCCCAACGTCGGACGCGCTTATCTTGAGGCGCTGGATGGCGACTCCGGCACCTTGGAGGACCGGGAAATGAAGACCGGCCGCGCCACGCTATCGTACCAGTTCGACCTCAATCGGTTCAAACCCGTCCGAAACATTGGGCTCGGTCGCTACACAGCATCGGCGCTATTTCAGAAAAGCGACCAACTAAATCGCTCCCAAGGGTGGTACTGGGTCAACACCACGCCCTTGCCAGGATTGAGCACGGATTTAAGCAACATCGACAACCGCATTCGGCGGCGATTCTACCTCGACCCCGCCAACGGAGTAAATGCTGCCGTGCCGGATGATCCGACCGCAATCAACAAAGCCCCCGGATATCGTGTGGAACGGCGGCAGGTGAAGGACGTACCCCGCTACAATCTCCAGGGCACGGAATCAAAGATCGCGGCACTACAGGCGTTCTTATGGCCGGTGGAGCCCGGCTATGACCGGATCGTAATTCTCGAGGGATTTAGGCGGGATGATCTGACCGCACAAACGCGCAGTTACCCCTCAAAATATAATGCGGCGGGAGAATGGATGCCTCCACCCGGCAACCTGGCAGAAAACGCCTATTACGGCACCTTGGATGCCATGACAAAATCTTCCAGCAATACCGCGACCAGTAGTGTCATTGTTCGTCCCATCAGGGCGATTGGGTTGTATTACAATACATCCGACATACTCAACGCGTCAGCACCGTTCGCCAATGATTTTACCGGCCAGCGGCTGCAGCCATCGACCGGAAAAACCAAGGACTATGGCATCAAGTTCGATGCGATGGAGAATCGGCTTTCTGGCACCCTGACGCGATATGAGACGGTGCAGAAAAACCAAAATACCGCCGGTTCAGGCCTGCGCAATGCGATGCTTGCTCCGATCCTCAACATTTGGAACACCATCGGGCAGGAGAATCGCGTCGCGCAGTTGGGCACACCGAATTATTATCAGGACACCAAGGCCAACGGCTACGAGTTCTCCCTGGTCGCCAATCCTTCGAGAGCCTGGCGCATCCGCCTTACCGCGGGGAAGCAGACCATCGTCGTGGAGGATGCCGCGCAGGACGTAAAAGCACTCATCGATTCCAGCCTGCCGGAGTGGCAGAAATACAGCAACGTCACGCTGACCAGCGGAAATGCCACCGGCTACACCAAAGTCGCCGACGCCATTGCGCTAGCGCAGCTCCAGTTGGCCAACACCCGTTCGCAAATCGGAAAACAGTCGGTTGGCGTACGCGATTGGCGCTACGTCGGCACCGCCACCTATTCCTTCACGGAGGGGTGGCTGAAATCCTTTCGGATCGGCGGGAACGTCCGCTACGAAACGCCATATGTGACCGGTTTTGCACGCTCTCAACCTTACACCGCCGCCAGTGTGCTCGATATTCGTAAGCCTTTCTTAAGCAAAAGCCTTTCGAAATATGACCTCAATGCGGGCTACACCACCAAGATTTTCAAAAACCGTGTTACGTGGGATTTCCAGCTCAATATCTACAATGTCCTGAATGATACCTATCTCACAACCCGCGAGGCGGTCGATGATGGCACTGGAAAGCCCTACGTCACGCGGCGCCTGTTCAACCAAGAGCCGCGCTCTTACCAACTGACCTCGTCATTCAGCTTTTGAGGGCGGTCGATGAAGGCCAGAGCACCGTTTTCCTGGCCGAGCTCTGAGGTTGCCGATTTCCGACCGGCTTCATGCCACGGCCTCGACCCCGGCCGTCATCGGCCGGCCGATCCACACACCGGCGCCCGCCGCAAACCCTCCCACCAATGATCAAAGCGAGAATTCCACGGGCACTTGTGCTCGTTCTCTTGTTGCTGCCATGCACCCGCGCGGAAGTTCGCCTTGCTTCGCTCTTCGCCGATCATTTGGTCCTGCAGCAGCAACAATCCAACCGGATTTGGGGATGGGATGTTCCGGGAACGAAGATTACGGTGGCATTTTCCGGCGACAAGGTGGAAACCGTCGCTGGCGCTGACGGCAAGTGGTTGGTCAGACTACGCCCGCATGCCGCCAATTCTCAGCCGCAGACAATGGTGGTCTCAGGTACGACACGCCTTGAAATCCGGGATGTGCTCGTCGGCGAAGTCTGGCTTGCCTCCGGACAGTCGAATATGGTCGTGCCGGTAGACCAGTCGGCAAACGCGAACGAGGAGAAGTCGACCGCGGACTTCCCGGCCATTCGGTTTTTCAAGGTGGAACAAACCGGCTCGCTCCAGCCGCTCGACTCGGTCGCGGCTGCGTGGTCGGTTTGCGCACCCTCAACGGTCGGCAGCTTTCCGGGCGTGGCCTATTTCTTCGCCCGGGAAGTTCACCAGAGCCTTGGTGTGCCCATCGGAATCCTTCATTCGGCGTGGGGGGCCACGCCAGCTCAGGCGTGGACCAGCCGCGAGGCCCTCGGCCGTGACCCCGATCTAAAGGCGCTGGCCGACACCGAAATTGCGACCATGGAGCGCGCGCCGGCCGAGCAGTCGGCCTTCGCCACTGCGATCACCCGCTGGGAGAGTGCGAACGGACTGACCGACGGCGAAAATGTCGGATTCGCGGCCGGTTGGGCGGCTGCATCCTTCAACGACAGCGGATGGAAGTCAGCGGCGACTCCGTTTACGCTGGCCAGTGCCCTCGGGGCCAATTCCGGCGGAATTTTCTGGGTCCGAAAAGCGGTGGACCTGCCGCCGGAAAGTGCGGGCCTGCCTTTTACACTGCACCTCGGCGTTCTCGCCGAGCAATACGACACCGTTTACTTCAACGGTGAGGAAGTGGGCAGCACCGGCAGGGAGCCGCCGCTCTACTACAGCCGGCCGCGCACGTACCGGATTCCCGGCAAACTGGTGCACTCCGGTCGTAACGAAATCGCCGCCCGGATCGTTGCTCACACCGCGAAGGGTGGACTCAGAATTCCGAAGGAACTTCTGAACCTGCCGTACCGGGACGCACCCACCGATGACGATTCTTGGAAAATCTACGTCGAGCGTCGATTCCCTCAGCTCAGCCCCGCCGCCCTGGCTTCACGGCCGACACTAAATCGCGCGCAAATTCACCAGACCTCCGCGGCGCTGTTCAATGGCATGATCCATCCGCTGCTGGGATATGGGATCCGAGGAGCGATCTGGTATCAAGGCGAGTCGAATGCCCAGCACGGCCCCGACGCTGAGCGCTATGCGGCGCTGTTCCCCGCGTTGATTGCCGATTGGCGTGCCCGCTGGGGCGAGGGTTACTTTCCCTTCTACTTTGTTCAGCTCGCTAACTACAAAGAAACCAAGCGAGACCATCAGGAAAGCGTTTGGTCCCTCTTGCGGGAAGCACAGAGGCAGGCCCTGGCCAAGTCCCCCAACACGGGTATGGCGGTGGCGATCGACCTCGGGGATGCGATTACCATCCATCCGAAAAACAAGCAGGACGTGGGCAAGCGCCTCGCGCTGCTGGCACGAGGCAAGACCTACGGCGAGAAAGGGGTGGTCAGCGACTCGCCCCTCTATCGTTCACATGTGATTGAGGGGTCCACCATTCGCGTGAAGTTCGACCCCGGCGGCGCCCCGCTGATGGTGGGAGAAAAGCAAGGGCTCAACCCCGTCCGGGAGGTGGTCGGACCCAAGCTGCAGTGGTTCGAAATCGCGGGACAAGACGGCACCTTTGTTTGGGCGGAAGCGGTCATCGACGGGGACTGTGTCGTGGTATCTTCGCCGAAAATCCCGTCGCCAGTGGAGGTGCGCTACGCGTGGGCCGAAAACCCGGCGGGATGTAATTTGTATAATCGCGCTGGATTGCCTGCATCCCCGTTTCGCACTTCCTCCGCTTCAAAACGCCCTTCGGAAGAGCCCAGGCCGGGAAAAGACAGCAACTCAGAAAAGCCCGGGCGGATGAACGCCCTTCCCAAGGCGCCATAATATAAATGAAGACGCTCGAATTCTGCGCCGTATCTCTCCTGGGGCTGGCGCTGACGGTGCCGCTCGCGCGAGCTCAGGCGAAGCGGACAATGAATGTCACCGCTTTTGGGGTTCGAAATGACGGCAGCGATTCCACCCTTGGCAACCGGGCGGCGCTAGAAGCGCTGCGTGAGGGACCAGCCGCGCGGCTCGTGTTTCCGCCGGGAACGTATGACTTCTGGCCGGATCGCGCAGAGGAGCGATATCTCTTCATCAGCAATAACGGTAGCGGGCTGAAACGCATCGCGTTCCCCCTCGTCGGAATGAACGGAGTGGAAATCGATGGCAGCGGCGCGACATTGATTTTTCACGGACCGATGGTGCCGTTTTTGATCGAGCAGTCACAGGGCGTGATCCTGCGGAATCTTTCCTTCGATTTTGTGCGGCCGTTTCATTCGGAAGGGCGTGTGCTTGCCATCGCACCCGGCTCAGTGGATCTGGAAATCGCGGAGGCGTTTCCTTACGAGATCCGGCATGGCGTGCTCGTCTTCACGTCTGGTGCTGCGCCCCCGGGGCCCGCCCCCGCCGTCAAGTCACGCGAGGTGCTCTACCCGTATGGGAACCTTCTCGCCTTTGATCCCACCAGGCGTGAAACAGCCTTCATGGTGCAGGATCGGGGTGGCGTGGGTGAAGGCGTCGCCGCCCAGGCGATCGGTCCCCGGCAAGTCCGTCTGACCCTAGACAAAGTATCTGCTCGACCGGGTGATATCCTGGTCTTCGGGCCGAAGCGACGGGATTACCCCGGGATCGTCATCTCCGGCAGTTCCAATGTGCGCCTATCCGGGGTTGTCATTCACCACAGCGGCGGCATGGGCGTCATCGCGCAGCGCAGCCATGATGTGTTCCTCCAACATGTCCAGGTGAGCCCGCGGCCGGGCGGAGAACGCATCCTCAGCGCCACGGCGGACGCGACGCACTTCGTGAATTGTCGCGGCCAAATCGTCATGGAGGACTGCCGATTTGAGCAGCAGAAGGACGACGCCACCAATATCCACGGGCTTTACGCTAGGATCACGCGGCTGGTGGCTGCCAACCGAATGGAGGTGCGACTGATGCATCCGCAACAGGCGGGGATCGATTTCGTCCAGCCCGGGATGCGCCTGGAGCTGACTGAGGCCGCGAGTCTGCAGCCGCGTGGATTCGCGGTGGCCAAGACAGTCGAGCGGCTGAATAGCGAATGCACGGTCATTGAAACGGAACAACCTTTGCCGACAGAGTTCAGCATCGGAGATTGCATCGCCGATGCCGACGCGAACACCGCGGATGTCTTAATCAAGAACTGCGTGATGCGAGGTAATCGGGCGCGAGGGATTTTGCTGGGTTCCCGCTGTAAAATGGTGATTGAAGGCAACACCTTTCATGTTCCCGGGGCGGCCATCCTTTTCGAGGGCGATGCTCGCTTCTGGTTTGAGCAGGCAGGCGTCAAAAACGTGCTGATCCGCGGCAACACTTTCGACAATTGCAATTACGGCGTGTGGGGCAACGCCTGCATTCAGGTTAAGACCGGGATCGCCGAGAAATTTAGAAAAACCACACGCTATAACCAAAACATTGTAATTGAGGATAATCTCTTTCGCGTCTTCAGCCCGCGGCCGTTGCTTTCAATTTATTCCGTGGACGGGCTGACCTTCCGGGGCAATCGCCTGGAAAGAACGCAGGCCTATCCGGTGACAGGGACGGCGGAGAAGCTCTTCGACATCACGGATTGCGACCGCGTGGTTGTGCAGGAGCCCGTCTTGCTCTGACCGATCCCTCTGAAAACCGAGATTCCTACCAGCACTACACGATGCAACCCTACCTCACTGCTCTAACCTTCTGCCTTTTCCTTTGCGCCCAGGCTGTTGCTGCCGCGGGGAAACCTAACGTCATCATCATTCTCGTTGATGACATGGGATACGGTGACGTCGCGGCTCACGGCAACCCGGTGATCCACACTCCCAATCTCGACCGGCTTCACGCCGAGTCGGCACGCCTGACCGATTTCCACGTCGACCCGACTTGTTCACCGACCCGCGGTGCCCTGATGACCGGCAAATATTCTCATCACGTCAAGGTCTGGTCCACCATTGCCGGAGGAAACCATCTCAGAGCAAACGAACTGACCATGGCCGACGCCTTCCGTGCGAACGGGTACCGCACGGGATTGTTCGGCAAGTGGCATCTCGGCTCTAACCTGCCTTACCGGCCGATCGACCGCGGTTTCGACGAGTGGCTTGGCCAAGGGGATGGTGGTGTCGGCACCACCGACGACTATTTCCTCAACGACCGCGTGAACGATCGTTTCATCCGCAACGGGGCACGCGACCAGCCGATCGAAGGTTGGGCTGAGGAGGTGTTCTTCAACTCCGCGATCGATTTTATCCGCAGCAGCAAGAAAATGGAGAAGCCGTTTTTCATCTATCTCCCCACCTATTCGCCCCATCATCCGGTCACCCTCCCGGATCCCTCCTGGGCGGATGAAAATAAGCAGAAGGTCGATCCTGTCGTGGCGTTCTTCTTCGCGGCGATCGAGAAAATCGACGCCCAGATAGGCCGGCTGCGCGCCACCCTGGCCGCGGAGGGGCTCGACCGCGATACGATCCTAATGTTCATGACCGACAACGGCGGAACACAGGGAGTGAAGCTCTTCAACGCCGGCATGCGCGGCAGGAAGGGTGAGGTCTATGATGGCGGCCACCGGGTGCCCTGCTTCGTCCATTGGCCCGCTGGCGGGCTGCGGCATGGCGAGGACATCACCACGCTCAACGCCAACTTCGACGTGCTGCCCACGCTGGTCGAACTCTGCGGACTAAAGCTTCCCCGGACCGTGGATTTCGACGGCCGGAGCTTCCGGGCGCAGTTGCTGGATCCCAAGGCGGCGACTCCCGAACGAACCCTGTTCGTCGAACTCCAGCGGCGCTTCACGGCGGAAAAATGGCGCGGGGCGGTGGGAATGACTTCGCGCTGGCGGCTGGTCAACGACAAGGAACTCTATGACATCAAGGCGGACCCGGGACAGACGAATAACGTGCTGGCCGAGCACCCGGACGTCGCCGCAACCATTCGCCAGGAGTTCGAGTCGTATTGGACGAAGGTGACGCCAGGAGATCGCGACCGGGCGGAATTCATTGTCGGCGACGACCGCCAAGCGGAAACCTTCCTTTCGTCCTCGGACTGGTACGTCCCGACGAATCCACCCTGGAATCACGTCGAGGTCGCCGATGGACTCACAGCGTTGGGCGATTGGATAATCCGCGCCGCCGGTACCGGGACCTATCGCTTCGAGGTCCGTCGCTGGCCGCGCGAGGCCGATGCTGAACTCGCCGGCGTGCCCGTGATTCACAAGACGGTGGACGCATGGGATTCCCATGGCCCCAAGCCCGGTCTGATCTACGGCAACGCGAAAACGACGTTTAAGAAGCTCCCTGTGGGATCGGTCCGCCTGACGGTCGACGGGACAATGCAGACCCTTCCAGCCGCCCCGGGAGCCAAGGAAGTTTCGTTCGATATCCAACTGACGGCCGACCGCCGCTATCCCGTCAAAGCTGAACTTCTTGATGGCTCGGGTCAGGTGATCGCAGGTGGCTACTACGTCTATTGCCGCAAGAAAAGCCCCTGACTGGCAGCGCCATAATCAACCCCCTAATCTTGCCGATTCTGTGCGCCAACGTGGCGCGTGTCTATTTGGGCGCTTTCGGAAACGATCCGGTTCGTACGCCTACCTGCGTCGGAGTTTGGTGCAACGTGGTCCCCGGTTTTGAAACAGAAAAATTCGCCGTATCACTTCCCTGAGGCGGTGCCGGACCTTTTGCCAGGCTGAGGGTGACGTACCACGCGGCCGGGAGGGCGCGTAGTCATGCGTCAGGCTCCATCCGCGCCCGTATTTTGGCCTGAAGGAATCAGCGAATGCGGGCACAGGGACGTGCCCGCCCACCGGCGGAAACTTCCGCGTGGCCGCGGCGGGGGTTCGTGCAAGATTGTCGCGGAGTTGTGGCGCACGTCGGTGCACTGTGTCGCGGTGCGCGCGCGCGTCGGCGAACGGACCGTGGGGAACCACCCCATCGCCAACTGGCCCGATCTGTGCGACACTGACGCCACCATGGACTTCGCTAAACTCACTCAAATGTCGCGTCAGGCGATGACCGACGCGCAGAACCTTGCCCGTCGTCTCAACCACACCGAGGTCGATACGTGGCACCTCTTCTCCGCGCTCGTCGCGCAGGAGAATGGGATCGTGCCCGGGCTCCTCGCTAAACTGTCGATCACGGCGAATGCCGTACAACTTTCCGTCGAGCGGGAGTTGGCGCGCATTCCGAAAGTCACGGGGAGCGTAGACACGTCGAAGATATACGTGACCCAGCCCATTAATGAAGTGCTGACCCGCGCCGAAGAGGAGGCGAAGTCGCTCAAGGATGATTTCGTTTCGGTGGAGCACCTGCTGCTCGGGCTGCTTGATGTGGCGAAACCTGATACGTTGAAGCAGCTCTTCAAGAGTTTCGGGCTTGATCGCGCCAAAGTGCTCACCGTTTTGAAGGACATGCGCGGGGCGCAGCGCGTGACGACAGACAACCCCGAGGCCACCTACGCGGCGCTGGAAAAATACGGCATCGATCTGGTCGCGCAGGCGCGCAAAGGGAAAATGGACCCGGTGATTGGCCGCGATGAGGAGATTCGCCGCACGATTCGGATTCTATCACGTAAGACGAAAAACAATCCCGTGCTCATCGGCGAACCCGGCGTCGGCAAGACGGCGATTGTCGAGGGTCTCGCGCAGCGCATTCTCCGTGGTGACGTACCCGAGGGGCTCAAGGACAAGACGATCTTCTCGCTCGATATGGGTGCACTCGTGGCCGGGGCGAAATATCGAGGCGAATTTGAAGAGCGTCTGAAAGCGGTGCTCGCCGAGGTGAAACAAAGCGACGGGCGCATCATTCTCTTCATCGACGAACTCCACACCATCGTCGGTGCGGGCAAGAGCGAGGGTGCGATGGACGCGGGCAATTTGCTCAAGCCCATGCTGGCGCGCGGCGAGTTGCACTGCATCGGCGCGACGACGCTCGACGAGTATCGCCAACACATCGAGAAGGACGCCGCGCTTGAGCGGCGTTTCCAGCCGGTCGTCGTCGATCAACCGACCGTCGAGGATGCGCTGTCGATATTACGCGGTATCAAAGAGCGCTTCGAGCTGTACCACGGAGTGCGCATCCAGGACAACGCCCTCGTCGCCGCGGTCACGTTGTCGAACCGCTACATCACTGATCGCTTTCTGCCCGACAAAGCCATCGACCTCATGGACGAGGCCTGCGCGATGATCCGCACCGAAATGGATTCTATGCCGCAGGAGCTCGACGAGCTCACGCGCAAGTCGCTCCGTCTCGAAATCGAGGAGACGGCGCTCGCGAAGGAGAAGGACGAGGGCAGCAAGCGGCGGCTCGATGTATTGCGCAAAGAGCTCGCTGAAGCGCGGGAGAAAGCGCAGGGCATCCAGCTTCATTGGGAGAAGGAAAAAGCCTCCGTGCAGAAGACGCGCAAACTTCGCGAGGAGATCGAGGCTTTGCGTCTTGCGATGGGAAAGGCCGAGCGTGCCTACGATCTGAATACAGTGGCGGAGCTGCGTCACGGGAAGATCCCCCAGCTGGAGACGGAATTGAAATTCCTCGAACGACGTGAGGAGGGCGTCGCCTCCCCAACGGACGCAGCGACGCCCTCGTTGCCGTCCGGAAAAGCGCGGCCCGGAGGGCCGACGTTTTTCAAAGAAGAAGTTTCGGAGGAGGAGATCGCCGAGATCGTTTCGAAATGGAGCGGTGTACCCGTCACGCGACTCGTCGAAGGCGAAAAGGATAAGCTGCTGAGGCTAGAGGAGGTGCTTCACCAACGCGTGATCGGTCAGCACGAGGCGGTCACGCTCGTGACTGAGGCAATTCTCCGCGCGCGCAGTGGGATCAAGGATCCTCGGCGGCCCGTGGGTAGTTTTCTATTTCTTGGGCCCACGGGCGTCGGCAAAACCGAACTGGCGAAGACGCTTGCCGAGACGCTCTTCGATACCGAGGCAGCGATGGTGCGTATCGATATGTCGGAATACATGGAGAAGCACAGTGTCTCCCGACTGATTGGCGCGCCTCCTGGTTACGTCGGCTACGACGAAGGTGGTCAGCTCACCGAGGCGGTGCGTCGCAAGCCCTATGCGGTGATCCTCTTCGACGAGATCGAGAAGGCGCATCCGGATGTCTTTAACGTTCTCCTCCAAGTGCTCGACGATGGGCGCATCACGGACTCGCAGGGGCGCACGGTGGATTTTAAAAACACGATCATCATCATGACGTCGAACCTCGGCTCGCGGCATTTGCTCGAAGGCGTGACCGGTGACTCGATTCCCGAGAGCGTGCGCGAGAGTGTGATGATGGAGCTGCGCAAGGCGTTCCGCCCCGAGTTTCTGAACCGCATCGATGAGACCATCCTTTTCAAGCCGCTCACGTTGGAGGAAATCACGACGATCGTGGACCTGCTGCTAACCGATCTCAACCAGCGCCTCGCCGACCGCCGCGTGACCGTGTTCCTCGACAAAAAAGCGAAGGAGTGGGCCGCGGAGAAAGGTTACGATCCCGTCTTTGGCGCGCGTCCGCTGAAACGTTTCCTCCAGCGCAATATCGAGACGCAACTCGCGCGGGCCCTCATCGCGGGGGCGGTGGCCGAGGGGAGCGAGGTGAAGTTTGTCGTGAAGGGGGATGCGCTCACGATGAAGTAAGCAGGGAGGGGCGGCAGACGCGCCGATGCCGTCGCTTCCTTCGTACGTTGGTGGGCGGCTGGAGTCGGAGCGGTGACGCCCTCGACGCTGGGGATTAGCCGATAAAATCCATCGCCAACGAGGCGGGTTTTTCCTCGCACCGAAATGAATCCGAGTTTGAGTTCACCGCGCGACCATTCGTTGCCCCCCAAGAGGGTCTGCTGATTGCACGAGCATCAGCAGTCCGTTTCGGGCGCGACGCGGTGAACGCGCCTCCTTACCCCGAAATCCCCTCAAGCATGAAATTCATGAACCGGCGTCGTTTTATCCTCAAGTCCCTCGGCGCAACCTTGGCGCTCCCTTCACTTCCGTCGCTTTTAGCCAATGCCGTGGGTGGAAATTCTGCCGTACAGGCAGCCAAGGGTGCCGGGGCCGGCGCTCGGCGTTTCGTCGCGGTGGGGAATTTGCTCGGCTATCAGGTAAAGCAGTTCTTTCCCGAAACGACCGGCGCGGCCTACGAGCAGACCACGTTGCTCAAACCGCTCTGGGATGTGCGTAAGCACCTGACGGTTTACCGCGGACTCGACCACGGGATCAAGGGCGGTCACTTCGCGGTGCATTCGTTCCTCTCGGGCGTCCTCAATTCGGAAGCGCAGAACCGGCCGAGCGGCAATGTCTCCATCGACCAGTTCATGGCCGACAAGATTGGCCATGAGACGCGGTTCCCTTCGCTGACGGTCGGTTCCGAGGGCGGCATCCACGGTGGCTGCCAGATCGCGTGGACGAAATCCGGCGTGCGTGTGCCTCCCATCACCGGGCCGGCTGAGTTGTTTGACCGGCTCTTTGTCAGCGATTCCCAAGAGCGCTTGGATCGGCGCAACGAGGAGAACCGTTTGCAGGCTTCCATTCTCGATACCGGGCTGGTGGACGCGAACCGTCTCTCCAAGCGGGTCAACCGCGAGGACAAGGACAAGCTGGACGAATACTTCACCTCTATTCGCGACGTCGAGAAGCGCCTCGAGCTCCGCCAGCGATGGGCCAGCCTGCCCAAGCCGAAGGCGCCCTTTGACCAACCGGCCAACAAGAACCGGGTCGACGATCTACCGATGCTCTATGAGCTGATCGCGCTGGCGCTGCAGACTGATTCGACGCGCATCGCCACGCTCGAAATTGGCGGCGATTTTCTGCCGCAGAATCTGGGCATCGACAAGGCCTACCACAGCCTCTCGCACCACGGTAACGAGGCGGCGGCGATCGCGCACCTCATCACGCTCGAGACCTACCAAATCGAGCATTTCGGCAAGTTCCTCGCGCGCCTTGCCAAGATGGACGACGGAGACCGGAGCTTGCTCGACTCGACCTCGGTGGTCTTCGGCAGCGGCATCGGCGATGCGAACTCGCACAAAAACTCCGACCTCCCGATCCTCCTCGCTGGCGGAGGCTACCGTCATGGTGAATTCAAGAAGGTCGCGGCGTCGGGTCCGAACAAGGTGCCGCTGTGCAATCTCTTCGTCGATATTGCCCAGCGCATGGGAGTCGAGACCGAGTCGTTTGGCACGAGCACGGGCCGGTTCGGGATTTCGTAAAGTGGGTTCCGGGAAATTTCGTTCGCCGATGAGTGTGGGTCTTTCTGGAGACGCGACGCCTTCGTCGCGTGCGCGGCAAAAACGTGCCGAGGGCGTCGCGTCCGTATGCAATGTGATCCGCTACCTTGGACTCGTGTTCGTCGCGACATTTGCTCAAGCGGCGGAATCACCCGGGCAAAAAGTGTTTTCCCAGTTCGCGGGAAAATACTGCCTGAAATGCCACGACACCGAGACGCAGAAAGGCGACCGCGAATTTGCGAGTTTCAAGCTGCCGCTCGCCACGCAAGAGTCGCTGATCACAGCCAAGGATATCATCGATCAACTTACGCTGAGGGAAATGCCGCCCGGGAAGGCGGAACACCATCCGACTGACGACGAGCGGCTCGCGATCATCCGCGTCCTGCGGGAGGGCATCGCGGGGGCGCGCGGCAAGATCGAGGGCACCGCCGCGCGCACGGTCATGCGCCGGCTTTCGAACCGTGAATACGAGAACACGCTGGCGACCCTCTTTGGTCGCCGGGTGGATACCCTCGGTCTCACGGCGGATTTTCCTAAGGAGAAGGCGAGCGAGCATATCGACACCATCGGGAAGTCGCTCGTGACGTCCGGCTTTCTGCTGGACCAATATTTCCAGTCCGCCAACCGCCTCGTCGAGGCCCGCCTCGGCCGGCCGGAAATGCCGCCGAAGTCCTGGCACTTCACGGAAAATTTCGTGCAATACGAGGAGCTGTCGGGGCCGCATAAGGCGGCCCTCAACTATAAGTTTCTCTGCCTGTATGAGCAGCCGAATACCGACACGCGGCAGGGCGGCTACGGACATATCGAGGACTTTCTCAAAGGCGTGCCGGTCTCCGGGCTCTACGATATCGAAGTCCTGGCGCAGGCGATGCATCGCGACACGCACTACGACCCCACCATCTTCAGTATCGATTTATCGGAACCATTCCTGCTCGGTGTCGTACCCGGCGACGCGACCAAGAACCACATCCATTATCCTCAGGCGATCGAGCCGCTCCTCGCGCAGGCGACGGTGCCCGATGACAAGCCGGAGTGGCTTAAATTCCGCGTCTGGCTCGAAGCCGGGCAGACCCCGCGTTTCATTTTTCCTAACGGACCCTACGAGTCGCGCGCTTCCGTCATCACGATCAATAAGCGCTACGCGGATGACTTTCAGGGCAGATTCGCGAAGGCTGGCGTTAGTCGTACGCACCTCTTGAAGGAGGGGAAACTCCCGCACATCCGCATCGGCGAAATCAAGATTGAAGGTCCTGTTTTTGAGGTCGGTGGAAGGAGGGAGGAGATCGCGGTGTTTGGTGAGCAAGGTTTTCAGGCGAAGCGTGCGCTCGATCAGCTCTATGCCTTCGGTGCGCGCGCGTTTCGACGCCCGCTGACGAGTGCCGATCGCGCCAGCATTCGGAAAACGTACGACCAACGCATCGGTGAGAAATCGACGCCGCGTCAGGCGGCGCTCGATACGCTGAAGATGCTGCTGTGCTCGCCCTCGTTTCTCTATTTCAGCGAGATCACGGATGAGAAAAATCCTCGGCTGGGCTCCTACGATCTCGCCACGCGTCTCTCCTATGCGCTGTGGAGCGCGCCACCCGATCCCAAGCTGATGGCGGTCGCGCATGCCGGCAAACTGACGGCGCCCGAGGAGCTCAGAAGGCAGAGCCAGCGGCTCCTCGCCGACGACCGCGTGGGCGGATTTGTGAACGCCTTCCTCGACGCCTGGTTGAATCTACGCGACCTCGGCAGCATGCCGCCGCCGCGTGAATCCACGCGGGTGTATTACGCCGAGAACCTGCCCGAAGCGATGAAGACGGAGGTGCGCCTATTTTTCCGTCATTTGCTGAAGGAAAACGGATCGGTGCGGCAGTTTCTCGATGCCGACTACACCTTTGCCGACAAGCGACTGGCCAAGCTCTACGACCTGCCCGAGCAAAAGACCCTCCGTATCGCCGACGGTTTCCAGCGGGTCAGTATCGAGGGCAACCGGCAGCGGGGCGGTTTGCTCGGCATGGCGGGAGTGCTCACGGTTAGCGCGAACGGGGTGGAAACCTCGCCCGTGACGCGCGGTGTTTGGGTCTCGGAAAATATTCTCGGTATCAAGCCGCCGCCGCCGCCGGATGCGGTTCCCGCGATCGAAGCGGACGTGACCGGAGCCACCACTATCCGTGAGCGCCTCGCGAAACACCGGGCCGACCCGACCTGCGCCGAATGCCATCGGAAGATTGATCCGCTCGGCTTCGGTCTCGAGACCTTCGACCCCATCGGCCGTTGGCGCACGAACTACGCGAAGCCCAAGGGCAACGCGCCCGCACCGGCAGTGGATGCCACCGGTGAATTCGGCTCCGGGGAAACCTATGCGGGGTTTCACGATTTCAAAAGCATCCTCGCCGCGGGCCGGACGGACGTTTTTTCCCGTCACCTCATCAGGCAATTTCTCAGTTATGCCACGGGCCGCCACATGGAAGCCGTCGATGAGTTCGTGATCGACGACATCTTTCAGGCTGTAAAGAAAGATGGATACGGTCTGCGCACCCTGATCGTCGAGTCCCTCGCCAGCGAGATCTTCCGTTCGCGGTGACCTCACCAACGTTCGCTCGCACGGGGCGAGCCGGGGAAGCGCTGGCGCCATGGGCGGATCGCGGCGATCGTCGACTTGCTGGCATCAGCTGCGGCCGAGCGTTCGGACGGTGGCTGATCAACGGTGGAGCGGCGCCGCCCCCGTTGCCGTGCCTTCGGCGGCATCCCGCTGAGCGAAAAAACCGCGTTGAGGTCGTCGTGCCGGCCCACAGAGTGCGCGGATGCCCGCCGAGCCCATCCGCTTTTTTGACCGCACTTCCCGCACCGTTAAGACGGAGCAAATTTACGGGGAAAGTTGGCTCCGTTTTGCCTATGAAAACCCCACCGGGCGTTTCTTTGTCTGGCTGCTCGTGCGGCGGGCGATTTTCTCCCGTTGGTACGGGTGGCGGATGAACATCCGTGCGGGTCACGATGCAGGCGGGACGTTCATTCAGTTGGTCCAGATGCTGTGCGGCGGTAACAACAGTGCGGCCCGAATTTTGCCGTTCATCACGAACTACAATCTCGATGTGGACGAGTTCGCGAAGTCGGCCTTCGACTACAAGACGTTCAACGAATTTTTCTATCGGGCGCTCAAGCCCGAGGCGCGGCCCATCTCTGCGGGTGCGCGCGTGGCGGTGTTTCCGGCCGACGGACGGCATCTCGCGATACCCAATGTCGATACGGCCGAAGGTTTTTATGTGAAGGGGGCGAAGTTTTCGTTGAGCGAATTGCTCGGCGATGCAGCGCTCGCAAAGACCTTCGCCGGCGGCGCCATGCTGATCTCGCGGCTGTGCCCCGTGGACTATCACCGGTTTCACTTTCCGGTGGCAGGTGTGCCCAACGAATCAAAACTGATCAACGGCTGGCTCTACTCGGTGAGTCCCGTCGCGTTGCGGCGCAATGTCCGCTACCTCGTCGAAAACAAACGTGAGCTCACGCTGCTCGAGTCGGTGGAGTTTGGCACGGTGGCCATCCTGGAAGTGGGTGCGACGAATGTGGGTAGCATTAAACAGGGATATGTGCCCGGTCGTGCGGTGGCCAAGGGAGATGAAAAGGGGCTCTTTGCGTTTGGGGGTTCGTGCGTGATTACGCTGTTCCAGCACGGGCGGATTCGCTTCGACGCCGATTTGGTTAAGTCGAGTGCGGAACAGATGGAGCTTTACGCCAAGATGGGCGACCGGTTGGGCGAGGCCCCGTGATGCGCAGCGTAATTTTGGGTTTCCTCGTAGGGTGGTCGGGGTGGCTGCCCGTCGCGGCGCAGCCGTTTGCCTTTGCGGAGGCGACGATCGATGGCCTCCAAGCGCGGATGGCGGCCGGCACGCTCACGGCGCGGGAGCTCACGGCCGCGTATCTCGCACGTATTGAGAACGTGGATAAGGCGGGCCCGAAACTCAACGCGATTATCGAGTTGAATCCCGATGCGTTGGTGATCGCGGATCGACTCGACGCCGAACGCAAAATGGGCTGCGTGCGCGGCCCGCTGCATGGTATCCCCGTACTCATCAAGGACAACATCGCCACGGCGGATAAAATGGATACGACCGCCGGCTCGCTCGCACTCGTCGGCCTGAAGCCACCGCGGGATGCATATTTGGTCACGCGATTGCGGCTGGCAGGTGCGGTCTTGCTCGGTAAGGCGAACCTGAGCGAATGGGCAAACTTTCGTGGTGAGCGCTCGGTGAGTGGCTGGAGCGGGCGCGGCGGGCAAACGCGGAATCCTTACGTTCTGGATCGGAATCCTTCCGGCTCGAGTTCCGGTTCGGCGGTGGCGGTTTCGGCAAACCTGTGCGTTGTCGCGATCGGCACCGAGACCAATGGCTCGATCATTTCGCCGTCGATGGTGTGCGGTGTGGTAGGGTTCAAGCCCACGGTGGGTCTGGTGAGCCGTAGCGGGGTGATTCCAATCGCGGCCACGTTTGACACGGCCGGGCCGATTGCCCGCACCGTGCGCGACGCGGCGCTCGTGCTGGCGGCACTTGCCGGCGTCGACGAGCGCGATGCGGTCACGCGAAATCTGCCGGCTGATTTACCCGGGAAGTTGGCGCTGCCGCTGCCGGCGGGCGCGCTCAAAGGCGCGCGGGTCGGCGTGATTCGCAATCCCAGTGCCCGGCGCGATTCGGACGCCGGGATGGCCGTAGGGCTCGATGTGTTACGCGCCGCCGGTGCGGAGATTATCGATGTAGGCGAGCTGCCGGGACCGGCGAGTGCCGGTGCCGCGCGAATCGACGTGATGCTCTACGAGATGAAAGCAGGCATCAATGCCTACCTCGCTGAGCTTGGGCCTGCCGCCTCGATGCAGAGCCTGGCCGACGTGATTAAGTTCAATGACGAGCGTTGGGCGCAGGAGCAGCCGCTTTTCGGCCAGCAATACTTCACGCGGTCGCAGGCCAAGGGGCCGCTGACTGAACCGGCGTATTTGGACGCGCGGGATAAATGCTGGCGCGTGGCGCGCGGCGAGGGAATTGATGCGTTGATGGACACACACCGTCTTGATGCGCTCGTCGGCGGTGGTGCTGGGGTGGCGGCGATGGCGGGCTACCCGAGCGTGATTGTGCCGTTTGGGATGGGGTCCCCGTTGCCAACGGGTTTTCTGTTTTACGGTCGCGCGTGGAGCGAAGTGAAATTGCTCGCGCTGGCAGCGGATTTTGAGGCGCGCACGCGAGCGCGGCGCGAGCCAACGTTCTTGCCGAGCGCGGAGACGAAGTGAAGGGGGTGTGATTTCGCCGCTTGCGTCGGGCTCGCGAGAATCGGCAAGCTGCGGCCTGAAATCGCTCCAGCCCGGGTGGTGGAATGGCAGACACGAAGGTCTTAGAAGCCTTTGCCGTAAGGTGTGCAGGTTCGAGTCCTGTCCCGGGCACCAGCAAAATATTGCCCCGAACGTCATTGGGCAGTCTCCGGCGACCGATTTCGGGACCGGAATCTGGCGGGTCTGCGTCGGAAAAAATACGTCACATGAGTGTGGTTACGGAATCTTGCCCGCTCATTTGCATCCGTCAGACCATCGTGAATACCCTGTAATGGGTGTGCGGATTCGGCTGCAGGGCGCGACCAAACGGTCGCATTTTCCGGTCAATTTAAGGCGATTTCAGAGGAGAAAACAGAGGAGGAATGCTGCCGATTGGAAATTTTCGCTCGGGGACAAGTTCGTGTTTTCCCGGCAAGCCCAAAATAGGGCGAAAATTAACGAATCCCTTGCCATAAACCTATTGACGGCGGATTCGGTGAATCCCATCGGTTGTGGTTGTTGCGCGGGGAAACCACATCCTGTGGTGGTTAGTAAGGCGTTAATAAGTTCCAGTAATTTATTGTCGCCTCTTGCTTCCGTGCGGCAAGAACAGCCTCTTAATCACTCTTTCTTTCCCGTTTTTCACTTCAGTTTCCATGCAAAAAATCTTTCAAGTCGGCTCCAAGACCTTCGTCCTTGATCAGGATAAAGCCGAAGCGGCTTTTGCCGCCAAGAAAGTCATCAATGGCCGCGAGACCATGTGCTTCAATCTGCTGCCTTTGAAGTATCAGTGGGCTTACGATCTTTACCGCAAGATGAAGGCGAATCACTGGGAGCCTGAAGATATCCCGATGGGTAAGGACATCGAGCAATGGCGCGATGAGAAGACGGTTTCCGATGTCGAGCGTTGGATCATTCGGATGGGGATCGGTTATTTTTCGGCCGCTGAGGGAATCGTCGGCGATAACATCCAGCACGTCGTCCGCGAGCTGGTGACCGCCCCCGAGCTCAAGCTCGTCTTGGGCCGTCACGCGCACGAGGAAAACATCCACGCCGATTCCCTGCTCTACATGATCGCATCGCTCGGCATCAACCCGCACGAGTGCGAGGCGATGTTCGAGGATGTGCCGACCATCGTCAGGAAGAACGAGTTTGTGACGCGGGTTTCCAAGTCGCTTCGCCGCGACATCGACCTGACGCGGCCGGAGAATAAAAAACTTCTCGCGAAAAACATCTTCGTTTTCGGACAGTGCATGGAAGGCACCCAGTTTTACGGTCTTTTCGGTATGGTGCTGTCGCTTTATCGCCAGAACAAGTTTCCTGGCATCGGCCAGATGTTCCGCTACACGCTCCGCGACGAGTCCAACCACATCGAGGTATTCCGGAATCTCTTCATGGATCTCATCGAAGAAAACCGTGAGATTTGGACCACGGAGTTTAAGGAAGAGCTCCGGGCGCTCATGGCCGAGGCGATCCAGCTCGAGAAAGAATTTATCCGGGATTGCCTGCCGGTAAACGCCGTGGGCCTCGCGGTCGAAGAGTTCGTCACCTATATCGATTACATCGCGGATCGTCGCCTCGAGGGTGTCGGCCTCGCCCCGCTCGCCCCCGGCGTGAAGAACCCGCTGCCTTGGCTCGCTGAGATGATGGACATCAAGAAGGAGCAAAACTTCTTCGAGGGTCGCGTCACCGAATATCAGAAAGCCTCGTCACTCAACGTCGCCCACGACGACGATCTCTGAGTCCCCCTTGTCGGTTCCGCCGGATCGATCTTGCGGCCTCCGTCTCCGTTTCACTCCCTCAGAAAACTCCCCGTTCCGTTTCGAGTCCCTGTGGACTGCGCGACGGATCGCTTTTTTTTCAGTCCCCACGCCTGTTGCTTTGTTTCATTTCTGTTAACTTCTTCCTCCGCCTTCTCCTGCCATGAGCAATCCTTCCCTCGCGCACGATCTCGCCCTTAAGCGCACTGTCCACACTCCCGTTGAACAGAAGCCCCACTACGCGTGGCGCGACGTCCTTGCTCCGGAGGTAATCGAGGTTCCGAACGTCATTCTCCTGTGCCCGCACGGCGAAGAGCGCTTCGTCCTCGCTGAAGTCGCCGACACGCTCGGCAAAGCCCTGACCAACGTCCATCTCGCCCGCGGTGAGAAGGATATCTTCACGGACGCCAACCGCGCTTGGCTCGCCCGGATTTGCCGCGAAGTCGCCGGCAATCTCGCGGTGCTCGCCCGCACCCAGTCTCCCGTCCGCCTCTCGTTGAACGCCCTCTATGAGCTCATCGAGAAAACCCTCGTCGATAACAACGCCTACTTCGTAGCGAAGAGTCTCCTCCTCAATCGCGCCCGCAAGATTGCCATCGACCGTGACTCCGCCGCGACGTCAACCCTCCGTGTGATCCGCCGCAACAACCACGTGGTGCCATGGAGTGAGCAGAAGGTAGAGATCGCCGTCCGCAAAACGTTCCTCTCCCTCCAGCGCGACTCGGCGCCAGCCGTGGCCCTCACTCGCGCCGTTTCGGAGCGCGTCCATTCTTCGAAGCAATCCTTTGTCCACATCGAGGAGATTCAAGACATGGTGCAGGAAGAACTGATGAAGTCCGGCCACTTCAAGGTCGCCGAGGCCTACATCCTCTTCCGCGCCGAGCGCGCTGCGTCGCGCGACGCGGGCACCGATTCCGAGGTTCCTTTCGCCGCTGCTGCCACTGCGCCCGCCGCCGGCCAGGAGACCATGATTCTCGTCAAGCGCGCCAGTGGTGAAAACGCGTTCTGGGACGGCGCCGACCTCCGCAAACGCATCGAGTTTGCCCGCATCGGCCTCGACCTTTGCCTTTCCAACGACGAGATCGAAGCCGAACTCCGTCGGTCGGTTTACGATCAGATTTCCCAAAAGGACCTCGACGCCACCATCGTTCTTAATTCGAAGACGCTCATCGAGAAAGACGCTGACTTCGCCAAGTTCGCCGGCCGTATCCAGCTCACTTATATCTACGAAGAGATCCTCGGCTGGGACATCACCCGCGACGGCATCGGTGCCCTCAAGACCGCCCACCAGCGCGCCTTCAAGAAATACCTTGAGCACGGAGTCGCCATCAAGCGCCTGAACCCTCGTCTCCTCGACTACGATCTCGCGAAACTCTCCGCCGTCCTCGATCCGTCTGCCGATCTTGAGTTCGACTTCCTCGGTATTCAGACAATGTACGATCGTTATCTGATCGTCGACAAATCGCAGAAGAATGCGAAGCGCATCGAGACCCCGCAGTTCTTCTGGATGCGCGTATCGATGGGCCTGATGCTCGACGAAAAAGGCGACCGTGAATCCCGGGTCACCGGCCTCTACGAGCTCTACAAGAGTCGCCGCTTCTGTTCCAGCACGCCGACACTGTTTAACTCAGGCACGCTGCACTCGCAGCTCTCGTCCTGCTATCTCTATTACGTCGACGATTCCCTCGAGGGTATCATGTATCGCGGCATCGCTGAAAACGCCTTCCTCGCGAAATGGGCCGGCGGCCTCGGCGGTTCGTGGACGGCAGTCCGTGGCACTGGCGCGTACATTGCCGGCACCAACGGCGAATCCCAGGGCGTCATTCCGTTCCTGAAGCTCCACAACGACCAGCTCGTCGCGGTCAACCAGGGCGGCAAGCGCAAGGGTTCCGGCTGCGCCTACCTAGAGTCGTGGCACAACGACATCTTTGAATTCCTCGAGCTGCGTAAGAACACCGGCGACGACCGCCGCCGCACGCACGACATGAACACGGCGAATTGGATTCCCGATCTTTTCATGAAGCGCATGGAGGCCCGCAGCACGTGGACGCTCTTCCGCTCCAATGAAGTGAAGGATCTTCACGACCTCTACGGCCGCGCCTTCGAAAAACGCTATGTCGAATACGAGGCGCTCGCCGAGCAGGGCAAGATCCAAGGCCAGAAAATCGAGGCCCTCGAGCTCTGGAAGAAAATGCTCTCGATGCTCTTCGAGACCGGTCACCCGTGGATCACCTTCAAGGACGCCTGCAATATCCGTTCCCCGCAGGATCATTGTGGCGTCATCCACTCGTCGAATCTTTGCACCGAGATTACCCTCAACACGAGCAACGACGAGACGGCCGTCTGCAATCTAGGCTCCGTCATCCTCGATTCCCATCTGAAGGCCGACGGCTCCCTCGATCACGCCAAGCTCCGCGAGACGATCGGCATGGCCGTCCGCGCGCTCGACAACGTGATCGACATTAATTTTTACCCGACCGAGGCCGCCAAGCGCTCCAACCTCCGCCACCGCCCGATCGGCCTCGGCGTGATGGGCCTCGCGCACGCCCTCTACATGAAGGGCATCCCCTTCGCTTCCGAAGCCGCCGTCGAGTTCAACGACGAGGCGATGGAAGCCATCGCCTACTACGCCTACGAAGCCTCCTCCGACATCGCGGCTGAGCGCGGCACCTATTCCACCTACAAAGGCTCGAAGTGGGACCGTGGTCTCCTCCCGCAGGACACCGTCGATATCCTTGAGCAGGAGCGCGGCGTGAAAGTCGATGTGCCCCGCGGCGGCCGCATGGATTGGGCACCGGTCCGAGCCAAGATCGCGCGGCATGGCATGCGCAATAGTAACGTGCTCGCCATCGCGCCCACCGCGACGATCTCGAACATCACGGCCACGAGTCCCTGCATCGAGCCCACCTACAAGAACCTGTTCGTCAAATCGAACCTCTCCGGCGAGTTCATCGTCTTGAATCCATTCCTCGTGAAGGACCTCAAGGCCCGCGGGCTCTGGGACCAGGAGATGATCGACAACTTGAAGTATTTCGACGGCGAGGTGATGGATATCGACCGTATGCCTGCCGATTTGAAGGCCCGTTACATGACGGCCTTCGACATCGACCCCAAGTGGATCATCGCCGCCGCTGCGCGCCGCCAGAAGTGGATTGACCAAAGTCAGTCCGTGAACCTCTGGATCAAGACGCCCGATCAAAAGACCCTGAGCCACATGTATCGGCAAGCGTGGCACGCCGGTCTCAAGACCACCTATTACCTCCGCAGCCTCGGCGCCTCGAATATTGAGAAGGCCACGATCGCGGTGAAGAAGGAAACTCGCGGCGCGATCAAAGAAGGTGCCGACGGCGGCCAGAACAGTGGCGACACCGGTGGCACGCACAGCATCGCCCAAGTGAAAGCCGACGCCGCGACGGCCGCAGGTAAGAAAACCTTTACTGCCGCCGAAAAGAATGCCTGCAGCATCGAGGCGATGCGCAACGGCGAGACCTGCGAAGCGTGTCAGTAAGGCCTCCCTCAATACTCAAGCCCTGGTCCAAAAGCCGGGGCTTTTTTGCGTCTAGAAATCAGAGACGGGCCAAATGCGTGTTTTCGTAAGCGACCGGGCCGGATCCACCGGAAGGGGCTTGGCGAGGGACGATAGGTCGGGTCGTCATGGTCACCTTCAGGAGAGATGCACGCTGACCATGGTGACCACTCTGACCGAGGGCTATGCCGCGGTGACCGGATTTGTTGGCGGCCTCCCGTTGCGCAGCAGCCGCGCAGCGAGGTCGTCGCGATTGCTCATGCGCGGGAGCCGCGAGAGAGAATGTCGCGCAGGTAACCCCCCCCCGATGCGCAATGAGTGAACGAGACTCTATGACTCGAAGATCATCGCTATCAGCCGTGAGGATTCAGCGTTAGGTAATGAGGGATCCGCTAACTGCGACTCGGACGGAAGGGTTATTTGGGCGCCCTCGTTTGGTTTCGGCGGGCCAAAAATTCCTCCGAACGTTAGCTATCGAGCACTAGATTCGTCTTGGGCCGGGCGATGCAGACCAAGCAGTAGCCTGGTTCTGGCGGCACGCCCGGTGGCTGTAGATATTCTACCTCGCCCGCCATTATGGGAGTAAGGCAGGTGCCGCAGTTATGCTACGGGGTCCACCGGGGACGTGTTCGCGTTTGCGCGGTTGCGTTATGATGCGGCGCCACGGCCGGCGACGGCGGCCCGGGGCGGTTGGACGACCGACTGCCCGAATCACACTTCGAGGAATTGCCGATTGAGCACGCGCGCTACCGGAGCGTTTTTCAAATCCGGGAAAAAGCCCAAGTGCCCAACATCCGCATCGGTATCAAAATTCCGGGCACCCAGATTCACCATCGGGTGATCTTCGCCCAAGGCCGGATTATGGTGATGGGATTGCACAACTCCGATGACAGCGACAGTTGGGAGCGGGACGGTGAGGATCACGAGTATTTCAAGAATCATTCCGAGAAGGTCGCCGACCCCATCGCGATCAATATCATCTTTTACATCATGACGCATTGGGCGTGGCGCGGGTGCTTGCGGGGCGGCGGATTGGGCGGAGGCGGGGTCCGACGCGGAGTGGGGCGTCGTGCTTTCCTTTGGTGCGTGCTCGCAGTTTCGGGCGGGTGAGCTGACGAATGAGAATGAGAACGAGGGGAGAACGAGAACGAGAATGAGAATGAGAACGAGAACGAGAATGAGAATGAGAATGAGGGGAGAACGATGCTAAGGGACGGGGGTCGCGCTGGCACGGGTGACGGCGGCTCGGATTTGGTCACGGAGCGGTGCGTCGGCGGGCCGATCGAGCCGGAGCAGGGCTTCCTCCAAGACGGCACGCGAAGGTTTTCTGAGGCGCAGGAGTTTGGGGAGATTTTCGGCGAGTTTCTCGCGGTTACCGAGTGCGGCATCGAGGCGGACGAGTTCGCCGAGGGCGGCTTGGTTGAGCGGATCGAGCACACTGGCGCGGTCGAGCACGGAGCGGGCGGAGGCGGTCGCACCGGCGAGGAGGAGTTGTTTCGCGAGGAGCAGGGCATCGTTGGCGCGGAGGTTGGCGTGGCCCAGGAAAGAATTGAGCATGAGCTCGGCACGCGAAAAATCTTTCAGGCCGTAAAGGGCCAGGCAGCGGAGACCGTTGAGGGTGGAGGCGAGGTGGGGGGTGTCCTCGTTTTCTTCATGCAGGGCGGTGAGCGCAAGGTCGAGGGCGACCTGGTAGTGTTGGGCGGCGAGGTTGGCTTGCACGCGGGCGAGGTTGAAGGCGTTGAGCGGATAGCTCCGCTCGTGCGCAAGGGAGGTGAGGCGGGCGGCGAGCGCGGGTTGCACGGTATCGACGGCGAACCACGCGAGCAAAATGAGTGCGGAGGGATCGGCGGAAAAATCGGCGAGGAAGGTGGTGAGTTCGCGCTGCGCAGCAGCGAGGTCGTCGGTGGAGCGGTAGGTGTGGAGCAGATCGATCCGGGGACCCGGGCTGGCGGGATTGTTGAACTGGCGCAGGAGGGCGTAGCGGCGGGCTTCGTCGGCGTGGCCGAGGTCGCGGTGGTAGCGCACGAGGTGGAGGTAGAGCTCGTCGCGCTGGGGAAAGCGGGTGACCTCGCGCTCGAGCCGGAGCATGGCGAGATCCGTGTAGCCGCGTTCCCAATCGCATTTTGCGAGGAGGATGGCGCCCTCAAGCGAGTTGCCGAGGCGCCACTCGCCCACGATGCGCTCAGTTTCGTCGTAGCGGCCCCGTTCGAAGTGAGCGGTGGCGGATTGGAGCGCGATGAATTGATGGGTGCGGACTGTGTCCGGCTCGGGCGGAAGCAGTTTCTTTGCGAGGAGAATGAGGCGTTCGTCTTCGTGGGTTTCGAGCAGCAGGGCGAAGAGCAGCTTGAGGTAGTCGAGATCGGCGCTGGCGAGTGCGGCGCCTTCGGCCAAGGTCTTCACAGCGAGGTCGGCGCGGCCGAAGTGGGCTTGAGTGTAGGCGAGCAGGCGGCGGCTGGGGACGTCGTTGGGCACGCGAGTCAGGCCGGCTTGGAGGAGGCGGTAGCCTTCGCGATAGTTCTTTCTCTCGAGGGCCTCGCGACCGGTCTTGAGGTAATGTTGGCCGAGGCCGGTGCGGTAGTCCTCTTTGCGCCATGGATAGAAGGCGAGGTCGATGTAACGGGCTTCGGTGTAGCCGCGCTGGAATTTTACAAATGCCCAGACGCCCGCGGCGGTGCTGAGCCAGCCTCCGAGGGTGAGCAGGGCGAGGGCGAGCGCGATACGGCGCCAGAAAACGTGATACCAGACGCTATCGGGTGTGACGACTCGGACCCAGAGTTTGCAGCGATAGTCGGGGTTACCCGGACTGAAGGAGAGGAGTTCCTCTTTGGTGTGATCGATCACGTCTTAGTAAGATCCGCGAGGTCGGGGTAAACGTCCAGCAGCCAGACGCCAGCAGTCCGAAGAGGGGAAGCGGGTCATTTTCACAAGGACGGGGGGCGCGCCTTGATGCGTGGACGATTGTCGCTTGCGCGGGAGCGCGGGCGAAATAGACGTTTCGTTCAACTAAATGGCTCTCTTCTCCATGAAACTACGCTCCCTCATTGTTGCCCTGTTTGTTGTATGCTCTCTCGTCGGTGCGGTGTGCGCGCAGGCACCCGCCGCCAAGGCTGCGAAGGCCCCGGAAAAATCGCCGGCGGATTTGGCGGGCGAAGCGTTTGGCAAGCTTTACAATGACAAGGAGGCTAAGTTGTCCCAAGAGCGATTCACGCAGGTGATCGCGGCCGGCATCAATTTCCTTTCGAAGTATCCGACGCATTGGCGGGCGAACAACGTGATCAAGGACCTCGCCTTTTTCGGTGACTCCATCCGAGACAAGAAGCTCGCGGCGTATCGTACGGCGTACGTGACGCAGCTCAAATATGAGGTGACGAATCAGCGCTACAAAGATGGTCTGACGAACGATGCGCTGGCGGCGCTGGCGGCGCTGGATATCGCCGCGACGGATTTTGAGTTTCGCGATACGCCCTCGCGGGATGGGATCGCGCCGCTGCGGGAGAAGCTCGACGCGTTGGACGCGATGCCGGGCGGGCGGCGGTTTCTGAAGGATCGCGAGAGCTCGTATGTGGAAATTCTCACGCGCGGAGTGAGTCCGGCTGCGGGCGAGGCGCATTTGAACAAGCTGCTGAAGCACGCCGACAAGGGTGTGGCGGACATGGCCCGCAGTGAACTCAACATGGTGGAGATTAAGAAAGTGCCGTATGAGCTGAAGTTCACGGCGCTGGATGGTAAACAGGTGGATCTCGCGGCGCTGCGCGGCAAGGTCGTGGCGTTGGTGATCTGGAGTGGCTCCAGTCCGGGCAACATCACGATGATCGACCAAGTCATGCAGGCTCGGTCGTTCAACAAGAAGACGGTCGAGGTCATCGGCGTTTCGTTCGATAAAGAAGTCGATCGCGAGAAGGTGATGAAATTTATCAAAGACCAAAAAATTACGTGGCCCGTGCATTTCGACGGCAAGGAAGCGCAGAACGGATGGGCGGCGAAGATGAACGTCGGCAAAGCGCCGGCGATTGTGCTCTTCGACAAGAAGGGGATGTTCGTGCGCAACAACCAGAATGCCGGCCAGCTCGAAGGGGAACTCAAGCGGTTGATCGAGGCGAAGTGACGCCGAGCCGCATAGCGGCACCGCACCGCGCCGTCACCTGGGCCGGGGGCCGGGAAGGATGGGGGTGCGCTGCGGATTTGACGCGGGTGCGCTGCGGCGGTCATTTGGCCGCTGCACCAGAATGAGCGATGACTATTTTGATCGGTTTGGCGGAGTGGGGCGGCTTTTTGGCCGGGAGGGTTTGGCGCGGCTGCGTGGGGCGCATGTATGCATCGTCGGCGTGGGCGGTGTGGGTTCGTGGACGGTCGAGGCGCTGGCGCGCAGCGGGGTGGGCGCGTTGACGTTGGTGGATCTCGACGACGTGTGCGTTACGAATGTGAACCGGCAACTCCCCGCGCTGGACGGTACGGTGGGGCGGACGAAGGTGAGTGTATTGGCGGAGCGCGTACGACTGATCAATCCGGCGTGCCGCGTGACGGAGGCGGCGGAGTTTTTCACGGCGTCTTCGGCGGAGCGGTTATTGGCGGAAAAGTTCTCCTATGTGGTCGATGCGATCGACCGGATGTCGAACAAGGCGCTCGTCATCGGCGAGGCGCATGCGCGTGGGTTGCCGGTGGTCACGGTGGGGGCGGCCGGAGGGAAGCGGGATGCGACGCAGGTGTGTGCGGGGGATTTGGGCGACGCGTATGCGGACGAGCTGCTGCGGCAGGTGCGGAAAAAACTGCGGCGCGACCATGGGTTTTCCCACGGCGAGCAAACCGGGAAAATGCACTGGGGTGTGCGCTGCGTGTGGTCGAGCGAGGCCCCCGTGTTTCCCTGGGCGGACGGCACGTGCGCGGCGAAACCAGAGCCGGGGTCAAATTTGGCGATGGATTGCGCGAGCGGGTTTGGCGCGGCGGTGTTTGTGACCGGGACGTTTGGGTTTGTGGCAGCGCAGGAAGTGGTTCGCGGGATCGCGGCGGGAGCGGTGTAGCGGTAGAAGTGCGAAAAAGTTTAAGAGAAACAGGAGCGCGAAAAAAGTGGTTCCGCGCTGTTTTCAAGGGGGCCGCGTCCACGGCGGGCCACGCAGCGGATGGAAAGCCGCGGGGCCGTTGGGCACGTGGCCGTGCAGCGACCGGTTGTCACCGACCCGGAGCCCGCGCGCTCTGACTTCGAGCGGTTCACGGCTGGCCGAACGCCGTTGGCTTCACCCGCCGGCAAGAGCAAGGCACGCAGGTGCGCTCGGCTTTCGTCACTGAGTAAAGCCAACTGCGTTTTGGTGACTGCTGGTAAAGACGGCGTCGCCACACACGGCGGGGAGGGCCGGCCCTCCTCGGGGTGACGTGGGCGACCGCGGTCAGAAGGAGAGGCGCAGGCCGGCGACGACGCCGCGGCCGGCGAGGGGCGCGAGGTCTTTCACGAACGACGGGTGCGGGCGCGCTTCGGCGTTGGCGAGGTTGGTGCCGCGGACGAAGACCTCGGTGCGCAGGTGGCCAAATTCGGCGGCGCGGCTGAGGTGCGCGCTCACGAGGGCGTAGCGGTCGGAAGGCGTTTCGTTGGCTGCGACCCGTTTCTGCGCGGAGTAAAACTGGCTTTCGATGCCGGCGCTCCAAGCAGTCGTGCTCCAGAATAGACCGACGCCGGTGCGCGCGGCGGGAATGCGTGGGAGGTCGCGGCCGCCCTCGCGAGCCCGGGTGAAATCGGCGGCGAGGCGGAAGTCGAGTTGCCAATCGGGTCGGTCGTGGAGGTGCCAGAGGCTTTCGGCTTCGAGGCCCCAGAAACGCGCGTCGCGCTGGACGTAGCGGTAAACGGGTAGGCCGCCGCCGTCCGCTGCGACGAGGCCGGTGGGTTGTTCGAAAATGTAACCATTAAATCGATTCGTGAACGCGGTGACGGCGCCGGTGACGAATCCGGTGCGGCGGCGCAGGCTGAGCTCGGCACTGAGGGAACGTTCGGCGCGGAGCGTGGGGTCGCCAATTTCGAAACTTTGCGTGCCAGCGTGCGGGCCGTCGGCGAAGCGTTCCTGCGCGTTGGGAGCGCGGCCGGTGTGAGTCACGGAGAACGTGAGGGCGTAGGTGGACGTGGGTTTCCAGACTCCGCCGGCGGAGCCGTTGAATTGATCGTCGCGGCGGGCGGAGTGACCGGTGGCGGCGATTTTAGTGCGTTCGACGCGTCCGCCGAATTGCCAGGAGATGGGGCCGGCGGCGAGTTCTTCGAAGGCGAAGAGGGCGGTGGTGTCGGTGCGCGACGGCGGGAGAAACGCTTCGTCGCCGACGGCGGCGAAATCGCTGCGGGAAGTCTGTAGGCCGAGCGCGCCGGTCCACGGTTTGCCGTCGCCGTGGAGGAGTTCGACGCGGGCCTCGTGACCGCGGTTGGTGAAGACCGTGCCGACGGCGCCGTCGGCCTCGATCTCGGCGTGGCGGTAGCGGGCCTGGCCGAACTTAAAACGCACATCGCGCACCGCGCCGTCGGTGCCGTGCCATTCACCCTGCACGTCGGTGCGGCGTTGGCGGAGATCGATCCGGACGCCCTCGGCGGCGCCGGGGCTGGCGGGGGCCTCTTCGTGAGCGTGGCCGGGGACGCCGTAGTCGCTGTCGAGGCCGCTGTGACTGACGCCGAGGTGGAACGTTTTGGAAACGTAGGA
The DNA here is from genome assembly GCA_947467625.1 of Opitutia bacterium. Taxonomy (GTDB): domain Bacteria; phylum Verrucomicrobiota; class Verrucomicrobiia; order Opitutales; family Opitutaceae; genus GAS368. The sequence goes on along the minus strand of CANIJN010000013.1, from coordinate 2,327 downwards.
GAGACCGATGGCGCCGCTGGAGTTGGTGAGCGCGCTGTTCGGCAGACGGTCGCGCGCGAAGGCGGGGGCGGGTTCGCGGTTGGCGCGGGCCTCGGCGGTTTCCTCGGCGCGGACGCGGGCACTTTCGGCAAACCCGGGGATGCGGAGGTTTTCGGTGGAGCGGCGGAAACCGTCGAGATGGAGCACGAGCGCACTGGCTGCGTCGGGACGTAATGCTAAATCAAACACGGCGCCCCGCGCCCACTCCTCGGCGGCGGAACCGCGCCGGACTTCGAACGAGCCGCGCACGGGTGCGGTCGGGAGGTCGGTCTCGATGCGGTGGGTGATGACGTTGACGACACCGCCGACGGCGTTGCTGCCGTAGAGGAGTGAGGCGGGGCCGCGGACGATCTCGATACGTTCGACGAGAAACGGTTCGACGCTCACGGCGTGATCGGGGCTGGTGACGGAGGCGTCGAGGGTGCCGACGCTGTTTTCGAGGAGGCGGATGCGGTCACCGCCGAGCCCGCGAATGATCGGGCGGCTGGCCCCGGGACCGAACGAGGTGGCGTGAATGCCGGTTTCGGAGCCGAGGGTATCGCCGAGGGAAGCCTGTTGTTTAAGACGCAGGGAGCTACCACTGAGGACGGTGGTGGCTTGGGCGAGGTCTGCTTGGTTGCCTTCGAAGGGGGCGACGGAGGTGACGAACTGGTCGAGTGCCACCATACCGTCGGAGTGGGAGGAGGCGGCTGGCGTGTGCGAATGAGTGGGCGACGGTGGCGGCGCGATTTGGGCGCGGGCGTGCGGCGCGAATGGAGGAGCGGAAAATAGGAGCAGAAGAAACGGAGAAAGGGAGAGACGGAGGGCGGGACGGAAAAATGAAATGGACATGGTGAGTCGAGGTTGAACGAACGGTGATGGGGCATCCGCGACGGCGGAATGCGCTCAAGCAGGCAACACCGCGCGCGCAGGCGCGGCGGAGACGAATTCAACTGACCAGACTCGACGGCGGGCCGCGCTCCGGTTGACGGAGGTAGTGCGGCGGGGACACAAAAATTTCGCGGGCGATGCTCGGGGCGAAGGCGCAGGCGGTGAGCGAAGGGGCGGGGGCCGAGAGAGGGGCGGGCGGGGCGTCGGCACTGCTGGCGAAGAGGACGATCGGGCAGGATTCGTCGTGCTGGGTGTGCGTCGCGTCGTGGAGGTGTTCGTGCAGCGCGGGGCTGGCGGCGAAAACGGTGAGCGCCAACACCAGCACGGCTCCACCGACCGCGATGAGGCGGTGGAGGAAGGCGGTGAAGGGGGTGGAGCGTGGCACGAAGAGGAAGTGGAGAGCGGAGGGATGGGAGAAGCGTGATTATCGCAGAGTCGTCAAGGGGGGGGCTGCGGCTGGGATAACCGCCGCGCCGTGGCGCTACTGGGCGAGGCGGACGTCGAAGAGCCACCATTGGCCGGCGCGTTGTTCGATGCGACCGAAGAGGCGGCGGCCGAGTTGGACGGAGGCGATGGTCGGGGCGTCGGCGTGAAACTCGTCCGTGCCAGCAAAGAGGAGTCCGGGGATTTCGTCGTGGACGACGTGGAGTGTGCCACGGTCAGGAGCGAGCGCGGCGACGGCGCCGCGGAAGCCGTGGCCGACGAGTTGCTCGGGAGGGGCGGCGCAATCGCAGTTGGCCTTCGCGATCAAGAGGTCACCTTCGGGGACGGTGACGAGGAGCGTGCGGAGCGCGGAGTCCGTGGCGAAGGTGGCGAGGAATTGCGCGGACGAGTTGCCACCGGCGAAGTCGCGAACGAGGGCGAGGCGGGGGTTTGTTTTTGTGGATACGGTGCCGGCGGGCGCAAGGGCGATGGGTTCATCGAGCGAGAAGTCGGGAGAGACGCGGCGGAGCCAGAGGCTGCCATCGGTTTCGAGCCACGTGACGAGGAGCGCGCCGTCGCGCAGGATGAGGGTATCGACGCGGCCGACGGGTTTGCCTCGGTCGAGGCGGAGGGGCATCAGGAAACGCGTGCCGGCGTCGGGCGAGAAGGAGGCGAGGACGCGCGGATCGTTGTCGGCGGCGGTGAACCAGGCGGCGGCGACGCGGCCGCCGTCGCTGGCGAGGCGCGGGCCGTTGACGGGGCAGGCGGCGATGCGCCAGTCGTCGTTGTTGACGGGGCGGGGGGCGTCCCAAGCGGTGGTGCGGAAGCGGGCGGAGCGGATGTCGCGGACTTCTTCCGGGAGCGTGCGGCCGCGGTAGGCGAGCAGCGCGCCGCCGTCGGGAAAGGCGGTGAGAGTGGTCGGGCAGCAATCGCAGACGGACGGATCGACGAGGGTGTCGGCGGTGGGGGAGCGCACCGGAGATGGGGAGACGGAG
>CANIJN010000012.1 GCA_947467625.1 Opitutia bacterium | reverse complement strand
CCGAGTCAGCGGGTGAGCGGGGCAGGCGCGGATGAGTTACTGCCGTCCGTGAGCCATTCGAGATTGAAACGGGCGAGCGTGATGCGGGCGTAAGGCCAGTCGGTCCGGCTGGAGTTGGGGCGCGTGGCACCGGGACGTCCATTCTCGAACAGGCAAAGGATCGTGCCGTCGGGCAGCACCGCGAGATCGCTGTAGGCGCTGGGTCCCGGTTCCAGTGAACGCGTCGCCACCCAGGTCCGTCCGTCGTCGGAGCTGAGCTTCACGGAGAGATTCTCGCGATCACGGCGAGAGCCGGGGGTGGCCGCGCCGCTGGCTCGCGCTAGGGAGACCGGGCCCGAGAAGAGCAGGCGTGTTTTCCCGGTGGCGACGGGATCCTCGTAGCTGAAGAGGCTCGCCTGGCAAATCGGCTCGATGAGCGCTTCGGCAAACTCAGGCGGACTCCAGCCGGTGGATCCGTCGCGACTCAAGGTGACGATCTTTCGATGAACCGGGGCATGGTTGCGCGCGATCAGCATCACGCGCCCGTCGCTAAGCTGCGCCACGATAGGTTCGTTCGTGCTCGGCGTGTCGGCCGCGGCGCGGGGTACTGCGATTTCGCCACGTTGCCAGGTAGCGCCGCGATCATTGCTATAGAGTGTCGCGACGACTGCGCCACCGTGCGCGCCGCCCTCGGCTTTCGCCAGCCATACAGGGACGACCAAGCGACCGCTCCGGAGCTGGATGCCATGGCCGGGGCCCGTCGCGATCACGCGCCACGGCCACTCTGGACGAAAACGATCGGCGGCGGCGGTGATGTCGACGGGCTGGCTCCACGTGAGGCCGTCGTCGGTGCTGCGCACGTAGAACGTGCGCATGTATTCCACGCAGTAAATGAGGTGCACACTGCCATCGCGGTCGGCGATCGCCACGGGGTTGTTGACGGTCTGCTGCCCCGGATCGCCGATCACCTTGCCGGGAGGTTGGTCGGCGTTGGCGGGATTGCGGGGCAGGCGCGGCCCCACGTGGGCGACCTGCCGAGCGCGATCAAACGTGCGGCCACCATCGGTGCTGCGGCGCCGGTGGATCTCGATCTCTCCCCAGTCGAGACCGGAAAACTTGCGCGCCTCGCAAAACGCCAAGACCGTGCCCCGCGCCGTGACGACGAGGCACGGGATGCGGTAGGAAACAAACCCGTCGGTCTTTTCCGAAAAAAGATGGGTTTTATCAAGCAAGGGCGCGGCGGCAAACGTCGAGCCCCCACTCCACAACGCCCCCGCGAGCGTAAACGCGGCGGTCGAGATCAGAGAAGAAGGACGGCGCATGGTCATCGTTTTCAGAACGAGCCGCGCACGCCGACGTTGGTGTAGAAGCCCAGTTCCTGCCACCGGGTAGGCTTGGCGTAGTCGGGCGTGCCGGGCGCGTAGCGTTGGAGGTCTTGCACGAAGCCACCCCAATCCACGACCGACGCATAAAGCGAGTAGCGACGCGTAAGACTATAGGCGGCATTGACGCCGATGCGCATGCGCTTGGCTTGGTAGTTGAAGGTGTCGACCGGCACGGTGGCGCTCGCGGCAACGGCACCCGTGCGGGTATCGCCGAGATAGCTAATCGTGGTTTTGAGCGCGAGACGACCGCGGACGAAATTGAGGCCCCCGCCGAGCGACTTGGGATTGTAGCCGGAGAAATCGGCCGTGTTGGTGCCGCTGAGATTGAGCTTCGTGAAGTTGACGAATGCTTGCAGGCCGCGTGCCCACGAAGGCAGGAACGTGAGCGATTGCCGGTAGGACATCTCGAAGCCATCGATCTGCGCATCGCCGGCGTTGGTGCGCGAGGAGATCTGGTAGGTGAGCAGCGACGGATCGCTCTCAAGGCCATACTGCTCAAGCAGCGCGGGCGTGGCGGCGGTGCTGATACTACCGAAGAAATCTTTCACGCTTTTGCGAAACACGCCGATCGAGCCGAACCCATTTTTGATTTGGTAGCTCTCGAGCGAAAGGTCGTAACTCTTCGCGCTCCACGGCTTCAGGCCGGCGTTGTTGACCGTGATCGTGGGGTTGGCGACATCGGGATCGGAGATCGTGGTGCTCGGGATGACATTGTTGATATTCGGACGGCCTAGCGTCTGCGCATAGGCGGCGCGAAAAATGAGGTTTTCCGTGATATTGAACGACGCGTTCACACTCGGATAGATGCCATCGTAGTTGCGCTCGGCGGTAGCGCCGCGCTCCACGTAGCGGAGCTTGCGAAGGACGAGCGGATCGGCGGAGAGCGCCACGCGTTGGATGCCAGCGAGGTTGGGATTGCCGTCGACGAGCGTGCCGTTCGCATTGCGCTGAAACTGGGCGTTGATGTCGTTCAGCGGGCCCGCGCCGTTGTCGTCAGTGCGTTCGTAGCGGACGCCGGCCACCACCCAGAGACGATTCTTAAACAAACGGGCGTCGGCGCGCAAATAGCCGGCGGTGATTGTCTCACGCAGTTTGCGCGAATTATTCACGAAGTCCTGATGAATTTGGGCTTCGTCGAGGACGAACCACGAGGGATTCGCCTTGTAGAGATCAAACATCTTTTGGCCACTGATCCAACGGACCTTTTTGCCGAAGACCGTGGGTGCATCGGTGTTGAACGCTTGATCAAAAACGTCGAACCGGCTCGCGAGGCGATCGGCGGCGAGGGTCGATCCATTCGGGCGGAAGGCCCACGTCTTCCCGTAGCGGCGCTGGTCAGTGGTGTAGGTGTCGATCGCGGTGCCGACCTTGAGGGTGAAGGGAATCGTTCCGAGAAAATCGCGCCCGAGATCGAGGCGAAGGTTGCTCTTGTGGGTGTTCCAATCGGGCTGGTTGGTCGTCGGGTTTCCCAGGGTGTAGTTGCCTCCGTCGTACACATCGACGGCGGCGCCGGCGCGCGCCGCGCTGTAACGCGTGGGAATCGTGCCGCCCGAGGACGGAATGTCGTCACCACGGAGCACGACGCCCGTGAGCGTGGCCGGCGCGAGGTTGAAAAATCCCGCGTCGATGTCGTGGCGGTCGGAAGCGGAACCGGACAACGCTCCATTGACCTCCCAACGCCAGAGATCGCCGCGGTGGCGGTATTTCAGCGTGGAGTGTTTCGTCTGGGTGGTAATGTCGACGTTCTCGCCGCTACCGTTCATGGTAACCGTGCCAACGGCAGTGGCTGCGCCTTGGGTAAACGTCGGGCCACCGGTCGCGCCCGCACCGTAGCCAAACCCGAGCACGCTGCGCGTAATGGTGAGACCGTAGTCGCGGTAGTTCACGTTCGCCGAGATCGTGTCAGTCGGGCTGATACGCCAGTCAACGCCGATGGAGCCTTGTAGCGTCTTGAACGTCTGCGCGAGACTGTTCCACTGGCTCGTCGTTTGCACGAGCCGCACGAGATCCCACGTAGGCGATTCGTCGGTCTCCTTAGTGCCGGTCTCCATCGGCTTGAAACGCCAGGTGCGCGAACCACCGACCGTAATGGCGAGGTTGCGAGTGATCGGCTGGAGGTAGCTAAAATCGAAGGACGGCTGGATGAAACGCGGCGAGTTCGCGGAATTGTGGTTGCGCGGCCCACCGTCGAAGGTGAGGGCGTTGTGGTTGTGAAACTGACCGTAGACGTTATAGCTGAATTTCCGGGTCTTGGATTCGAAGCCGCTGCGAGAAATCAAGTTGATCGAACCGCCGAGTCCTGAGGCGGATATATCGGGCGTGGGGACTTTTGTCACCTCGACACGCGAGACGTTGTTCATCGGCATCTCGCGGAGGTCGAGCGAGCGGCTGTTGCCGCCGAACGACGTGGCCATCTCACCGCCATCGAGCGTCAGGCCCGAGTTATTTCCCGGGAAGCCGCGCAACGAAACCGTCGTGGGCTCCGACCCCGACGTCGCGATCGAGACGCCGGGAAGAAAGAGGAGAAACTCGCCGATGTTCTCGCTGCCGCGGTCGCCGAACTCGTCGAGGGCGACGACGTTTTTGATGTTCGGGGCGTTACGCTGCTCGTTCATCGAGATCGCCTGCGCGCTCATCTCGCGGTCGGCGGTCACAGTAAAGGCATCGAGCTTGATGGTATCCGCCGATGCACTTCGGACCGCCCGGTCGAGCACGAGTTCGAAATCACGGCGGGCCTCGGCCCCGGGCGCGACGCTGACGGTCGCCTTCTGCGGCGTCATTCCCAGGTAAGCCACGTTGATCCGGGCCTCGCCCGCGGGGACACCGGTGAGGCGAAAAGAGCCCGCCTCGTCGGTAATCACTTCACGACCGGCGCCCTCCAGCGTGACGCGGGCATTGACGAGAGCCGAGCCCGTCGCGGCGTTATAAACGCGACCTTCGATGACGCCAGCGGCCGACTGCGCCAAGGCAGCCAATGGAAAAACGAGCGCGATCACCGCGCAGAGACGAAAAAACAGGGACGGCTTCATGGGAGGTAAGATTGAGCAAATTGGAGTTGGAGGGCGAATGGAGAGGTGAGAGGAACGGGAATGAGGAAAAGGAATTCTCGAGAAACCTGGTGTTCGTTTTACTGGGCAGTGGCGGTGTTAATCTTAAGGCGACTTGGAAAACAACCGGTTCGGCTCCGCCCAGGTGAGGCGGGCCATGAGCACGCGGTTGAAGTCGCGGCTTCTTTTGGTGGGAATCTCGGAGGTGATGACCCACGTCTCACCCGGGCTCACTTCAACAACGCCGAATCCGCCGCCAATGTCGGCGTTGCTCTCGGCGATCAGAATCCGCTCGGTGGCGCGGCGCACGCACAGGCGCACCGCATCGACCTCAGCGATGAACAACGGCGCACGATGCCGCATGACGTGGTCGTTGTTGGCGCCGCGCCGCGTGTAGACGAGGTAGAGTGTATCGTTGTGCGTCAGCCAGTGCTGCTGCGTGTTGTAGCTGCCAAGCACCTTTCCGTCGTCAAACGTCCACTCAATGAACGGGTCATAGTTAAGCCCATCGCCGCCGCGCGCGACAAAAGCCGAGTGGTCGGCGCGCATCGTCACAAAATACCGCCCGCCAAACGCGGTGATCGACGGTTCGTAGAGGCCGCGCTCTCGGGGAATCGTAAACTCGGAGCCATGTTCGACGTAGGTGAGCTTTTCCCCGTCGAAGCGACAGCGCGCGACGATGGTCGTGTAGTCGCGGACCTTAGCGTCCTTGCGATAGCGGATCGGCAGCAAGATCTCGCCGTTCGGCAAATCGACGCGCTGGTGGCAACCGGAGTTAGGCTCCAGAAACGGACGCCCTTCATGATCGCTCGCCGGCAACGTCAGCACACGCAGCTCGCTCCACTCGCCGGATTGCGGCGCACGCACGGAATAGGACACCCGTTCAAGGCCGCGGTCCTCTGTGGTGCCGCCGAGGAACCCAAAGGTTTTCCCGGTCGCGAGCACGCGTCCTGTCGCGGCGTGCCACTGCGGACACACGTCGCCCATCACGAGATCGTGTCCTTCCGGCAGGCGGGTGCGCCGGAGAGAATCGATCCGTTGCGGCGAAGACCACGTGCGGCCGTTGTCGACGGTCTCGATGGTAAACAGATCGGCATACCCGTGGGCACCGGTCGGATCGGTTTCCTGCGTAGTCACGACGACGCGGGCCGGGGTGCCGGGGATCAGCGCGCCGCGCGACTGAGTGAAGAACTGCTTACCGTGGCCGGTTAAAAGCGTGGATACGTCCACCCGAAACGCGGGCTGACTCTCCGCTGCCGGTGAGGTCGCAGCGATCATCAGCCCAGCGAAAGCAAAAAACCAAATATTCATCGGTAAAGGAATCTCAGGGTTGGTCGCAGACGCCGAATTTCCCGAAGTGGATGTGGGTGCGCGAGCGGTCCTTGGTCCCACGGTCGCAGATCGCGCGAAAATCTCCCCGGCGCGGCCTCGATGAGCGCGGGGGAGGAGTTCTTGATGCCCGCTTCGTAGAACATTTTCTCCGCGCTCCACGCGCCGCCGGCGTACTTCAATTGGTAACGGAACGAGGTGCGCCCGGTGAGCGCAGGGGTGGCGCGGCTGTCGTTAAAAACTTGGAGGTGCGTGCCACCGGCCGTGCGGCCGAAAAAGGCCTTCGACTTGGTATTCCAAAAATCTCGCTCCTGCTTCGTGACGTCTCCAGTAGGCTCATCGCGCGAGCGATTGGCATCACCGCAGCAGCAACGAGGGCGAGTGTGGAAACTCGCAGGAATCGGGATGGTTTCATGGGGACCAAAAAGTGACAGGCGGTGACGAAGGCGAAGTTACCACTCGCCCTTACGGCCAAATTTCGCTCGGGCCGCGGCACCGAAGCGGCCGGCTGCTTCGTCGATCGCGGCGCAGATTTCTCCGGAAGATTTCCCGTGGGAATCTCGGGCCGCCGGAATGAGCGTCTGACATTCGTTGGCGTCCATGAATCGCGCGGCGTCCAAGATGCGCACTTCATCTTCGGGCGGGATGGCGAGGAAGCCGTGCTTGTCCGCGTGGATAAGCTGGCCGGGCTGCACAGTGCGACCAAAGACTTCAACCGCGCAGCCCCAGCGCACGGGGCAACTATGGGCGTGGCCCACGCACATCCGACGGGCGATCGCCTTGAAGCCGGCGTTGGTCATTTCGTCGAGGTCGCGAATCCCGCCGTCGATGATCGTGCCGACGCAGCCGAGGCTGCGGTGGATATTGCTGTTCACCTCGCCCCAAAACGCGCCAATTACGCTGGGCTTATCGAGGTCTTGCACGATGACGATTTTCGGTCCCGGCACGCTCGCGACGTACCGCCGATACTCGCTCCATGCGTGAGAATTTTTCTGCGGGTGCGCGGCGTTGCTCGGCTCGCACACGACCGTCACCGCGCGACCCACCATCGGGCCCATGTGCGGCATAAAGTCACGCGTCTCTTCGAGGTTGAATCCGGACTTCGCCGGGTCGTGGCGGGTGAACTGCTCCCAGCCGTTGTAGATCGTCGGAGTATTCCAGCGCTTGAGCTGGAGGAGATCAGCGTGTGAAAGGGAAAGCGGAGCAGACATGGTGCGGGTGAGAGCGCGCGGGCGTGGTGAAGTCAGATGTTAGTCGTGGCGTCGCGCCCCTAGGCGCAGTCGCTGAGTCGCGCCTTCAGGTCGCCGACGTCGCGGCGAATCCCTTCGGCGAAAAGAATAATGTCGGCAGCGTGGACGATCAGATTTGCGCCGAGCCGGGCCCAACGCTCCTCGTGGGCTATGCGATTAGCTTGATACGTCACGTGGGCACCGGCCCCGAGCCCGCGGGCCCGCGCTTTCGCGATGATTGTGTCGCAGGCGGCGAGGAATGTGGGGTGCTCGTAATTCTCCGGCACTCCTAAACTGCAGGATAAATCATGGGGTCCGATCAGAACGCCGTCGAGCCCGTCCACCGCGAGGATCTCGTCGAGGGCTGCGAGCGCCGGGGCGCTTTCGATATTGACGATGAGGGTGCGAGGTGCGGCCCGGTTTTCAACATAGGTATTCAGATCTGGCTCGAGGGGTTCGCCTGCCAAATGGGCCTCCAGCGTGCGGCCTTTGAGCGGGCGCTTCTTGACGGCACCCACGAGCGCGCGGACGTGTTCTGCCGTCTCCACATACGGCGCGACGATCCCGACCGCACCTCCATCGAGCGCCACACATGCTTCATACGGGTCGGGTGAGGTGATCCGGACGATCGGGGGCAAGCCGACGGCGCGATAGGCCTGGCACATCCACGCGAGTTTCTCGCGATCAAGCGGGATGTGCTCTGTGTCGATGAAAACAAAGTCGAGTCCGAGCGTCGCGACCACCGGCACCCAATGCGGCGACGGGCTCACGATGAGCGTGCCGTAAAGGCGATCTGCGCTGCGGAGGCGCTGCGCTAAAAATTTCGCCGGCGAGGAGTTCATGGTTTCCCTTCGATCCATTCGAGATTGAAACGAGCTACCGTGATGTCGGAGGCCTTCTCGTAGAGACAAACGACGGTGCCATCGGCCAAGACCGCGAGGTCCGAGTAGGCGCTCGGGCCAGCGTCGAGCGTGCGGCTCACCGGCCACGTCGTGCCGTCATCACGGCTGAGTTTGATGACGAGATTCTCGCGTTTGCCCCGGCCAGCGGGAATTTCCTTACCCGACGAATCCCGCCCGAGGGTGTGGGGGTTGGAGAAAATGAGGGTGCCGGCCTTCGCCGGATGCGCGACGATGCTGGCCATGCAAACCGGCTCCCAAAGTTGCTCGTGAAACTTCGGCGTACTCCAACCGGTGGCGCCGTCCGCACTCGTGGTGATGAGCTTGCGGTTAGCTTTGGAGACGCTGCGCGCGACGAGCATCACTCGGCCGTCGGAGAGCGTGGTAATCATCGTTTCGTTGGGATCTCCGAATGCGCCCTCGTTCGGCAAAGCGAGGTCGCCGGCTTTCCAGGAGCGGCCATGGTCATCGCTGTAAATCGTCGCAGCGGCGGAGGGCTTGTGATCGCCGGTTTTTCCGTAGGCGAGCCAGATGGGAACAACCAAACGCCCACTCTTGAGTTGAATACCGTGGCCGGGACCGGTCGCGATGACCTTCCAATCGTAGTGCCGGCGGAACGGCTCGAACGTCGCCGTAATGTCGACAGGCTGGCTCCAAGTGACGCCGTCGTCGGTGCTGCGCATGGAGAAGCAGCGCGCATAGTTGATACAGTAGAGAAACTCAATCGCGCCCGTGGTGCGGTCGACGATGGCGACGGGGTTGTTGACCGTTTGCTCGCGTTCGCCGCCGGTTGCCTTGCGCGGGTTGCCTTCGAGGCGATCGCCGAGGTGAGCAATTTTCTTCCCCGACTCCCACGTTTTCCCGCCATCGAGCGACCGGCGCAGGTGGATCTCGATCTCGCCCCAATCGGAGCTATTATTTTTTCGCGCCTCAGCATACGCGAGTACGGTTCCCCTGGACGTGACGACGATGCCGGGAATGCGGTAGCGCTCGATGCCAGCCATCTTGGCGGGGAACACGTCGGACGTTTCGATGAGTGGTGCAGCCGCCGAAAGCAGGCCGACTACGCAACAGCTCAGCAGCGTCACGCACTGGTGCAGGCGACTGAATGCGAGGCGCGGGCGAGAGAGCCGCGACGTGAGCGTGAGTGGGGGCTGGAGGGTTTCCATAGCGTGAGGACAGGCCGAAATTGAGCGGGGACGAGGATTGAGCGGAGAGCGTCTAACGCGAACACGACAACTCACATTCTTCGTCGACCAAATGTCTCCGCAACCGCAATGCAGTGGTTCTTTTTCCCTGCCAGCTCCTGAAGCACCTACTCATTCTTCGCACCGAGCTGATGGCCGTGCTGCACGACCGGATGGCCGCCCCGGTTGTTCAATTTGTCCAGCACACCAGCGAGGCGACGGCGTTTCTCATCGGTCTCGGCAAACATTTCCAACTGCTGACCACCGTTCTCCACATTGGAAAAGCGTACACTCACGAGGCGCAGCGGGCGCTTTTTCGTCCATGCTTCGCGCAGGAGCGGCGCGACGAGCGGATAAAACGGCGCTTCCAAATCCGTCGCATCCGCCAAACTGCGACCGTGCGTCTCCTGCGTGAAATCGGGATAACGCACTTTCACCGTCATCGTGCGGACACGCTTTTTGTCTTCGCGGACTTTGGGCAGGAGTTCATCCACCATTCGCTTCGCGACGCGTTCGATTTCGGCGAAGTCCGCAACGTCTCCGGAAAATGTCTCCTGCTGTGAGTAGCTCTTGGCGTCTTCCTGCTCGGTGTAGACCGCGCGTTCATCTTTGCCGCGCGCCGTGGCGAGCATGTCCCGCCAACTATTGCCGAAAAGCGAGGCCAGTTCGCTCTCGGTTTTGTGCACGATCTCCCCGATGAATTTTAGCCCGCGCGCGTTGAGCGCCGCTTCACTCTTCGCTCCGATACCGGGCAATTTCCCAATGGGCAACGGCGCGAGAAACGCAGCTTCTGTGCCCGGCGCCACGACGACGAACCCCCGCGGCTTGCGCAGCTTGGAGGCGATTTGTGAAACGAGCTTGTTCGTAGCGATGCCGAAGGAAACCGGGATCTGCAGCTCTGTCGCGATGCGCTGCTGGAGGCCGCGCACGCGTTGCTCGATCTCTGCCATCGAGCTGCATACGCACGGCCCGAGCTCAAGGTAGCCTTCGTCAATCGAGTTGCGCTCCACCAGCGGCGTGAGGGTTTCGCAGAGGTCGAACATCTGGTGCGACACTGTGCTGTAGAGCCCGGACGTATGCGGCAGCATGATCAGATCCGGACAAATCTGCAGCGCCCGCTGAGTCGGCATCGGGGTGTAGATCCCACAGGCCCGTGCTTCGTAGCTCGCAGAGGAAATGATCCCGCGTTCGCGTCCGCCGACAGCGCACTTCGTCCCGCGTAACTCAGGTTTCAGCGCGAGTTCGCACGAAACAAAGAACGCGTCGGCGTCGAGGTGGACGATGGTCGGAAGGGGCAACATGCAAAGTTTTCTGAAATAAAAGATTCACCCGCACGCAATCGCGACGCAAGCTGTCGCCCTATGGGACGTCAATGGCTCCACGCGAAACGCGCGATCGTGAACCTCAAAAAAGGTCAGGTCGTCGGAAAACTCGTTAAAGAAATCACGGTCGCAGCCAAACTCGGCGGCGGTGATCCGGCCGGCAATGCACGGCTCTTCGCTGTCTTGGAAAAGGCACGCAAGGCCAACGTCACCCGTGAAGCCATCGAGCGCGCCATCGCCAAGGGCACCGGAGCGGGCGGAGACAAGTCCTCCCTCGAGCACCTGATGTTCGAAGGCTACGCGCCGCACAAGGTACCCGTCATTGTCGAAGTCTATACCGACAATCACCAGCGCACAGCCCCCGAAATCCGCAACCTTTTCAAGTCCGGCGTCCTCGGTGCCGCCCACAGCAACAAGTTTTTGTTCGACCATGTAGGTCTCGTCGAAGCGCACCACACTGACACCACGGTCGATCTCGAAGCCGTCGCGATTGAAGCCGGCGCCAACGATTTTGAGGCGCTCGCCCACGCGCAAAATGATGATATTCCCGAAGGGCATGCCGGCGCACGCTTCATCACGGAACGCACTGCGGTGCATGCCGTCTCAACTTGGCTCAAGGCCAATGGGTGGCACGTGATCACCGCTGAAATCGGTCACCTCGCCAAGACTTACCCCGAGCTCAGCGAGACGGATCGCAACGACGTCGGCGAATTCCTTCAGGAACTCGAAGACCACGACGATGTGCAGCGTGTCTGGGCGGCCGTGAAGTAAGTCTAAGTCAGGCGGGCTTCAGCTCGCCGTTGTCCCCAGCACGGCGCTCACACGCGTCGGGTCTGCAGCCCGCTCTACTTTCGGTGGGAGCAACAACAAGGTTAAGCCTTTTGAAATCCTCACAATAGCGAGAGCTCTTTTTTGTTTTGGAAGATCACTCGCACGCCCGTTTCACCGAAAAACTGCTTGCAGCTTTCGGTCATTTTCTGGGTCACATTATCCACTTCCAAATCCGTCATCGGCTTCCAGGTACGTTCCAATTCCACCGCTTTCCCGAGCTTGGCGTTGACGGCGCTCAATTCTTTGCGGTTTTCCTCGAAGCGCACTTCTAGGGCGCGCATCGCTTCCTGCGCCATACGCAACCGCTGGCTGACCGCCAAAAAACCCTCTTCCTTGAAAGCGCTCACTTTCCGTTTCAGCTCTTCATCAAACGCCGCAAAGGCCACGCCGCTGACCAGCCACGACAAGAGCCCCAAGACTAAGAGGATTAATCCCAGCACGCCGACGACGACCGCGATGATCAGGGAAACATTGATCAAAACCATCCCCAACAGCGCTACTCCCAAAGCGATCGCCGAGCCTTTCTGCGCCTTGAGCGTCCGCAAAAACGCTTCGACGCATGCGCTCTCTTTTTCGGCCTCGGCCGATGCTGCCCGGGCTTCTTCGATTTTCTTTTCGATCCCCATAGCCCGCGATTCCAGTCCGGCTTTCTCTCGGCGCAATTTCACAAATTCACCGAGAGCGTAAATGCGCTCGGGATAATGAAACGTTTCCGTCAAAGTCCGCATGCTGTCTTCGCCGAGATTCAGCCGAAGAGAATCAAACGTGGATTGATATTCACGAATGAGTTGAGCGTGCCGGTTTTTATCGTCACGCTCCGCCAACATTCGCGGATTGAGTCCCTCGAGTCTGAGGGCATTGTCCACGAGCAACCGGGCCCGAATCGCTGGGCTGGCGGTCGCCTCGTCGCTCAAGCCTTTGAGTCGAGAGGATAGCGCCCAGAGCAAATTACGCGAGCGCCGCAGTTGTATTTCGGCCCGCTCCTTGGCATCGGCGTCTGCAGTGGCGGCTGCGGTGGCGTCAGTCCGAGCCGCTTGGCCGGCATCCGCTTGAAACACCTGCCACACTTCGGTGGAAGTCGCGGCCAGCTGCGTGAGCTGTTTGAGACTGATCATAGCAGCGACGTTTAAAGCGCGCCGGTCGGGTACTGACAATCGATCTCCACGATTTTTCCGCATTCACACGTCACGATCAATTTTTTGATCACGTCACCCTCGCGGACGCATTGAACCGAAGAGGCCCCGGCTTTCGGCGCAGCAGCGCTGGGCAGCGCGCTAGCGGAGGCGAAGAGCGATAGGCCCGAGGGCGCCTCGCCCTCAACGGGATTTGGCGAATCCGAAACGGCAACGCCCGTTCGGCCAGATAAAAAGGACTTCATGGTTTTACTTTTTCGACCGGTTTTTCCGGCGCGGAATCACCGAGTTTTCGGTTACCGATAGAGAGCTTGATTTCTACGCGGTGGTCGTTTTCGGGATCGTTCTTGTCGCCCTTGGCCGGGCGGGTGTCGCCAAAGGACGTCACACGTTCGAATTGTTCGCCGGCGACGGCGACATTCGCCATGAGCCGTCGGACATTATTGGCGCGATCGCCCGAGAGTTCCCAAGCCGAATAAGCCGGAGATAACATTTTTAAACCACTGCGGGAGTGACCTTCGATGGACACGCGGAAAGCGTGGCGATCGACCAGCCAGGCAAGATTTTGGAAAACGAAATCCCCCCACTGCGAGAGTTCGGCAGAAGCTTCACCTTGGAAGAGCGGTTTGCGGGGCCGATCATAGAGCGTAATCAACACGCCGTCGTTGGAGACAACCACATCAACAGGCCGGTTGGGATCCTCCGATTTGACGTTGATCATACCGTAAAAGCCCATCGCGATAGCGTTGAGATTTTTTTGTTCGGCCGCGGCAGCTTTGGCCGCGTTTTCCGTGCTGGATTTGGCGTTTATGTCACGCACGGTCGCCTCTTTGGCCTGGTCTTTGAGTACGCCGGTGTTGAATGACATCCGGATTTTGGGCGGTTCCCTAAAATACTTAGCCACCCCCTCCAATAAATCAGGCTTCTGGTTCAAAAGCCACATGCACAAAAAGAACGCCATCATCGCGGTCATAAAGTCCGCAAAGGCAACCTTCCAAGCTCCGCCGCTTCCAGCCATGATATTTAAGGGGGTCGAGGGTGGTTATTTGGTCGCGGTACCGCCACGCAGGACGGTTTCCAAGGCTTCGGCCGAGGGTTGCACGAAGTGATCAAGCGAGCGGCGAGCCAACTCGGCAGCGGTCAACGGCGCCATGCCTTTGGCAAAAGCCACCACCCCGATTTTGATACAACGCAGGTATTGGATGTATCCTTCGTTCAAAGTTCTAATACTACTGGCCATGGGATTAGCAAAACCATAGGCGGCAAACACGCCCAACATCGTTCCAGAAAGAGCCGCAGCCACCATTTGGCCGACCTTTGCGGGACCTTGGTCAATAGCCCCCATAGTATGAATGATGCCCATCACAGCTGCCACAATGCCGATACCCGGCAAAGAGTCCCCAGCAAAATTCAAAACATGGGCCGAGTGCTCTGCCTCACGGGTTTTAGTCTGAATATCCAGCTCAATAACACCCTCAAGCTGATCTGGTTTGATCCGTCCGTCGACCAGAGGCTTTAAACTATCGACGATAAAAGAGAGACGATCCGGGGATGCCAGCAAGGTCGGATATTTACGAAAAATAGAGCTCTGGGTCGGAGCAGAAACATGCTCTTCCAAAGCGAGCAAACCACTTTTACGACCGGCTTGAAACAGCTCATAAAGCGCCCCGATCAACTCGAAGTAATGAGTCTTGCCGATCGTTTTACCGGTCATGACTTGCATAATTTTGCTCAGCGTCTCCTTCAAAACATGCAACGGAGTAGCGATTAAGACCCCACCTAACGTAATACCGAAAATGGCGACGAGCTCAGCAGGATGCAGCAAATGCATTACCATTCTTATATCCCAATTGTAACCCATGATAAAAGAAATCACCGTACAGCCCAATACAACTACAAGTCCTATGATAATAAGCATATAATATCCTATTTATTTTGATTACGTTCGATAAAGCTACGCAGCGCCAGGATCGCCTGGGTATGGATCTGACTGATCCGGGCTTCCGTTAAATCCATCGCCTCGGCTATTTCAGCGAGCCGAAGCCCTTCAAAATGGTACAACGCCAGCACTTTTCGCTGCGTCTCGGGCAACAACTCGATCCGGTCGGCCACTAAACGCCACAATTCAGCCCGCTCTAAGCCAGCGGAGGCCGGCTCCAGATTTTCGTCGGCGATCGTCTCGTGTAGCTTCAAACCGTCGCCGTCATCATGCGCCGACGCATCGATGTTGATAAAGGTGACCGGGCTCGATTCCTGCAGCCACTCTTCGTACTCAGCGGGCGTTAGCTGCAATTGACGCTGGATCTCCTCTGCCGTCGCCGCGCGTTGGTGCTTCTGCTCCAACTCGGCGATCGCATCCTTTAATTTACGCGCCTTGGCCCGGGTCCGACGGGGACACCAATCCAAGCGCCTAAGTTCATCCAGAATCGCTCCGCGGATTTTAGTGTACGCATACCCGACAAAGGTCCGGCCCTCTTGCGGGACGTACCGCTGCCCCGCCGCGATCAAACCCATCACCCCCATCGAATGGAGATCATCCGCATCGATATGCGGGGGCAGACTCATCTTGATCCGACCGACGACCTGGCGCACCAACGGCAGGTGCTCCTCGACTAAAGCCATCGAAGCACCGTTCGTCTGTTGGTACGCTTTGTACGCCATCGGCGAAATCGGTGGCGGAGGCGTATCGGATGAAAGAGGAGGTTCCATGGTTTTATCCCCGGTTAATCAACACGTTCATTTCTCTGCTTTGGCGACCACAGTTTCACCTTTTTTTTGACGCTTTGCCTTGGAGGCGGCTTCGGCCGTCGCGCGTTTTACGGCGACGGTGATGCGCATCGCATCCAGAACGTGATTCCAAAACCAATGACCCGCGAGTCCGCCCACGACGGCGGCGATACAAGCATCCCGCACGACCAACGCGATAGTCCGATCAGCCCAAAGGCCGACCACAAAGACCATCGTGAAGAAAACAAAACCGAAAACCAAAAATATGTAGCGCATACGAATCAGCTCTTACCCAGGGTTTTTTTGACGAGGAAATCGAGCGGTTCGACTCCAATGGGGCCAAGCAAGTTGCCGTCATGCGAGAAGAAAAGGGGGCGCATGTCTCCCTCGAGCAATATTTCCCAAAGTTTACCCACATCTTTAGTCTCGTCCAGGTGCGTGAGCACCACGTGGGTGGCCCCGAGCGAACGCCCCGATTTCAAGCCAGCCCTCAGGCTTTCTATTTCATAAGCGGCATTCAAAACGAGCACGCGCGTCTCGATCGCTTGTTGCCGCAACAAATCTGCCAACTGAGGCGTTTCGTCGCCCGCAGCCGCGCCGAAGCAAGGCACATCCCAATACACGCGCGCGCCGTCATCACTCACCCGCAGATCCGGCGTATAATGCGTAAGCCCCACACCCACCGCATCGCAAAATACTTCCAACTCGAGACATGAATTGGGCCGGCTAAATTCCACGTGGCACACACGGCACTTCGTGCCCTGCTGAAACACCTCCCGCGTCAGCCATTGCCCAAGCGCCAACGATTTATCGGCCTGTGAACTGCTGATAAAAACTACCCGCCGGCTGAGCGGCACCGCCGGAAACGCTCCAACCAACTGGCGTAATTCACGCACAAACTCCGCCAACGCATCACCCAAAGGTTTCTCGTCGGAGATCGACCAACGCCGCTCTATTTCGACCCGCCAAAGCAGCGCTTCTGAAAATCCCGCCGCCTTCAACGCAGTCCGCAAATCCACGGGCCGGCTCCCGCCCGCCAACCCAGCCGCATACGTCGAACTCAACACCCCTGGCACCGGAGGCGCTATCAACGGCTCCCTCACCGATTCGGGCGCCGCAAGCTCGGCGATGACTTCCAGTTTCGCACCACCGAAAATACGTTTGAGAAAACCCTGACGCACGGGCCGCACCGAAAGCACGCGCGCCTCCGGCCCCAACTGCGATTTGAGCACCGAAAGCGCCTCGTTTACGGAGCGCACGATGAACCGGTAGGTGCCCGGCGCTGGAGATTTAAGAGCAGATGAAGCCATGGGATTAAGCTGCCGCCCGGGCCGTTTCAACCGGCGCCGAAATTATACCGGCATTCTCGATCTGGTAAGTCCCCGGTATTTCCTGAAATGATACGACGGTGAGTCGCGGGAACGTCGACTCTAGGAAACGCCGCAAAGCCAACCGCAACTCGGCGCCCACCGCGATGCACGGCGCGCTGCCGCCGGCGGCGAATTCTGTCTGCTTGGCATTGATCCCCTGGAGTAAATGTGCGCTCAACGCGGGATCGAGCGCCAGACCGAAGTCCGCCGCCGTCCGATGGATTTTCGCGACCAGCTCTTTTTCGAGGCGCAGATCGAGCGTCAAGGCCCGCACCGTGCCCGGAGCCGACTCCAACAACGGTACAAAATAAGGCCCGAGCCGGCGACGCACCAACTCACTCAAATCGTCGGGATTTTTCGTCAAGGCCGAGTAATCGGCGATCCCTTCCAAGATCAACGGGAGATTGAGAATCGGTACATTTTCGCGGAGCAAATTTTGCAACACGCGCTGGATGATACCGAGATTGACCAAGTCCGGCAGCAACTCGCTGACGAGCGCCGGATGCGATTGCTTCACATGATCGATCAAACCCTGCACATCCTGGCGCCCGAGGAGCACATGCGCGTTCGACTTCAAAACTTCGGAGAGATGCGTGACGATGATCGAAGCGCAATCCACCACTGAGTAACCGTTGATTTCCGCATTCTTCTTTTCGGCCTCTTCGATCCACACCGCAGCCAAACCGAAGACTGGCTCCTGACACGCGACACCCCGCAAGTGCACGCGACTGCCCGATACATTCATCGCCATCCAGCGACCCATCATGAGCGAACCACGCCCCACGATCCGACCGCGCAACAGAAAACGGTACTCGCCACTCGCAAGCTCTAGATTGTCGCGTACTGCCACCTGCGGCACGATGACACCCAATTCGCGGGCCAAGGTTTTGCGCACGCCGGTGATGCGCGCGGGTAAGTCGCCACCTTGCTTCTGATCCGCTAAACCCACTAGGCCGAAGCCTACTTCCACCGCAAACACATCGACGTCGATCAATCGACGCACTTCCTCCACCGAGCCACTCTTCGGCGGCGCGGTTTCTTTATCCTTGGCCTTCTCGGCGGCGGTCTTGGCGACCGGTTCAGCCTCAAGCGCGACCGCTGGAAGTTTATAGCCGATATAGAGAAAAAATCCACCTATCAACCCGAGCGGGAATAAGGGTAACCCCGGCATGAAGCCCATGAGCAACATCACCGCGCCGACCATCTTCAAAGCGACCGGATAGCGCACCAATTGCCCGGCGACTTGTTGACCCAGGTCGCCGTTATCCGCCGCACGTGAGACCAGCAAACCCGCTGCCACCGAAATCACCAGCGCTGGAATTTGCGTCACCAGACCATCACCGATCGATAGCAACGTGAATTTTTGCAGCGACTCCATCAGCGACAAATCCATCTGCAACACGCCGATCATGAAGCCACCCAAAATATTGACCAAGGTGATCAAAATACCCGCGATCGCTTCACCGCGCACAAACTTCGACGAACCGTCCATCGCGCCATAAAAGTCCGCTTCACGTTGCACTTTAAGCCGCCGAGCCGTGGCCGTAGACTCATCGATCGCCCCCGCGTTCAGCTCCGCATCGATCGCCATCTGTTTACCCGGCAACGCATCCAAGGTAAACCGCGCCGACACTTCTGCGATCCGGCCCGCGCCCTTGGTGATGACGACAAAGTTAATCACAACCAAGATCACGAATACCACGAAGCCGACCACGTAATTACCCTGAATCACGATCTTGCCGAACGCATCGATAATGTGGCCAGCTTCACCCCGCGTCAGCACCAAACGCGTCGAACAAATGTTCAGCGCCAAGCGGAAAAGCGTCAGGCCCAACAACACGGTCGGAAACGCCGAAAATTCTACCGGTTGGCGCACATAAATCACCACCAGCATGATCAACAACGACGACGCGATGCTGAGCGAGAGCAACATATCCATCACCATCGACGGCACCGGCAAAACTAACAGCATGATCGTACCAAACAGTGCGGCAGTGACGAGAAGATCGGCCCGGCCTAAAAGTTGGCGGGAAAACGTCGTCGCGGGAACTGGAACAACAGCAGCCATAAAAATTAGTTAGAAAGCGCCGCCGCACGCCGGCTGGGCAGAGTGAAATAATAGTAACGGTAAGTCCGGTAAACGAAGGCGAGGATCTCGGCCACCGCCTCAAACATATCCTGCGGAATCGGCTCCCCCACTTTCCCCGTCGCATACAGCAAGCGTGCGACTGGACGGTTTTCCACGATCGGCACCCCGTGTTGCGCGCCCAATTCCTTGATCCGCAGCGCGTGACGATTTTCGCCCTTCGCAACGATCACCGGCGCCGCATCCGATCCCCGCTCGTAGCGTAGCGCCACGGCAAAGTGCGTCGGATTAGCCACAATCACATCCGCGGTCGGGACCGCGTCCATCATCTGCTTCTGCAAGAGTCGACGGGCGAATCGGCGCATCGCTGCTTTCACCAGCGGATTACCATCCGATTGCGTCCGCTCGTCTTTGACCTCCTGCCGCGACATCATCAGCTCCTGGTTCGATTTATAAAGTTCGTAGGCGTAACTGAGGGCCGCGATCACCGCGATCGCGCCCAGAAATCTCCACATCAGCGACATCGCGCTGGTGTGCAAAAAATTCGCGAGGTACACCGTCTCCACCGGAGCCGAGAAAATCACATCGCTGAAAATCTTGCTCGTCGCAGCCGCCAGACACGCGAACACCGCAACCACCTTTAACAAGTCAAGCGAGGCGGTGACCCAAATTTTTCCTGAGAAAATGCGACCCAGGCCGGCAATCGGATTAAAACGTTCGAAATTGGGCTGTATCGCTTCCGGAGTGAGTTGAAAACCGCTTTGTACTCCGCCGGCCAAAATCGCCGCCAAGGCCGTGGCCAAGACCACCGGCAACGCAATCGAGACAAATGTCGTCATCGCCAATTCCGCTACCGCCGGGACTTCGTCGCCCTGCACCCGCAACTCGCCTAAACGGCCAAAAATCACTACCGCCAACCGCGTCATCTTATCGGACGCCTCGCGGGCCGCCAAACCGAGGGTAAATAACGCCGCCGCTAACGTGAACACCAAGGTCAACTCCGGCGCACGCGCAAACTGCCCCTTCGAATGGGCTTCGGAAAGCCGCTTCGCGGAGGGTGCCTCGGTTTTTGAATCTTGATCTTCAGCGCTCAATGCCAACCATTAAGCAAGTTGGACGCCAGTTAGATAATTATATTATAAATACATATTTAATATGGATTTATATAATTATTAATCCCAAAATACCTCGGGTTTTAGCCGTTCTAAAGCGGCAATTTTTTCCTAAAACTCAAGGCCCGGCGGAACGCAGACTGACTTCCAACATATCCCAGGGTAGCGCCTGCCACAGCGGATCCAGATTGCGCAACAACAGCGCGCCAAAGCCCGACAGCAGCAACAACCCACCCCACAGCCGCACCGAGATGCTCGTGATGAATACGTTCATCCGCGGAACCGCTTTGCCCAAAATACTAAAGGCCAGATTGATGATAAAACTTAACGCAATAAACGGAGCCGCAATCCGCAGCCCCACCGCCAAAATATCAGCCGTCACTTTGATCAAACGTTCCAACGCCACCGCGGTGACGGTGTACGTGCCCAACGGCGAAAACTCAAAACTACGGGCAAAGGCGGCTAACATGTCTTGGTGCACACCCATCCCAAAAAACAACACCCCCGCAAACGCGGTGATCAAAGCCGGCAAGGGCTCCTGCGCCGGCACGGGCACATCGAAGCCCGGCGGTGAATTCAGCCCGATTTCATTGGCGATCAATCGACCGCCCAGCGCCGTGATCGAAAGCGCCGCTCGTACCACCAACCCCATCGCAAAACCCAGCAACACTTCGCTCACCGCCGCCATCGCCAACCGAATCCAGTCCGCATCGCGTAACCCCACAGGCAACGGCACCACCCCGACCAGCAAAACCGCCAACATCATGCTGAGCGCCACCCGAATACGAACGGGCAACGTGCCTCCTCCCGGCGTGGGCAACGCGGCAATCACGCCCAACGAGCGCAAGCCAATCAAAACCCATGCTATCAACCAGAGGAGCATGGCTTCATCCCTCCGCTTTAATTGCCTAAACTAGCCATCCGCGCAAAACAGCTGATCGTAAATTCTCCCATCACTCGGACCAACCACGGCGCCAACAGCACAAACATCAGTCCGCCCGCGACCAGCTTAGGCCCAAACGTTAACGTCTGCTCCTGGATACTCGTCGCCGATTGAAAAATACTCGTGATCAAGCCCACCACCAGCATCCCGATTAAAAACGGACTGCACACCAGCAACGAGAAGATGATCACTTCCTTTAAAATATCGATCGCTGCTTCTGGAGTCATGGGCGTTTAAATATTAAAGCTCTCCACCAAGCTCTTCACCACCAGTTGCCAGCCATCCACCAAGACAAAGAGCAGCAATTTAAACGGCAGAGCCACCACGGCGGGCGGCATCATCATCATGCCGAGCGACATTAAGATCGTCGAGACCAGCAGATCGATCACGAGAAACGGCAAGAAGAGGAAAAAGCCCATTTGGAAGGCGGTCTGTAATTCGCTGATCACAAACGCAGGCACGACGACGCGCAGCGGCAAATCTTGAACCTTCGTCGGCGGAAACCGCCCAAGCTTGAGAAAAAATTCGATATCACGCGTGCGCGTCTGCTTCAGCATGAAACCTTTGATCGGTTCACCGGCCGCTTCCAGAGCAGCCCCGGAAGCCAGCTGGCCCGACAAATAAGGCTGCAAGGCCTCGGTATTCACTCGTTCAAACGTCGGCCCCATCACAAACAAAGTCAGAAACAGCGCAAGGCCGGTAATAATTTGATTCGAAGGCGCATTGGGCAGCCCTATGGCCGTGCGGAGAAACCCCAGCACGACGACGATGCGCGTGAAACTCGTCATCAACATCACTAGCGTGGGGGCCAGTGACAGCAGCGTCATCACGACGACGATCTGCAAACCCACGCTGATCTCGCCGGGTTTTTCCGCGCCTTCGAGATTCACCGCCAGTTTCCACGGAGCCGGCGTCGCCGCGGGCGAGCCATTGCCCGGAGCCGCGGGTGGCGTCTGGGCATGCAGCAAACCTTGGGTAAACACCAAGGTCGTGAACAAAAATAAAATCGGTAATCGCAGGCGCCGGAGCCAAATCAGATTCATGGCGTAGGTTCCGAGGGTGGCACTTCCGAGACCAGATCGATGCGACCTTGGCTGACGCCGATGAGAAACGACCGACCACGACAGGAGGTAAGCACCAGGTACTGGCGGTTACCGAGGGGCCGAGTTTCATCGATCGAAATTTCTGAGCCGTGGTTTTTAAGCGACCGGCCGTTGCCTTTGGCGCGAAACCAGAGCCAAGCACCGCCACCGAGGCAGAGGACGACAAACACGATGTAACCGGTCGAAGGTGAACCCGCAGGACGCGCAGCGCTTTGCTCGATTGGTTGCGGGAAAATGACCGTATCGGCAGACCGGGGCGCGGTCGGGGCTGCCCCCCAAAGCAAAGCGCCAGAAAAGACCAGACCCACAGACCAAAGGGCCAGGCGACGCGGACGGTGAATCGACACGGTGAGCGTGGGGCTCCTCATTTGGCGCGTCCCACGAATTCGGTGACACGAATACCAAAACTGTCGCCGACGAGTACGACTTCGCCGCGAGCGACGAGTTTGTGATTCACGTGCAGCGACACGGGCTCATTGGCTTTTTGCGCCAACTGCAAAATGGTGCCGGGCACGAGAGCGAGCACCTCGCGCATGGGCAGTTCGCACGAGCCGAGCTGCACAGCGACGTTCACCTTGATGTCTAAAACGAGGTCGAGAGATTTTTTTTCCATAATAGGTTAGGTGACAAGTTAGCGAGTGGCCGAGGTGATCGAGACAGCGATGCGTTCACCTTCGATCCCGACAGTGCCGATAAATTTTTCTTCGGAGCCGACAACGATCGAAGTCTGCTCCAAGATACTCGTGGGCAGCGGCAAGACAGAGCCGATCTCAAGATTGGAAAGTTCGGCGAGAGTGAGGGTAAAGGCGTTCCAATGCGCCGTGATCGGCACCAACACGTCTTCAAAAGCGGGATGCCAGTTGGGTTCACGCACGACGGGTTTGTCGGGCTGCATTTTTTCTTGGCGAGTCTGGAAGGAGCGCAGGAGCGGCTCAACCATGACTTCGGGCACACACAACGAGAGCGGTCCCGTAGCGCCTCCGAGAGTCATCTCAATGCTGAGATGCACAAAGGACGCAGTCTTGGAGGAGCTTTGCGTGAAGCCCGAAAAGCGCTGACCACCGAGGATGGTGGGTTGGAGAGCTAGTTCATAGCCCCACTGGTTGAACCATTCTTCGAGGACTTGCACCATCATGTCGTCCAGCAAGGCGCACTCAATTTCGGTGAGTTCACGCTCGACGGTCTGGGCCTCACCTGGACCACCCAAAAGACGGTCGACCACGGTAGAGGCCAAGGAGGCGGGTAACGTCATCTGCCCCAAGCCGCGCAGGGGCTCGGCCTTGAAGGTGCAATTGTAGGAACGTTCGGAAATTTGACCGCGAAATTCGGCGAAGGTGGACTCGGAAAAGCCGACTTTTCCGAGGACGCACTCGAGTTTCAAAACCAAGGATAAACGCGTCGCAAGTTGGCGGGCGAACTGGGCTTGTAACTCGCGCAGCTGCGACAGTTGCCCCGCCGTCAACATGACGGGGTTCCGGAAATCATACGCGCGCACCGCCGGGCAAACCTCAGCGGCGACGCGATTACCAAGGGGATCGAGATGGATCGCGGGCCCCGCCGGCTCAGTCTGGGTTTCGGCCGTCATTACTGCACCACAAAGTCAGAGAAAAAGACCTGCTCCACCAGAGGCGCTTTGAGCAGATCGTTGAATGCGGCCACAAGACGACCACGTACCACCGCCTTGCCGCTGGGCTCATTAAGCTCAGGCATCGAGAGGCTGGAGAGAATCGTCAGAGTGGTATCGACCAACTCGGCGTGTTTTGCGTCGATTTTTTTATTAGCTGCGTCGTTTTTGCCGACGACATTAAAGGTGACCTTCAGGTAGCGGGTACCCTGCGTGCCAGCGATATTAACGGTGAGACTTTCGAATTTAGGGCGCACTTCTGGTTTTTCTTTACCGCCCGCTTCGCCCTTCGGTGCGGCGGGGGCAACGGCACCGGCACCGGCTTCATGCTCTTCGGCATCCGTGCCATCACGTTTGCTGGCTTTGTCCATAATAGTGGTGAGCTCACTCTTGATATCTTTAGTGAGTTGAGGAATGAGCACAAAATCAACCACCGCCCATGAAAGTAGCGGGGCGAGCACCACCGCGATGATCGTCGGGAGCATGCCACCGGAAGATTTGCCCGCGGCAGGTACCGCTTTTTCGGCTGATTTATCGGGGGCGGAGTCAGACATGGGAGGAGGAAATTTAAATTTTAGCGCTTAAGATTGACAGTTTCCTCGACCATCGAGTCGGACACGGTTACGATACGCGAGGAAGCCTGCAGACTGCGTTGGGCACTAATGAGGGACGCGAATTCGGAGGTGAGGTCAACGTTGGAGAGTTCGAGCGTCTCCGGTTCAATCGTGCCGTTGCCCACTCCACCGGGTGAGTTAGCTAAGGCGGTGAGCGCCAATCCGCCGACGGGCGCGGCGTTTTGAAAATTGGTGAACATATTGCCCCCGTTCAGCTTGAGCGCGGTCGGATTTGAGTAGCGCTGCAGGAGGACGCGGTTGGTCACGGCGATGGCCCCATTCGAGTACGTTTCTGTAAAATTACCTTTTTTATCAAAAGCGAAGCTGAGCAATTGTGCGCCAGCGGGCGGGGTCTGGCTAACACGAATGCTGCCGACGGCCGCGGGCGCAGCGCCAACGGCACCACCGGTCAAACCCTGCACCTGATAGCCAGTGCTGTTAACCAAATAACCAGCTTCATCGATGTGGAAATCACCGGCACGCGTGGCGTACTGGGAGTCGTCATCAGTCTTCAGTAAACGGAAAAATCCATCGCCCGAAACGGCGAGATCGGTCTTTACGCCGGTAATTGACAGCGAGCCTTGAGAAACTTTAGTCGAATCGTCCATCACCGCCGAAAACGAAACGGTCGAGGTTTTATAGCCGGTGGTGTTAGCGTTGGCGATGTTGGCGCTGATGGTTTCGACACCCCTGGAAAAGGCCTTCATGGCAGTGACGCCGGTAAAGATTGAGGTTGAGACAGGCATAAGTTTTAGGTTTTGAGGTTGAGTTTAAAAATGAAGTTTAGGCAGAAACGTTGGCGGAGAGAGCCTTGGCTGAGGTGGGGGCGACGCGGGTGACGGAATCAAACGAAAAAAGCGACGGACCCATGCGCAACTGTAGCCCGGCGGATGAATTCTCCACGGCATCAACAATGCCCGTGGTTTCTGCACCGGTATAATCTCTCACGGTGACTTCACGGCCGATCATGCTGCTGGCCGCCATCATCTTGTTGGCGTCACCCATGCCCTTCAAGGAAGTGATCATCTGGCTGGATTGCTCGAGGCCGGTGAATTGGGCCATGGTGGTGACAAACGAGTTGTCATCGATCGGCTTCATCGGGTCCTGATTTCTTAACTGCATGGTGAGCAGCTTCAAAAAATCTTGCTGGGTCATCGATTGCTTGGTCGTGCGAGTAGCGGTGGGAGCGGCGAAAGGAGCAGCCGCCGCGGGAGCGGGCGTAGTGGAGAGGATAGGCATGGTCAGGCGAAGATTTGCAAACGGTGATTGGCGGCGAGAACGGGAGCCGCGACGGGAGCGACGGGGACAACCGGAAGTGATGGTGTGCGCCCCACCCGCGCAGCGGGCTCGGCTTTGAAATACATGTTTTGCCGAGCGTCCGCATCGGCTTGCGCCCCATTTTGGCCTCGGCCGGACGTATCCGGTGAACCCTGCCACTGAAACGAGGAAGAAAAATGACTAGAGCGATCCGAGCGATCAAACGCCGCCTGCAACGATTCGCGCAAAGAAGCCGAATCCGTGCTCAAGACCGTTTCCACTTGGTCGGCACGACGCACCACTTCGACGCGGAGTTTGCCGTGACCGGTGACATCGAGATCCACCACGCAGCGTTGCTGCCCGGAAATCCGCACCTTCTCGGTGATCGCCGCTAATTCATTAACGACTTGCACCAAATTCACGCGCGTCACCGCTTCGGCTGCTGGTACATCCGAGGGGCTCGCTGCCGAGAAATCTAGAAGAGGACTGGACATGTTCGAGTTGTTGTTAGCAATCGATGGGCCAACTATCGCATCTACTTTTTTAAATAATTGATTAATATTGTTTTCTACACTATTAAAAATAGTCGAAACCATGCTTTCATCCCCGATAGCGCTGACGGCGGAGGACCGAGCGGCAATTTTTTCTGCTTTTGACGAGCGCGGCAGCGAAGCCGCGATCAAGGCAGGAGCCGTCTGCGCGACGACAGCGTTCAACCCAGCCGGAAGCTTGAAAGCGCCCGCGGCATCTTGCTGCGTCGAGCGTTCCCCGTCCGCGTTCACCGCCTTACCTTCGGCCGCATCATTAAAATTCAACCACACGCCTTCGGCTTGGCGTGTCTGCGTGGCGGGCGCCTGCGCAGCAGGCCACTGCGTGGCAGGCGTCTGCGCGGCTGCAAATGCCGCAGGCAGCGCTGCCTCACGCCCCCCGATTTGATTCACGATCGCAGGCATGGCCTCAACCGACGCACGAGCACGATCATCACCCGCGGTCGAGTTTGCTTCAGCGGTGATCGTAAGGGCCATCGCTTCCGCCTCAACCGACGCGGATTCGAACGGCGCCTCGAATGCACATAAATTAACTGGAGCCGATTCCTGGATCAGCAACGGCTGAGGAACCCTTACTGGGACCAACCCGGCGAGATTATCGGCATCCGGAAAAACCTCGGTAGATCCCTCCTGCTCATCGGCGGGAAGATCGGCCGGCAGCTCTTGCTCGCCGGAGTCGTCCACGCGTTCCGCGGGATCGCGGGTAGACTGTGCTCGCGTTTCAGAAGCGGTCGGACGCGTAGAATGTAGAGATTTTGCTTTAACTACCTCTAACGCCTGCTGCGCCTGACGGTGAGTTTCCAAGCCCTGCGGAGACTTAACCCCAGGGGCGGTAGAGGACGCAGACGGTGCTTCTTTTTTAACCTGCCCGAGCATACTCGCAAATGAGCGTTTCAGCTTGGCCGACGTACGCGCAGCCTTGGCACCCGCCTCCGAAGCAAACGCTCCAGCCGGCAGACCAGCTAACGAAGAGGACGCGGCGCCCGAAAGTTTGGGCTCAAACTGAAAGGGAGACATCATTTTGCCGAACGGTCATTTTTAACACCCTCGGCTAACTTAGCCGCCCGCTTGGCCATCAACGGATCGCCCGCGGCTTGCTTGCCCATCTCTTCAAAAATTCCCGCGACCACATCCACTTTCATCAGAGCGAGAATTTTGACCGCGCTCGACTCGTCCATCTGGAGCATGATTGCGACCGTGGATTTGGGCGACATCGTCGAGTAGGTTTGCACGAGCATTTTCAGATTCTTGAGTTCATTCACCGTGACTTCGGCGCGTGCCTTGACGCTTAAGCCTTTCGCCTCTGCCAAATACACCTCGACCTGTTTGCGCATCAAATCGATGTCGGCTCGCGTGCGTTCTAATTCAAGCCGCCCGAATTCCATGCGTTTTTGTTGTTCGAGCAGTGCGGCCTCGCGCACAGCCAATTGATCTTTGGCCAACTTCAATTCGCTGACGGCGCGGCTCGTGACATCCACTGGCGGTAGACGATCCGGCACGTGCGAAGGAATGACCTTGGGCTTCGGCCGCATCGCCGCAGCCATCGCCGCATATTCGGGAACACGTTTCATCACCACGCAGCTGGAAAGCCCGACGCCCAATAACGTCGCCACCAGGATAATTACTAACGGGGAGGTAATCATTTTCATGATGGAAGAGAATAGGAGGCACCTGCGATCCGACTGGCGGCTTCATCCATCTCCGCCTGCTCGCGGCGAGTCGCTTCCTGGAAATGCCGATCTTCCGCCCGGCCCCGGAGATTATTGACCGCCTTGAGTTCTTTACCGGCTTCGGCCCAAGCGAGTCGGGCTTTATCCAGAATCTTGGTGTGAACGAGTAACGCCTTTTCCGCACTGCGCTCTTGCTCGACCGTGCGATCAAAATCAGCCAAGGCCGCAGAGTGATCCTGCGGCGCGAAGCGCTTGCCTTCGGCTTGGAGTAAGTTCGCCCGCGCCGCCTCGGAACGAGCCTGCGCTTGAACCAACTCATGCTCCAAGCGTCGCTGTTGCTCGAGTTTTTGCGCCAGCACAGTCGCCGCCTGAGTCTCGCGCAATTCACGCAAGAACAGCAAACTCTGCAGTCTAAAACGAAAACGCTTCATGCGAGTGCCCCCTTCAATCCGGCCGCCATCGCCTCGCTCGAAACCACCTCATTGATGCTCTGACGCAGGTAAGTCTGTAGAGGCCCATGCACGCGGATCGCGTGGTCGAGCGCGGGATTCGAACCTTTGTTGTACGCGCCGATGTTGATCAAATCTTCGTTGCGCCGATACAGCGCCACATGTTCCCGCGCCGCGGCTGAACATTGCAAGACCGCCGGCGGCGCCACTTCGCGCCCCAAGCGGCTGATACTTTCCAAAATATCGACGGCCGGATAATGATTCGCGTGCGCCAACGCCCGCGACAACACCAAGTGCCCATCCAAAATACCCCGCACCGTATCGGCCACCGGTTCGTTCATGTCGTCACCTTCGACCAAGACCGTATACAACGCCGTGATGGCGCCGGTTTCACCCGCGCCCGATCTCTCCAACAAACGCGGCAGCAACGCAAAGACCGAGGGCGTGTAACCGCGCGTTGCCGGCGGCTCGCCGACCGCGAGCCCGATCTCGCGCTGCGCCATCGCGAAACGCGTCACCGAATCCATTAACAATAAAACATTGCGGCCCTGATCGCGGTAACTCTCCGCCAACGCCGTCGCTGAAAACGCCGCGCGTAAGCGCATCGGCGCCGGCGCATCCGAAGTCGCAACCACGACGACCGATTTTTTCAAACCGTCGGGTCCGAGATCACGCTCAATAAATTCACGTACTTCACGACCACGCTCGCCCACCAGCCCGATCACCACGACATCCGCCGAGGAACCGCGCGCGATCATCCCGAGCAACGTCGATTTACCGACGCCAGAACCGGCGAAAATACCCATCCGCTGCCCCCGGCCCAAGGGCGTAAACGCATCGATTGCCTTCACGCCGGTTAAAAACGGTTCGGAGATCCGCTGCCGGCGCAAAGGATGCGGAGGCGGGGTCTGCGCAGCCCAAGCCTGGCGCTGGCGCGACAACGTCGCCCCGTCATCCATCGGCCGACCGAGCGCATCGAGCACGCGGCCCAACAAGAGATCATTGGCCACGGGCAACGAGAGCGAATCCATCGCGACCGTTTCACAACCGACGTGCAAGCCGCCGACATCGCCCAACGCCATCAATAAAATTTTCTCCGCACGAAATCCCACCACTTCCGCCAGTACTTCGAAAGCGTTACGCTGGCTGCGCAATACGCAGAGTTCACCGAGGCCGACATTCGGCCCATCGGATTCCACGATGAGCCCAGAAATAGAAGCCACGCGACCGTAGCGGCTAAAGGTCGGAGCCTGTTGCACCTGACCGCGCACCAAAGAAACGATGTCTGCCACGCCGGGGTTCATTTACGCGAGAGCTCCCGCCGCAAGGCTTCCACCTTTGCGCCATGGCGTGCATCAATCACTCCAAAACGACTGCGCACCTGACATTCGCCGGAAGCAAACGCCGGATCGACCGTCACCGAGATGCCGGGATACGTCACCTTCCACTCCGGCACCAAACTGGCGATGATCTCATGATCGCGTTCGCCGACGACCAGCTCGAGATTCTGCACTTCGGGAAAAAGCGCGACTAAGGCTTGCTGACACAGTTGCGCGACCACTTCCGGTGGCGGCGTGAAACCCGCGAGAACGCGCTTGGCGACTTCGACCGCGAGATCGGGCAAAACTAGCCGGATTTGATCGGCGATCATCTTCTCTGCCTCGCCGAGGCGAGAAAAAAATCCATTCTGCACCGCGCTCACCTCTGAGCGAAATTCAACGAAACGACGGTCCACGCCGGTATCGGCCTGACGCGCACCTTCACGGCGGCCCCGTTCAAACTCGGCCGCGAATTCCGCCGCGGTGTAATGCCGCACGGGCTCGACCACTTCGGCGGCCAGCACGAAAGGTCCGGTAAATGAGATCGTATGACGTGAGACCGCCATGGGATTATGCGGACCCCTCCGCATCGTCTTCGTCGAGGATGATGTCGCCCGATTCCTCGAGCTTGCGGAGCATATCGATCACGGAGGCCTGCGCCGTCGCGACTTCCTTGGAGCGGACGTTGCTGAGCATCGAGAGATCATCTCGCAAACCTTGACCGGCGCGTTTCGAGAGTGCGGAAAAGATTTTTTCCTGCAGGCCTTCGGAGGCACCTTTGAGCGCGAGCGCCAATTGCGACGAATCCACTTCGCGCATGAGGCGTTGCAGGTCGCTTGGGCGCAGACGGGAGAGATCCTCGAACGAGAACAGTTTCCGACGCACCGCGGTTGCGAGTCGGGGATTTTTTCCTTCCATCTGGGCCATGACGGCGCGGGTGGCGTCTTTGGAAACACCTTTGAGCATGTTGGCCACCGTTTCCGCGCCGCCACTGCGGTGGAACGCGGGCACCTCGGTCCGCGAAACGTTAGCGCCGAGCTGGTTGGCGATCTTTTCGATGTATTTTAGCGAGGTGCTATCAATTAGGCCGATCCGCAGCGAAATATCCGCCTGCAGCTCGGGGGAAAATAATTTGAAGGCGTCGCGGGCCTTAACTTTGTCGATGTAAGAAAGCACGAAGGCGATCGTTTGCGGCTGCTCGCGTTTCAAAAGTAGAAACACATCACGGCCTTCCATTTCGGAAATACTTTCCAGCACTTTGGCAGAGGCGAGGCTCACGCTCGCGCCGATCCGGCTCAACATGGCGCCGGTCTTGAATTCGCCGCGCGAGAGATCGAGGGCTTTTTTGGCGAAATCGAAGCCGCCTTCGACCGATTTCAAACCGCTGATGATGAGCGGCTCGAATTCAAGGATGAGAAAATCTTTCAGCTCCACGGAGACGACTTCAAATTCGCCCATTAAGCGGCAGATTTCCTCCACCTCGCGATCGGGGAAGGTACGCAGGATATCGGCCGCCGCGTCCGGGCCTGCCACGATGAGCAGGGCGGCGAGTTTTTGCGGTCGGCTAAGTTTGCTGTATTCGGTCGAAGTCACGGGCGGTCAAATTTAGGTCTTCGCCTCTGCGGACCAATCGCGCAGAGCGGCGCCGATGTTGCCAGGTTTTTTGCGGAGCAATTCGTTCAAAGTGGCCGCGGTCACCACGGCGGGCAGCTCGGATTCTTCCTCTACGCGCGGTGGATTGATCACCTCCATCGGCACAGCCTCGAGGCGTTGGGTACGCAGGAGGCGGAAGAAAAAACCAAAAGCGAGGACGGCGATCAGCACGGGAACGTATTTAGCACTGAGCTCGATCCAGGTGCGCACCTTCGTCGGCACGAACGCTTCTTCGGCGGCGGCAGGGAAAGACGATTGGAAAGCGGCTTCTTGGATCGTCACGAGATCGTCGACATTAGCATTAGCGTTGGCGCCGGCAAAGGCTTTGAGGCCGATCGCGTTGATCACGAGTTTGCGCAAGCCTTGGAGTTCGTCGGCGGTGCGGGGTTGCGGCTTGGCGTCGGCACCGGTGCCGACCATGCGTTGAGCAACGAAGACCGAGGCGGAAAGTCCGCGGATCGTGCCCGGCGTACGGGACGAGTTGGTGAGGACGCGATTGATTTCATAGCTGGTGGTCCGGTTTTTGGTGTTCTGGTCGTTGGCCACGAGCGGGGCTTCTTCTTTACCCGCGGCATCCGGAGTGTTGCTAGTCACGCCGGCGACGCCGGATTTTTTCTTTTCCACCGAGGTGGAGGTTTCTTCGATATGGGTTTGGGTGCGCACGACTTGGCCCTCGGGGTCAAAACGCTCTTCGCTGCGATTGGCCGTCTCGCTATCGATATCGGCGGAGACGCGAACGACGGCATTGCCGGGTCCGATCACGGGGGTGAGCAAGGATTCCACTTTGCGCGCAAAGTAATCTTCGACCTGTTGACGGTAGCGCATCTGGCTAGTCGCGGCGCCCAAGGTCGGATCGTCTTTCAGGTCGGCCGAAAGCACGTGTCCCTTTTGATCAATGACCGCCACTTCATCGACGACCAGGCCTTGGACGGAATTGGCGACGAGGTTGCGGATCGCGTTAACGGCCTCGACGGGGATACGATTGCCGCGGAGCTCTACGAAGACCGAGGCGGTGGGTTTGATGCTCTGACCGACGAGGAGGAGCCGGTTTTCGGGTTGCACGATCATGACGCGCGCGGCGGCGACGCCGTCGAGCTGCGCGATGGTGCGAGATAATTCACCTTGGAGGGCGCGAGCGTAGTTGGTGCGCTGCGCAAAATCACTCAGACCAAACTGGCCTTTATCAAAAATTTCAAAGCCCACGCCTTCGCCGCTCGGGAGGCCTTTGCTGGCCAGATCCATGCGCAAGCGGTGAATGTTTTCCGCCGGCACGTAGACGGAGCTGCCATCCGCGCTGGTGCGGTACTTGATGTTCTGCGTCTGCAGGGAGCTGATGATGACCGCGGCGTCCTTCTGGGCGAGCCGGCCATAAAGGAGCTGGTAATCAGGTTGACCGGACCAGACGCCCACGGCGACGAGACCACCCAGCACCAGAAAAGCGGCGAGGATGATAGAGGTTTTCTGGCCGACGGTAAACTCGCGCCAGACGCGTAGGAAGGAATCAATAAAAGGTTTCATTTATACGGACGTAAGAGAAAAAGTTATACGGGCATGCGCATGAGCTCTTGGAAGCCCTCGACGACTTTGTTGCGAACTTCGACCATGAGGCTGAACGCCACCGAGGCTTCCTGCATCGCGATCACACTCTGGTGGAGTGGAGCGCCTTGGCCGAGGAGCACAGATTTGGTTAAAGCGGCCGCTTCATTTTGCTTGTCGATGAGCGGAGAGGCCAGTTGCGAGAGCACGCCGGCGAAATCCGACGTTCCCGTGGCGGCCTTGTCGCCCGCGCCGCCAGGGTTGAGACCTTTAAGATCAAGCGCCGGGAGACGCGTGGCCGCATGCGGGGTGATTCCGCTCGCTGTGATGGCTCCGATGGTCGACATAGGTTAGGAAAAATTAACGGCCGATATCGATCGTCTTCTGCGCCATCTGGCGGGCGGCTTTGACGACGGAGAGATTGGCTTCGTAGGTACGGGAGGCCGTGATCAGATCGACCATTTCAGTCGAAACATTGACGTTGGGCATCGCCACCATGCCTTGAACGTCGGCATCGGGGTGACGTGGATCGTAAATTTTTTGCCCGGGGGTCGGATCGTTGCTGATGGAGGCGACTTTGACGCCGGTAGCGCCAGCACCTTGACCGCCGCGGGCCATGCGGTTGGCGAGTTGCGCTTCGAACGTGACGACCTGGCGCTTGTAAGGACCGCCGTCGGCCGAGCGCGTCGTCTGAGCGTTGGCGATATTTTGGGCGATGAGATCGAGCCGGGTTTTTTGAGCGTTTAACGCGCTGCCGGTGGCACCTACGCCAGTAATGAGTTCCATGGTCGGGCGAAGGAAAATTAGAAGCTGCTCCGGCCGGTGATGGCCATTTTCAGCGACTTGAAATTGGAGCCGATCAGCTGAGTGAGATACTCGTGATTGACCTGATTTTTGTTCATCTGCAGTAATTCATTTTCGAGGTCGATCGTGTTGCCGTCAGCGCGCAGAGCGCGGGCTTGGCTATCTTCCGCGATGCGCGCAGTCGGGAGCGCGTTTTTGGCGCCGCCACGTTGGACCGCGGTCTTGAGGCGGTCGGCAAAATCCTTGGCGACATCCATCCGCTTGTAGCCGGGGGTTTCGACGTTAGCGATGTTGGACGCCAGTGCCTCCTGCCGGAGGACGCAGGCATCCAGGGACCTTTGCGCAACGCGCATGTTGAGACTGGGTTCGATTCCTTGGATCATGCCAACGACTAAGCAAATGCGGTTCCAGCCTAAAACAATGTTACATAAACATAAGACAGAACGTTGATTAAAATATGATAAACTTGATTCGGACCTTAGATTTCACTCCGAAAATGACAGGCAATTTTTGCCGCAAAACGACCGGTGTTTTTTTACTTAAGTCCAAGGCCAAGCGGGCCGTTTATACGTTTACCTTCATTGGGCTTAGACGTGTCCACCCAAACTCAGCTCTCTCCACGGGATCCGATCGTGATCTCGGGCGTGCCGCTTGCCCGCGGCCGTGGGGAGGATCGTGCCTCGCCCCTCGTGCTCGTGGTGAATAGCGATGCGGTGACGCTCGAGGCATTGCAGCTTACTTTAGAATTCGAGGGCTTTGCGGTGCACCAAGCGCCCGCCCCTGCCCCGGCCCTCGCGCTTTTGGAACGTGAAGATTTCGCCGTCGTCCTCGCCGACCACGAACTACTCGTGCGCGATCAGAGTGATTTATTGATCCGCACCGCCATCCGGCAGCCCTACGCCTCGATCGTCGCACTCACCAGCGTCTTCGCCGTCAACCAGGCCATGGAGCAAGTCAGTGCGGGCCGCTTCTTCGGCTTCGTAACCAAACCCTGGCTGCGCGAGGAATTGATCGCAACAATCGCCGCCGGGGCCGCCACCGCCCACACGCGCAAAGAAAACGCCTCCCTCCAGCAGGAACTGCGCGACCTCAACCAACATGCCGCCCAACTCCAACTGCGCCTCCAGAGCCTTGACGCCGAATTAAGCGCCAAGCTCAAGTCGCTCCAAGTCCTAGGGCATCTCCGGCAACGCGGGCTCGAGGACGCCCAACATTTTTGCCATCACTTGCTCGCGTCCCGCCACCCGGCCCTCGCCACGCGCAGCCAACATCTGCTGACGATCGTGCGTAAATTCTCGCTACTCGATGCGTTTAACCCTGAAGCCGCGCGCCGGCTCGTACTCGCCGCCGCCGTCTGCGATCTCGGCATGATTGGATTCGAACCGGCGTTGCTCGAGCGCGTGCTCGGCACTACCGCGTCCCTGTCGGACGCCGATGCCGAGACTTACGAGACGCACCCCATCCTCAGCCACAACCTTGCCTGCCACTTCGACCCCGATCCGGTCGTGGCAGAAATCGTTCGAAACCACCACGAACACTTCGATGGCAGCGGTTTTCCCGCCGGAATCAAAGGCGATACGATTCCATGGCTAGCCCGCTGTCTCGCGGTGGCCGTGCATCTCGTCGAGAAACCCGTGCCCCACCCCGCCGCGCTCGAGCACCTCCTCGCGCAAGCCGGCCGCACGCTCGATCCTGCCGCGGTAAATCTGTTTTTCCGCATCCCGAATCTTGTCGGCGACGCCCCGCTCTTCCGCGCACCGCAACCCGGCCAGCGCGGCGTCGGTCAACCTCTAGCCACGCCGCTCTACAGCTTGGAAGGCAGCGCGTTTAGCCTAGATACCAGCCTCACGACCCAAGACCTCGTGAAAAAACTCGCGCCTCCCATCGATCCCAGCACGCAACTCGGCCAGCGCCTGCAAACCTTGGGCTGAGCCCGCCCGCGCTATTCCCTCGGCCGGCGCGTCGCGTACAACTGAGCTGCCGCCGAGAGCGATTGAGCCACCACCGGCCGCCGCGTCCCCAGGCTGTGCCGCAGCAAGAGCTGCTCATTTTCCCGATCCAGCCGCAAAATCTGCATCGAGCGCTCCCGCGCCAACGCCAACCGCGGGCCACCGCCAGCCGCTTTATCCGCCGACTTCAGGGCCGCCACACTCTCGTTGAGGCGCTGCAACAACCCCTCCTTGCGCGTGCTAATCTCCGCTCCAGGGAGTCGCTGCTCTTCCCTCAAGATGCGATTCTCCTCCATCGCTAACGCGTGCAACTCTTCGCAGATTTTGAGGTGAATATCGACGGCTTCGATGCGCTTCATGCAAGAACGCCAGCAAGAACACATACGCGCCCAGCTTCAAGCTAGGAAGCGCCCGATGGTGATTCTGTACAATTTTCTTCCTAATCTGCGGAGTCCCGAATCTGTGGGAGAAATTCGGAGCGTTGGCGCGATTCGGCGAGTGCGCCGGGAGGCTGAGATTTCCCACAGATTCGGGGCACCACAGATGGCTGGCCGAGCGCGGCGGAGGGATCGCTCTGCCGCGAGGACCGCAACGAATGGTTTCCGGAATCTGCGGAGTCCTGAATCTGTGGGAGCAATCCGGAAGAGCGGCCGCGCGCACTCGGCGAGTGCGCTAGCCCAAAATTTTACACCCAACTTGACCCAATGCATTTCACAGAGAGCACGGAGCCCAGCCCACAGAAGTCACAGAGCGGACAAGGTGTGTTTTGCTCCGTGACCTCGGTTCAGACCTCCGTGCGCTCTATGAAAAAAGATTTTCTTCAGAAAAGTGTGATTGATGCGCGCTAGGGACCTTTCCTCAAGCTAGTGAGCTCCGCGTCCATGCGCTCGGCCCATTGCAGGTGCTCGAGTCGCCACCGGGCCAACTTGGGTAATTCCGCGACTTCAGCGCTCAACCCCTCGGCTTTCGCCGCGGCCAACTCGGTGAAAGCCACCTTCGCCTTCGCAAAGTCTTTCATCTGCTCCGCGACTAAACCCACTTGGTATAATAACGACCAACGCCAACGCTCATCACCCGACAACTGCAACAATTTCCCGTAAAGCTCCGCCGCCTCCGGTAGATTGCCCGCACTGTAAAACATATTAGCCAACTGATTGCCCGCGCGACGCTGCCAGTACCGCCACATTTCATCGGAACTGCCGCCGGAGCCCTTCTGTCGTTCAAACAACGACAACACTTCCCGCACGGCATCATCGCGCCGTCCTAGTTCGGCATAAACAACCGCTAATTCGAAACGCGCCGCAGGCGCGTCCGGACTATCCGAAAACGACTGCAACAGGGTCTGATATTCCTCGGCCGCGCCGGGCTTGTCTCCTGCGAGCTTCAACGCCCGCGCACACGAGAGATAGATATTGGCGCGATCCACATCGATCAGCGGCAACTTACGCATGCCACGGAAAAGTCGCGCCGCTTGCGCGTACCGCCCGAGCGCCATCTGCGTCTGCGCGATTTCGTATTGCGCCGAGTACGCCACTTCCCGCCCCTGAGTTAACGAAGCACTTTCCTGGTTTACCGCCATATCGAGCACCGAATAAAACCGACTCAAAGCCGCCTCATTGGCCCCCGCTTGTGCATAGGTGCGCCCGAGTTCGAGCAACGCCATGGGCAACTCCGGCGAATGAGGATTATCCAAAATATACGCTTCATACAACGGGATCGCCTGACCCCAATCCTGGTTGCGCCGGAAGGAGCGGGCCAACGTGAGATTAGCGATCGCCTCCGCCGCCTTGGTCTTTGCTCCGGGATTATCCTCGTGCACCAGAGCGGCCTCCGCGGCAGGAACACGGGCCACCGGAGCCGGATCCTTCTCCGGCCCGCTGGCCGGAGCCGCCGCTTGCACAGCCGCGGGCGGCACCTCGGCTTTCGCCGCGACTGGACGCTCGGCGCCCAGTGCAGGGGCGGAGTCCGCCGAGGCATGGCCCGCCGCGTGAGTGTTCGCCTCCGTCAGCGACGCCGTGATCGGTTCGGCCTTCGTCACCACCGGTGCCGGTGCCGCCGCAGGTGCGGCGGGCGGTACGTCGGCGGCGGATACGACCACGGCACCAACGAATAAAAATCCCGCGCCCAGCGCCCATAGTGGCTTACTTTGTTTCATAGGTCGCAGAACTCTTCGGCGTTTCTGCCGGCTTGGATGATTGCGGCGGAGGCAGATCAAAGAAGACGCTCACTTCGCGGAAGCGTTCGCGCTGCTTCGCTTCGTTCGGAATTAATTTAATTTCCTCCGAGCGTCGCGTGATTTTGCCCGCCATTCCGCCCGCGCCGACCCCACCCGCGGCCTTGGCTTGCACCAAGGCGGCCGCTTCGAGGGTAAGGACGGTTTCCTCGACCCCCGCGACCACGGGCGCGCTGGACAGGCTCGCCCCTCTGATCGTATCGAAACCTGAAACCGGTTCGAGCTCGGGGCCGAGACGCTCGATACGTTGATCCATATCCAAGCGCATCTGCCGAGTGAGATTGGGCGCCCGGCTCCGACGCGCTTCCGCTCGCAAACTCGGCAACGCTCCGGCCACCAACGCCGGCACGGAAGCCGCGGGTCCCCAGTTGCGCTCGAGCCAATTGAAACGCCGAAAAGAAACGGCCGCAGCGGATTCCACCTGCGGCGTTTCGACGGGAGACTTGGCCGCTGGCTTCGCAGCGAGCACCGAGGCCGGCGCGGGGGCTGCGGCCGGCGTAGGCGCGGACGTGGACGCGGACGCGGACGCGGGAGTAGGCGTAGGCGCGGACGTAGGCGTAGGCGTGGGCGCGGACTCGGGCTTCGCAGCGAGCACCGAGGCCGATGCGGGGGCTGCTGCCGGCGCGGCCTCGGGCGTGGGCGTGGGCGTGGGCTCAACCGTCGCGTTAGCTTCAGCAGACGGAGCACCGGTTTTTTCGGCCACGACTTGCGTCGGGGATTGAACGACGGGCGGCGTTTCGACAGCCGTGTTGCTGCGGCGATTGAAAGTGAATAGGCTCCTAATCGCCGCAATGATCCTCGCGATGATGCCCGGTTTGGCGGCTTTGGTTTCCAGCGCAACTGGCGCCGGCGCGACGACAGGCGGGGTCTCCGCGCGAAGCGGCGCGGCGGCGGGGGCCGAGCTGGGCGTGGGCGGATTGATCTTGGGAAACTCCGCGGCGTCGAAGCGATTACTCTCCGCCGCGATCATTCTCGCCGCCGGGCCTACCGCAAGGAGGCACGTCGCCATAAGCAAGACGAGGAGGGAGAGAAAACGAGACATAACGGAGACCGTAAAGTGTGTGGAGATAACGTATCAACGGCTCCCAAGGCGGAAAGCTAAAGAAAAAATTCAGGATTCCTTCCGGCTGAGCCAACTGACCCCGCGCTTCCTTCGAAGAAGCGCGGGGCTGTTCGCGTTGGTAGCAGACCGAAGTCCGCTAAATTCTTTTGCGCGTCGTAAGCGACTGTCCGCTCCTTTCTAGAACGGAACCGGGGCCGAAAGCTTAAGTGCAATCTCTGCGAACGACAAAAATAATGCGCCGCGCCCCACGGTGCGGGACGTTTACTCGTCCGAAAAATCGCCACTCTCTCGGTACTCCTGCAATTTATTGCGGAGGGTCCGGATAGAAATTCCCAGCAACTCGACGACTTGCGCGCGGTTGCCGTCTTTGGCTTTCATGGCCGCCAAGATCGCCTGCTTCTCCATCTCAGCGAGCGACTGTAAGGCCGGTTCCGATACGGGCGAAGCCGCTGGCGGCGGCGGCGGCGCTGGCGCGACGCGGGGCGTCAGGGGTTCCGCGGCGGGGCCGGTCACCGGCGACGCCGGGGGTTGCCAATCGGATTCCACGACATCCCCGACGGCGCCGACGGGTAACTCAATGCCGAGCGCCGCGCCGGAGATCGGGCGGTCGTTTTCCGAGAGGATCACGGCTCGCTCGATCGTGTTTTGGAGTTCGCGCACGTTGCCCGGCCAGCGGTACGAGCGCAGCGCGTGCATCGCCTGCGGCGAGAAGCCGAGGATGCGGATGCCGCTGCGGCGCGCACTCAAGCGCAGGAATGACTCGGCCAAGATCGGAATCTCTTCCCCGCGCTCACGCAGCGGCGGCACGTGGATCGGAAACACGTTGAGGCGGTAATACAAATCCGCGCGAAAGCTGCCTTGCTCGACGCAGTGGAGGAGGTCGCGGTTGGACGTGGCGAGGATGCGCACGTTGACTTTGATGGGCTTGCTGCCGCCGACGCGTTCAAACTCACGCTCCTGCAGCACGCGCAGGAGTTTCGCCTGCAGGTTGGGCGGGATCTCGCTCACTTCGTCGAGCAGGAGCGTGCCGCGATTGGCGAGTTCAAAGCGGCCTTCGCGCTTCTCCGTCGCACCGGTGAAGGCGCCGCGTTCGTGTCCAAATAATTCACTCTCGATCAGCGTCTCGGACAACGCCGCGCAGTTGACCTTAATAAAAGGCTCCCGGCGGCGCGAAGAGAGCCGGAAGATCTCACGGGCGACAATTTCTTTGCCGGAGCCGTGTTCGCCGGTGATGAGCACGGTGGCCTCGGTCGGAGCGACGCGCTCGACATGCGAGCGCAGTCGGCGCATGGCGAGGCTGCCGCCGACCACGAATTCATCGCCGCCGGCGCCGCGGTCGTTGAGGTAGCGGTTTACTTTGACGAGTTGATTGTAGACGTCGGCTTTCTTGAGGAGGACTTCGATGCGCGAGGCGTTGAAGGGCTTCACGACGTAGTCAAAGGCCCCCGCACGCATGCAGGAGACGGCGCTCTCGATGGTGCCGACGGCGGTCACCAGCACGACGATCGGCCGGTCGGGCAACGTCATCAGACGTTCCAAAAATTGGTGGCCATCGCCGTCCGGCAGCCGCACATCCAAAAATACGAGGTCGTAGGTTTCCCGCAGAATCAGGCTGTTGGCCGTGGTGAGATCGGGCGCGTGCGCAAACCCAAGATTCGCTTGCGTGCAGATTTCCTCCAACAGCCTGGCGATAATCAGGTCGTCATCGACGATAAGTATGCGATCCAGGGGCACGCAAAATCAGGGGTTTTGGGGTCCAGCCGAGTGTGAAGGTTGAAACTTAAGATGCCGCACTTCCCTCACAATAGGCATTTTTCCGTGCGGTGAGGCAAGAATTATGGCGCTCGCGGTGCGTTTCGTAAACCCGACGCGCTCGACGGCGGCGCGGGTGTGATCGGCGGGGCGGATGGATATTTTCATTTTACTCGGCGGCGCCGGAGTGAGAGTTTCCTTGAGTCGCGAGCGCGCGCGCGCGCGGCGGTCAATCCCGCCCCCCAGGGCTGGCGTACCCTGCGGTGCCAAGCGCGCTCTTCCCTGCCCTGCACGAACCCGACTTTTAAAAAAACATGTATCCCTTCAATTTATTCATGGCCTTTACGACATTGGGGGTGACGTTTTTTTACGTCGCCGTGAATGGGATGAACACGCCGCGCGGCGGCAAACGCTACCGAGCCTACCGCAATGCCTTCTGCGCGGCGGTGATTTTCCTGAGCTTAGCCCAGATTGTGCGGGCTTTCTCCCCGCTGGAGGCGCAAAACACCCTCCTGCAAATCGGAGTGACGACGGTCATCGTCACGTTGATTTTTTTGATCAAAATCTTCGAAATCATCGCGGAGCATCAACCGAGCGTGGCGGCCAAGACCCTCGTCGTGGCGCTCATTTTCGTGGCGATCGGGGCCGCGTTCCTCCCCGGCGGCGGCTACTGGGGGGAGGCGACGTTCGCCAAGGAAATGTTGTTTAACGG
Source organism: Opitutia bacterium (assembly GCA_947467625.1). GTDB lineage: Bacteria > Verrucomicrobiota > Verrucomicrobiia > Opitutales > Opitutaceae > GAS368. The sequence goes on along the minus strand of CANIJN010000012.1, from coordinate 2,160 downwards.
CGACGTCTTCATTCGGCCTCAGTATGGCCCGCCGACACCCTATCGCTCCGTGCTGATCATCAGCGGGGTCCTCGGGCTGGGCTACATCTTATTTTTAGCCAACATCACGTGCCGTCAACGCGATCGCAAAATCGGGCGCGCCATGATGTTCGCCACGATCTGCATGGTCCTCCTCATGGTCTGGAATACCCTTTGCGGCATGAAAGTGATCAACGGGAGCGTCGCCCCTGGCCTGTACGGCATCTCCGGGATCCTTTTTTTCATGTGGATCGACCGAGAGAACGAACGATCGCTCGTCCGCGAAAATAAATGCCTGGGCGAACACAACCGCGCCCAAACCGCCATGCTCGATGCCTTGGTGCGCCACGGCGCCTTTGCCTGCGCCGAATTCAACGCCCAAGGCACCCTCCTCACTCAAAACCTCGCCTACCAAGACCGCGTCACGCCGTTCTTAAGCCCGTCCGATTTCAGCAGCTACGACCGCACGCGCACGCCCGTCCACCCCGCGGAAAAGTTCTGGCACGCTCTCGCCTTGGCCCTCGACGGGGCCATCCAAGCCGAAACCCTCACCTGGACCGCCACCGACGGCGAGACCATCACCTACAGAGCCCGTTTTATCCCCTTCAAACCCTCCGTGGCCGATTCCAATCACGCCATGGTTTGCCTCACCGACATCACCGAGGCCCTCACCTCCCGCCAGCAACTCCTCGAGGCCAAACACCTCCAAGCCATCGGCCTCCTCGCCAGCGGCGTCGCTCACGAGTACAACAACATTCTCACCGGCGTCATCGCCATGAGTGAGCTGGCCCTGCGCGAAGCCGTTAACGATGCCCAACGCTCCCACCTCGAGATCGTCGTCCAAGCCGCCAAACGCTGCACCGACCTCAGCAGCAACCTCCTCGCCCTCTCCCGCATCACCCAAAGCCAAAACGAACCCCTCGATCTGCGCGAAATCATCCACGAGACCTCGCGCCTCGTGAGCCACTCCCGCGGCGTCCACATCGAGCTACTCGAATCCATTAAATCTAGCACCCATATCGCCGTTGTCGGCAACCGCAACGAACTCGCCACCCTCCTGCTCAACCTCATGATCAACGCCTGTGACGCCATGGAAAACCGTGGCACCATCACCGTGCGCATTGATTACACCGAGGTGGCCAAACCCTCCGTCAGCCTCGAGCCCACGCCGCACGTCGTCATCCAGCTCTCCGACACCGGCCCCGGCATCCCCGAAGAAATCATCCCGCACATCTTCGAACCGTTCTTCACCACCAAACGCCTCGGCAAAGGCTCCGGCCTCGGCCTAGCCACCGCCAAAGCCATTGCCACCGCTCACGGCGGCAACATCGAGCCCAAATTCGTGCCTTCCGGCGGCGCCGTCTTCGAGATCTCCCTGCCCCTGTTCGCCGGGCTGCCCGCCCTCAGCCCATCCCCGTTTCCCATCCCGCACCCCTCCGCCAAACAATCCGGCCAAGCCGCCGTGGTCGACGACGATCCCATCGTGCTCGCGACCAGTGCCAACATCCTCCGCGACCTCGGCTATCAAGTCGCCGCCTATTCCAGCGCCGAAACGTTTCTCGAAAACTACACCCCCGCCGCCCAAGCCGCGATCAAGCTCGCCGTCATCGACATCCGTATGCCTGGCATGGACGGCGTGCAGCTCTGCCGCCGCCTGCTCACCCAGAGCAGCACGTTAAAAATCATCCTCGTGACCGGCCACACCGAGAAATACGACACTGCCAAACTCGGCCAACTGCACAACGTGTCGATTTTGATGAAGCCCTTTAGCCTCACCGCGCTGCAAAACCTCATCATCGAGCTCGAAACCCAAGCCGCCCTGAAGAGCGGCGAGCCGATGATCTGAGGTTCAAGCCCGCAAATTTCGGTCTCGGCCTAACGTGGGCTCACGCCTCCGCGTATCCCCCCCCGTCCGTTGAGTTTTTGACTGCTGGTCGACCGCGTCGGGTAGCCGCGAGCGCCAGCGAGTGGGGTTCGACCATCGTCCAAGTATCACAAGAGGTCGGTATCAGCCCCCCGTCCGTTAAGTTTTTAACTGCTGGTCGACCGCTTCTGGTAGCCGCGAGCGCCAGCGAGTGGGGTTCGACCATCGTCCAAGTATCACAAGACGTCGGTATCAGCCCCCCGTCCGTTGAGTTTTTG
>CANIJN010000011.1 GCA_947467625.1 Opitutia bacterium | reverse complement strand
TTCGAGAGCTCGATCGGGAGCTGGCTGGCGAATTTTCGACTGAACGCGCCACGGGCGGTCGAGTCGGGCTGGTGGCCCTTTTCGAGGAGGAACCGCGAATAGTCGCTCAGGCGACCCCGTTCCCGGCCGGCACTGAAGTGCTCTTGGTAAATGTCCTCGATCGAGACCCAGTCGTGAAAACCGCGCTGGGCGAACACCTCGTCGCCAAGATGCCATTTGCCGAAATAGCCGCAGCGGTAGTCTGGATCGGCCAACAACTCAGGCAGTGTCTGGGCGTGAGTGGGCAATGCCCGGTTGTTTTCGGTGCAGCCGGATTGATGCGGCCACAGGCCCGTCAGGAGCGAGGAGCGCGATGGCGTGCACACCGGTTGCGTGACATAGGCTCGCTCGAAGTCTTGCTCGTCTTGATCTCGCCGGTGGCCACGCTCGCAGCTACCAGAAGCCAAAAACTCAAATGACGTTGGTATAAGGCGGACTCCAAGGATTTGACCGGTGATTGAAATCGCCGGGAAATGTAGCGGATTTCGGAGCGGGAACAAAGTGCTGACGCGAACCATGATCGAGTTCGGTCAAATCGCGGAAATTCGTTTCCGCCCAGATCACAGAAAGTAAGCTCAACCTTTGACCGAACCGTGATAAGGTTCGCGTCAGATTCACACTGGCTGCCCGGCGTGGATCAAACCACGAACTTTTGAAGCGAATCGGGAGTTTTCAGAGGAGGTTCTCCTCGGAGAGCATTGATCTGAGTCAAAGTCCGGTCGCCATGGCAGCTGAGACAACGCTGAATCTCATGATCGATTCGCTTCATTCGCTTCAACCGCCATGGATGCGAACTATTAAAGTGAATCAAAAGCCAAAACTATGTGAGAGTGTTGATTCGCCTTCGGCGCCTCACGGCTGAAATTTCCCCGGGCGTAGTCCCAACAGAAACTCTTCAGTCGGCAGGCAGAGGATGTCGTCACGCTTGAAGCGCTCCTTCCCCCGGTAAATGAGGTAGCGTTGGCTTTGCGGATAGTCGTCGGCAAAATTTTTGAGCGCCCGCAGGTCATCGGAGCGCACCTGCGTCGAGTTCTTCACCTCGACCGCATAAAGTCCCGAGTCGCCGTATACCACGAAATCAACCTCCACCTGCGAGCGGGTCTGCCAGTAGTGCAGTTGGTGGTTGCCCGTAGAATAGTCGCACCATGCGCGCAGGTGCTGGGCGACGAGTCCCTCAAGCGCCAGCCCGTCAATTTCCTGGGGCGCATCCAGGGGACCGCTGGGCCGGTTGGCGCGAAACACCCCGGCGTCGAAGTAGTAAAATTTCGGGTGCGTCGCCAATTCCCGTTTCGCGCGTTTCGTAAACACGGGCAGACGGAACCCCAGCAGCAAGTCCTCCAGAATCTCCAGATAGCCCTCGACCGTCTTCCGGCTCACCTGGCAGTCGCGGGAGACGTTGCTGAGATTGAGCACGCTGGCGTGTGAAAAACTCATCGCCTCAAGAAACCGCGCGAACGAGCCGACATTGCGCACAAGTCCCTCCATCTGCACTTCCTCCCGCAAATAGAGCCCGTTGTAGGCCTTCAAAATATCCGCAGGGTTGTCGGCGGCCCACACCAGCGGTAGCATCCCTTGGCGCAAGGCCGAGGTCAGCGAGAACCGTTTACCCAATTCCGCTGCCAAGTATGGATGCATATTTTTTTGCGCCGCCCGCCCGCCCAGCAAATTAACACCCTGCCGGCGCAGTTTGCGGGCGCTTGATCCTGTCAGGATGAATTGCTGACCGGTCTTGCGCTCGATCAGCAGATGCACGACTTCCAGAAGGGCAGGCAGCTTTTGCACTTCATCAATGATGACCTGGGGCTTGTCCCGGTTGCCTTCCACCAATTCAGTCAGCCGCTCCGGCCGGGCGGACAACAGTCGCAGTGTCTCCGGGTCGAGCAGGTCAATCCGCAGCGCCTTGGGATAGTGATGGGTGGACCAAAGTGTCTTGCCCGTGCCACGCGGGCCAAGCAGGAAGAAGTGATCGCGACCCGGCGTGAAGATTCGCGAGATAAATGCCATTCTGAGGCGCAAAATGGCGGAACTGATGCCGATTTCAAGAGACTTCGGCGCGTAGTGGCCAAAAACTCGAACGGGTGTAGATGATAGCCGTGGTGGGGTAGGGGAGCAGCAGGTATGGATGAGTATGCCGTTGCCGGTGCATTTTTTGATGGTGATTTTCGCCGGCTGGGTAAATCGCCAGCAGCAAGCAGTGATCGAGTATCTCCAAGCCGAAAACGAGGTGCTCAAGTCGCAACTCAAAGGGCGGCGCATCACTCTCAGCGACGATGACCGGCGAAAATTGGCGGCGAAGGGTAAAGCACTCGGCCGAAAATTGCTATCCGAGGTGGCGTGCATCGTGACGCCGGACACAATTCCGGCGTGGCATCGGCGAGCGTGCGCAAATACTCGACGAGACCTCTCGGCCTTGAGCCCTAGACGCTGTCATGGAACCCAATTTGGAGGAGATGGTAGAATGGAGCGATGGCGAAAGAGCGGAAGGGATATGCCTTCAGTTCAATTCGCTCAGGCCCGTCCCTCCGGCCGTGAGATCCAGCAGTAACTGCACGACGGCCTATTTCCCGCAGCTATCCAGCCGCACGAAATTCCCCGCGAAGTCCACCTCGGCGCCATCCCGGAGATTGGCGAGAATTTCCTAGGTGGCCGATTCGCCCGATGACGCACCCGCATCCCCGCGCGCCATGCGCGCCCGAGATGAGAACGCTACCCAACCACTACTTTGCCACTACTACTCCGCTACTCGACCACTACTCCGCCACCACAAGACTACCTCTGGCTGCCCGGCGTGGAGCGAACCGAGAACTTTTGAAGCGAATCCCGCGTTTTCAGAGGGAGGCCCGCAGGGAGAATCGAAGGTAGACTTAGGTTTGGAGCCGTCGTGCCGGGCCGGAGACTGGGTAGCTCGTCGTCAATTCGCTTCAAACCGCCGTGGATGAAACCACGAACTATTGAAGCGAATCAAAGAATCCCGAAAGACCGCCAATGGGCGCTCCTCAGCGCCGCCAGTAATACTTCCTCTGCGGATCACGCGCGTTTTTCCCGACAACCGTGACCAGGCCTTGCTCGATTAGCTTTCCCATCCGAGTTCTGACGGAACGGGTGGTCAATTTGACGGCCGCAGCAATCTGGGCTGTGGACAACCCGTTTTTGGCTGCCGGCGTATCCGGCGCGAAGAGCTTCCGAATGTGTGCGTCCACCTCATCCATCTGCGCCGCCCGGTGTTTCTCCAACCGCACTGAGACACGAAAACGGAAGCCGCGCTCCTCAAATTCAGGCGCGGCCAACCCGGCCGCCTCGCATTCCGCCGTGGCCCGATGGATACCGCTGCCCCATTGCTCGATGTAGCCGAGTTCCTTGAAAATCCGGCCGATCACCCGGTTCCTCAGCCGAGAGATGCCCTGCCGGATATCGTCAATGGTAAGTCCGGCCAGCAGCACACCGGGATTCTCGATTTCGATCCGGTCGTCAAACAACGAAACTCGAATCGGCGCGCCCTGCTGGGTGTAGTCGGCGTGCACCACCGCGTTGACCAATAGCTCCCGCACAGCGCGCAGCGGAATGCTGGCCTGTTCGACGCGTTTTAGTTCATCGATCGCCATTCCCTGCATCGCGTGCCGCTTGATGAATTCATAGGCTGCCTCCAGTGACTTTTGCAGCATGCCCCGGCACTCCGCCGAATCGGTGATTTCCGCCTTTTTGGTGCCCTTGAATCGACCGCATTGAATCCATGCATCCGGGAAACGTCGTTCCGGTTGCCGGCCGAAGAGCAGCAAGCCACCCACCGTCGGCACCAGGCGTCGGCCATGGGAGGTGAGCAACCGTAGGGTCTGCAAATCGGCCTTTTTCAACTGCCCCCGCGCGGGGAAAGACTCGGAAGCAGCTCGGAAGTCCAGTGCTTCCGAGTCGAACTCCGCCAACGGTGATTCGTCGAATGTTTCGTTCGACGCCATCCGGCGCAACTCCTGCGTCAACGCCGCGTCTGCCTTGCGATTGGTCGAACCGATGCGGACAAACACGCCTTCTTCGGGGCCGAGATTCTTCAAGTAGTGCGGCCGGTTGGAACTGGGAAAGACCTCCACCACGATCAACTGGGCCGAGCGCCACGCGATCACGTCGATCGTCGGAATCAGCCGTGGCGCGATCCGGTCGCTGATGAGACTGGCGAGGCGCTCCTCCTCCTTGAGTGGATCGAGCAGCCCGCGCACGCGCTTGGTGCCGTTTTCGACTCCGATGACGATCAGGCCACCCGCCGTGTTGGCAAAGGCAATCAGCGTGTGCAGCACCTTCTCCGGCGACGACAAGTCCCGCTTGAATTCCAGCGTCTTGCCCTCGGGGCGCTGCAGCAGTCCGATCAGGTCCATACTAGGAACGGAACTAGGAAGCGCCCTGTCCGTCAATGCTTCCTAGTTCGATGTTGGTGCTGCCACCTTATCCCCAAGCGCAGCCAAATCACCAGACGGCATCCGGTGATTTGGCTGCCTGAAGAATCCGGTGATTCGGCCATGGATGGGAGACTCGCCTCCCTTTGGCGGAGACTCACCGAGCCAAACTTCGGCGGTTCGCGCGCGGTAGGGTCTCTCCACGTTAGGCACCAGCGAAAATCCGCATCACTCCCGCTTAGGGGAGAACACGCCACCCCAAAAACTGGCTGCACTGGACGGACGGCGAGATGAACCGTTGTAACGGAACGGCCATTTACGAGAGGTATGCCAACTGATCGGTCAAATCGGCACCGCCGAAAGGCGCTGGAGCTGACGGTTGGGATCCGGAATTGCGTTTCATGCGTTTCATTCACGGGGTTGAACTGACCGGACGCATCAATGGAAAAACCGCGTCGCCCCTTGATCCCGAAGTCGACCACCCTTGGGCGTGCTGGTGATCAGGTCGGATCCGACCCATTAAATTCGCCAGACGGTGTCTGGCTTTTCTTCGGTTTACGAGTTTCCATGGCCACAGGAATTATGGCCGGCGTAGCGTTGCCATTTGAGCAGACTGTGTCTGCCGAATCCGCGGCTCCGTTCGAAATCGGCTTTCACCAAACCGTCGTCGTCTTACTTACGACGAATTGTGCAGGCAGTGCCTGCACATTGGCTCCGCTCTGCGATATCTGCCTGCGCGTCTCTCCGCATTGCCGGGCTCAATTTTGAGCCGGCCAAATTGGATCCCTTTGCTCTTGTTAACCCCGAGCGTGAGAGCTTCGTCCAGCGTCAGCGAGTGCGCCACCTGAACCTTACGAGCGCCTCCTAACTCAAGACCCGCCGGCAGCCATTCTGGCACCTCGACCACGCGCCCGATTCAGCGAGGGGTGACCGGCCACGCGCAGCTACGACCGCGGCCCGAAGACGCTGCCTTTCGTCGTCGCCGGAAAGTCGTCCGTGCGAAAGGGCGATGCCGGCAGCCCGGCTCCGTTGTAGAGATTGCAGGTGGGATTGTCCGCCCATGCATAGCGGACTGCGACCGGCCGCGAGACCTGATCGGACCAGACCACCACGGCATCGCGCTCGATCCGTGCCTTCGCCCAAACCCATTTTCGATCCGCACCGCAGATCGCGAAACCTTCGACGTCGCTGTCCGGACTGTTGCGCACCAGTGGAGCCGTTTCACCGATCTGAGTGGAGACATCGTAACGGCTCGGCAAGGGCCGGGCCACAAGGCCCTCATCCGTGTGGCGGAACGTCACGCGGATGGTCTTTCCCTCGATCTTCTGCGCGGCAAAAACCGGTCCGCTGTCGACGATCTTCTTCCCGTGCTGTCGGGCCAGTGCGATTCGCGCCAACCGTTCGCCGACATCGAGCTTGTTCAGCGGGTGGATGTCCTTTGACTCGCCGAGGTCGATCAGCACGGCCTGTCCGGTGGCCGGGAGCGAAAGGGCCAGAGACTGCGCCTCGCGTGTTTCCGCCCACGCGCTCTCGGCGGGCACGTCGGACTTGGCCAGGAAATTCGCGAGCTGGCAGAAATAGAACGGCAGGTCGTCCCGTTTCCATTGCTGGCGCCAGTCGTTGATCAGGAGCGGAAAGCCTTCGCGATACTCCCACGCGCGTCCCCGGTTGGCTTCGCCCTGATACCAAATCACGCCTGCGAGGCGGAAGGGCACCAACGGAGCAATCATGCCGTTGAACATCTCGGATGCGAGGTGGCTGACCGGCATGCGGGGCGGCTTGGGCGCCGCGGGCAACGACGCTACGTCTGGCAACGACGACTCCGCTTTCGCGAGCCACTCTCCAACCAAGCTGATGGGCCCGGCATTGAAAGACTGAGGGTTGATCCGAAACGCGGGACTTTCCGCCGGCGCATACACGCGGATCGCGAGGACGTTTTTGCCGGGTTTGATTAACGGCGCGGGGATGCCGCACAGACGCGGCATGCCTTCGCCTGTGAACTTTTCCGGCGTCGTTTCCGAAATCTTCTTCCCGTTCCAATATACCTTTTCAAAGCCGGTCAACTCGCCGAAGAGAAGGTTCAGGCTCGGCGGCATGTTCGGGCCCGTGACCTCGACCTCCCGCCGCAGCCAAATGACTCCGTGGGCCGGAAGTCCGGGTGCAGCGATCTTGCCCGGCAGCGTGATCGGCGTCCATCCGTCGGAGGAAGGGGCCTCGGCCAGAAACGCCTCAGATGCGATTGGCCTATCCTCGCGTGCGGTCGCTTTCAGCCAGGCGGCGAACTCGCGCGTGAACGCCTTGATCTTGTCCGGATACTCGATCCGCGCCTGCGCGCGTGCGGCTTGCCCGGCGGCGAGCGACGGGTTGGTTGCGATCGCTTCCGCGCTGGTCCAAGCCTCGGAAAATGAGCCGCCCCACGTGGAGTTGATGATGCCCACGGGCGCGCCGAGTTCTCCATGCAGGCGCTTCGCGAAGTAGTAGCCGACCGCCGTGAAATCGGCTGTCGTGGCCGGGCTGGCGAGCACCCATTTGCCTTCGCAATCCTCCTGAGGGGAATCCGCCGTCGTGCGCGGAATCTTGAACTGGCGGATGAGGGCGTTCTCGGAACGCGCGATCTCCGCCTCGGCGTTCGCGGTCTGCCGGAGCAGGCGCTCCATGTTGGACTGGCCGGAAGCCAGCCAAACTTGTCCGACCACGACGTCGCGGAGGACGATGCGATTCTTTCCCTTCACCTCCATTTCGAACGGCCCGGCCGCGGTGCCGCTGAGATTCAGATGCATCCTCCAGCGCCCGTCCGCTGCGGCTGTGACCCTGTGAGTTTTCGCGTCGAACACGAGCGTCACTTCTTCGCCGGGGTCGGCCTTCCCCTAGACGGGCACCGCTTCAGCCGATTGCAGCACCAGGTGGTCGGAAAAAATCGCCGGCAACTTCACGTCCGTGCGACCTGGAGTCGCCGACACGAGAATGCCAAGCACGAGTGCGATATTGCAGTTTTTCATTCGGGAGACCGGGTGCCGCCTGTGATCCAAGCGAGGTTGAAGCGATAGTAGTTGCGGCTGGAGATGAGGTGGATCGCGCCCGTCGGGTCCTGCGCCATCGCGAGATAGCCGGAGGGCTCGGCCTCGGTTTCGCCGAGGTTGAATTTCCCGCCATCGATGCCGGTCTCCAGGCGCTGCGCACCGCCGGGCGTGACGAGGCGGCGCACGGGCCACGTTTCGCCCTCGTCGAACGATAGCGCGGCGAACAGCCCGTGCACGGTAACTTCGCCGCGGCCCGGAGCCGGCAGCTTCATGCCGACACGCTCATTGAGCGGCTTGCCGCCTATCACGCGGCCGAAGTCGTCCTTCTTCACGCGCATCTCCGTAAACGAGCAAAGCAGCAGCGGGCCTTCCTTCAGTCGCTTCAACGTGAACCGTTGCCCGGAACTGATCGGCAGGAAGGGGCTCACCGAGTAGGTCCACGTGCGCCCGCCGTCGGCCGAGATGCTCCGCGGCGTCGTGTCTTTGAAGGCCCGTTGGTTTTCAATGGCGTCGAAGCGGCCGAGCGCGAGCAGCCGGCCGTCCTTCAACTCGACGACCCCCGCGTGAATTCCCGCGATTGCCGGGCCGGTATTCCCGGGGATGAACTCCGGTTTCTTAGTGATATTCGAGAGCGCCAGCCACGTCGCGCCGCCGTCGGCACTCGCCTCGAGCACGGTGGATTGATGCGGGCCGTCGAGCGAGGCGAGGAGGCGCCCGTCGCGCGTGCGGAAGTTGGCTTCGTTGGCCTGCGTGGCCTTGCTGTAGACGATGGGTGCGCTCCACGTGTGGCCGCTATCACGCGACCTGCGGACAACGGAACCGCCGATCTGTTTAAGGCCGTTGAAATGATAGAGCGTGTCGGCGCCGTCCCACCAAAGCGCCGGGCCGTGATCGTTGCGGTCCGCCGCATCCCAGAAAATCGCCGCCGGCTCCCACTCGGTCGCGCCGCGCCGCAGCCGACTCGACACCACCGCGAGTTCGCTGCCCGGCTCCTCTTCGCACGTATACCAGATGGCGAGCAGGTCGCCGTTGGGACACACCGTGATGCCGGGATCATGGTTGTGCTTGGAGAATAACGGACCCATCGAGCCGGTGGGAATCTTCACGTATTCCTGCGGTCCGTGGAAAAACGGCTTCGTCGATTCCGACGCGGAGAACGGCGCGGTTGGACTGCTGCGCGCCACCGCCGTTGTTTGATCCGGTTTGGGCCCCGCCTCCGCTGCGTTTCCGGCGATGGGTTCCGCCTGAACCACGCGAAAGCCGATAAAATCGTTGCCCGAATTGGGAATCATACTGGCGCGGTTCGCCGAGCGGAGTTGACGAGCAAGTTGAGAAAATGATCCGCCGCGCGTGACGCGAAAATCTCCGGCCACCGGCCCCGCCGGGTCGCGTTGCTCGCCGGACGAGTAAGGAGCATACCAATCGTGGCACCACTCCTCGACGTTGCCGTGCACATCGAAAAGGCCCCAGGCGTTGGGCGGTCGCTGACCGACTCTCGCGCTCACCGTGTCCTGCACGCGGTAGTAGGCCGGCGGGGCCGAGACATCGCGAAAATAGACTTGGAAGGCATGGATGTGCGCCGGCACGAGCGTCTGATAGCCGGTTGGGAGTTCATCGCCGTAGGAGAAAAACGTCATGGTGCCCGCTCGGCAGGCATATTCCCACTCGGCCTCGGTCGGGAGTCGGTAGGTCCGGCCCTCCTGCGCTGAGAGCCAGGCACAGAACCGCACCGCGTCGTGCCAGCTCACTTGCACCACGGCGTCGTCGTCGTTGGCCGAAGCCTTCGTGCGCTTGGAGCGGTGCGCGGGATCGAAGCGCTCATATTGCGCGTTGGTGATCTCAGTCGCGCCGATGAAGAATGCACGCGCGATCCGCACCCGATGCGCCGGAGCCTCGTCCCAATCGGCCCCGCGGTCTTTTTCGACCGACCACGGCGAACGGAAACTCGTGAGCCGTGCATCCTGTCCCATCGTAAATTCACCGGCGGCAATGGGCACAAGGCGCAGGCCAATGCTGTTGGTGTAGGGCTCAGGCGCGCCGATAAGCGGACCGGCGAGGGAGGCGGCGAGAAACGCGATGGGCAGGTATGGCTTCACGAGGGGAGTAGTTTTTTCAAAAACGGCCGTTGACGCCGAACGTCCACCGCGTGCCGTAAACTTCGATCACGGTGAGGCGGTTGCGGTTGAGCGAGTAGTTGTGCGGCCACTCGTTGAAGAGATTCTCGACGCCCGCGCTTAGGTTGACCCAGCGCGTGAGCTTGTAGTTGGCATTCACCGACAGCGTGTCGGTCTCCGTCTGCCAGACCGCAGCGATCGGATCGGGGCTGAACTGAAGCAGATAGGGGCTGAGGTGGTTCATCGCGACGCGCACTTGCAGGCGGCGAAACGTATAGCTGAGGCCCCAGTTGTAGGACGTGGGCACAAAGTTCGCGAGGGCCGCGGCGCCGTTGTCGTAGGTGCCCTCGGTCTTGATGTGCGTGTAGTTCGCGAAGAGCGCGAGCGAGTTGAACGGCTTCGGCAGCCAGCGCAGTTGCTGGTCATAGCTGAACTCGTAGCCGTTGATCGTCGCGTTGGTGAGGTTACGCTTTGAGGAAAGCGTATAGCCGGCGAACTGACCGTCGAAGCCGTTGTCTGCTCCGGAGTCGATGACGCTGTTGTAGGAGGCGATGAAGCCCGTGACGTTCTTACGGTAGATTCCGGCCGAGAGCACGCCGACCGGATTGAAGTAGTATTCGGCCATGAGATCGTAGTTTTTCGACATCTGCGGGCCGAGGTTCGCGTTATTCTGCTGCACGACGCCCACGCCCGCCGCGCCGGTCGGCCCGGTGATCGTGGTCGTCGGGATGATGTCCGCGATGCCGGGCCGGGCCATCGTGGTGGAATACGAGGCGCGCAACACGAGGTTCTTCGTGGCATCGTAGCGAAGGTGGGCGCTCGGAAAATATTTCCGGTAGTCGCCATCGCGTGTGGTCGTGGAGAACACGCCGGAGCGATTCACCGCGCCCGTCGCCTCGATTTCGGTTTGCTCGCCTCGCACGCCGGTGAGCAGCGAGGCGCGTTGGTAGTCGACCTTCGCCATCGCATAGCCGGCCGCGACTTCTTCCACAGCGCGGCCGGGCGGCGGACGGGCGGAGACGCTCGTGCCGTTGGGGCGGAAAAAATTCGGGGTGCTGTCGAAGATCGGCTTAACTTTCCCCGCGTAGTCCAGCCGCTGGTAGGAAGGAAACGCGCCGTCGAAGAGCCCGTAGCCGTTGTCGGCGCGGAGGAATTGCGCGAGGTTGTCATCGCTCACGCGCGTGCCGTTATTGGTGCCGATGAAACCGTCGGCGCCGATGTAGTCCCACACGGGATTGTAGGACCACGCCTGGCGCTCCTGTCGTTGATACTTTGCACCGGCCTTGAACAGCCCGCGCAACCGGTCGCCGGCGAAGGTGCGCGTAACATCGAGGTTGGCCGACTCGATGTAGTCCCGGTTCCGGACCATTTGTTTGGTCATCTGACCGTTGTAGAGCGCCCAGTTCGTGATGCTTGGTCCGTAGGTTTGCGTGAGCAATGGCCGGGCCTGCGACTGCACCTGGTCGATCTTGAAGCCGACGTTGGGCAATGTGCCGGAAAACTGCTCGAACGAGCGGTCGTATTTTTCGTAGCTGTAGGTGCCGCGGGCGGAGATTTCCCAGTCACCAATTTTCTTCGTGCCGCCGACGGCGATGAAGCGCTGCGGGTCGGTGCGCACATCGATCGCGTTGCGGTTGTTCCAGGTCGCGGCGAGCAGTTCGGTCAGAGTGCTCGTCGCACCCGGGGCGACGCCGGCCGAAAGCCGAGCTGTCGTCAGGGGTGCTGCTCCCGCCTCGATCGCGGCTCGACTCACGATGTTGTAGTCGGCGACGCGCCGGCCACCGGTCGAGGCGGCGTTGTAGTCGAATCGTTTTGTGTCGGAGAGATACCACGAGACCAACGTGTCCGCGTAGAGCGAAAGGCTGCGGTCGGGCCGATATTCGAGTTTGAAGCCGCCGCCCTTGCGCACGCGCGTGTAGGTGTCGTCGAGCTGCCGGTGACCGGTGGAGATGTCGATCGGGTCGATGTGCTGAAGCTGCACGCGGTCGCGGGTCACAATCGTCTTGGCGTAGCTCGCCGAAGCGGTGGCGGCGAACTTGTCCTCCGGGCCGAATTTTTTCATCAGCGTGAACGAGGCGTTCGGCGTCCAGCCGTTCTCATCGCGGTAGGTGTTGCGGTTGATGCCCGCACGGTAGGTCGCGACGAGGTTCTCTTTGAAGTCGAACGCCGACTTCGTGACGAGTTTGGCCGCGCCCCCGAGGCCGGTGGCGTCCATGTCGGGACGCGAGGCCTTGGTGACTTCGATTTCCTTGATGAACTCTGCGGGCAGGCGGTCGATGAGCGGTGCGCGGTCGCCGACAGTGCCGGTGTTGCTGGCGGCGGCGGCGGTGAGCTGTGTGCCGTCGAGCGAGATCATGCTCATGCTGGGCGGAGCACCGCGGAGCATGACACCGACGATATCGCCTTCAGCGTTCTGCGTGGCGACGCCGGGGAGCTTGCGGATGAAGTTGCCGATGTTGCCGTCGGCGATGTCGCCGTAGGCGTCGAGCGCGACAACGTTGATCATGTTGCTGGCGTTGCGTTGGCGCGTGATGGCGGCGGCGTTGCCCTCGCGTTCGGCCGTCACTGAGAACGCCTCCAGCGTGTAGAGGCCGGAGGTCAGTTGCACGGGCAGCCTCGCCTGAGAGCCGGTGGACACCTGCGCGCGGCTCGTCACGGAGTCGAGGCCCGTGTAGGAAACCGCCGCCGCATAGTCGCCAGGCGGGAGGTTGCGAAACGTGAACTGACCGGACGAATCCGTGAGCGTCTTCCGGTTGGTGCCGACTAGTTCGACGACGGCGCCGTCAAGCGCGGCCTTGGTGACCGCGTGACTAACGTCGCCGGAGAGTTCGCCGGTGGCGGAGGCGGTGACAGGAGCGGGTTGCGCACGAGTTTCGAGGACGGCGGCGAGCGCCACCAACGCGCAGAAAAGTCGCCGGAGGAGGAGTATTTTCATTTTCATGGGGTAGTGGTGTAAAAACGGAAAGGCGGCGGAGGCGGATGGGTCACTTCGGCCACTGGCCGCCGACGAGGTCGCGCAGCACGAGTTTAGCGGGATCGACGACGACATGGCGGATCGTCTGGCGCTTCCACGTGTAGGTGATGTGGACGAGGCCGTCGGTGGACTGGATGACGGCGGGATAGGAGAACTCGCCGGGCTGGTCTTCCAGCACGAGAGCGGCCTGCCACGTGCGGCCGTCAACGGAGAGGGCAACATTGAGGGGAGAGCGCGGACCGCCCTTTCCCTCGGCGCGAATCGTGGTGTGGTTGTAAACGAGAAGGTGGCGGCCGTCTTTGAGCGTGAGCGCATCCGTGCCGGAGTTGGGGTTGGGGAGGTCGATGAGTTTCATCGGGCCCCAAGTGCGGCCCTCGTCCTCGGACCAGATGTCGAAAATCTTTCCCTGACTCGTTCGGCCGAGGGCCTGCAAACGACGGTCCGGATGAAACAGAATGCTGGGCTGGATCGCCTGGATTTTGTGCCCTTCGTTGACGGGACCGATTACCTGCCACGACTTGCCTCCGTCGATGCTGCGCTCGAACTGCACGCGCCACATTTTGCCCTGCGGACTCGGAAATTCCGTGCTGGTTGGGCTGAGGATCGAGCCGTCGGAGAGGAGGACGGGCTTGTTCTTCACGGGGCCGAAAAGGCCGTTGTAGAGGCGCTCGGGCTTCGACCACGTGAGGCCGTCGTCGGTCGAGCGCTTCACATAGGCCCACCATTCGCCGGTCTTGTAGAAGAGCAGCAGCGGGCCGCCCGGCACTTGGAACAGCACGGGATTGAGGCAGTTCACGCGAGGATCTTCGGTCTCGGCGCCGTGGGCGACTTCGACGACGGGCGACCATTTGCCCTCGCGCAGGCGCGACACCCAGATGCCCACGTCGGGATGGCCCTCCTTCGTGCCGCCGAACCACGCGGCGACGAGGCCGGATTTCGTTTCGACGATCGTCGAGGAGTGGCACTGCGGATAGGGCGCCTGCGTATAGATCGGTTCGCTGCGCAGGATGCCCGGCTGGGTGGCGAGGGATTCGGTGGTCGCGGCGCGGGCAAGCGCAGCGGTGAGCAGTGCGCCGAGACAAGCGGAGCGAAGGAGGGAGAGGAGGAGTGGGTTCATCGGGTTAGACTAGAATTTCGCCGCGGCCGTGGTCAGGGGAAACGTGTCGGTGCGAAACGGAGATGCGGGCAGGCCCGCACCGTTGTAGAGATTGCACGTCGGGTTGTCGGCCCATGCGTAGCGCACGGCGACCGGCGAGGGCACTTCGCGGGACGAAATAATTACCGTGTCGCCGTCGATCCTCGCCGCGTCGGCCCAGACCCAGCGGCGATCGGCGCCACAAATGGCGAATCCCTCGACTTCGCCGCCGGGACTGTGGCGGCGCAGCGGCGCGGTGCGGGGCGACGTCGAGCGGGGTCGATACGACTCGGGTAGCGGGCGCGCGACGAGCCCACCGGCCGTGGACGCAGACGCGAAACGCACCCGCATGGCCGCGCCTTCCACCGTGGCTGCGGCGAACAAGGGGCCGGTGGTCACGACCTTGCGTCCGTAGTCGTGCGCGAGGGCGAGGCGCGCGACGCGCTCGGCGGGTTCGCGTTTGTTGCGCGGGTGGAGGTCGTCCTGCTCGCCGACGTCGATCAGCACGGCCTGACCGGTGCGCGGCAACGCGAGCGTTCGCGACTGTGCCTCACGCAACTCCGCCCAGCCGCTCTCGCGCGGCTGCGCGTGCTTCGAGTTGGCGTTGGCGAGTTGGCAAAAATAAAATGGCAGGTCGTCATCGCCCCAGTGCGCGCGCCAGTCGCGAATGAGCGCGGGAAACGTCGTCGCGTATTGCACGGAGCGGCCGGTGTTCGACTCGCCCTGATACCAGATGAACCCGCGCAGAGCGCAGCCGGCGAACGGAGCGATCAGGCCGTTGAACATCCGCGAGGCCAGCGTCGGCGCGCGCGGCGCGTTGCGCGGATACGTCGCGAGAGCGCCGGCCGGTAACTCCGGCAGTGCGAACTCCGTCGCGACCTGCCACTCGCCGCGTAGATCGAAGGTGTCGGCGAGGAACGCCGCGCCCTCGGGCACAGTGACCGCGAAGCCGGTATCCAGCGGATTGAAGATGCGGATTAGCAGCGTCGCCTCGGTTCCCGGCTGGAGGAGCGCGGGGGGCACGGCGTAACGCCGGCCGCCGTTGACGGGCGGCTTGGCCCACGACGATTCGCCGATTTTGGTTTCGTTCCAATAGACGTGGTCGAAGCCCGCGAATGCGCCGAACGAGACGAGGAAGCCGCGTTCGAGTCCGATGGTCTCGATGCGCGCCGGCACGCGCACGGTGCGCCGCAGCCAGATCGCCCCGGACTTCGGGAGGGCGGCCTGGGCGAGTCCTTCGGGTAGCGCGACCGTCTGCCAAGCCGCGGGTTCCGCCGGCGGCCGGTCGGCGCGCTGAAACTTTTCGTCCCATAAGCGCCCACTCTCGACGAAGGCGGCGAGCTCTGCCGCGAAACGCGGTTCGCGCTCAAGTGCGCGCACCTGGGCCGCGTGCAAGTCCGGTTCGCCTGAGACGCTCCGTTCGCTCAGCCAGACTTCGAGCGGCGTGCCGCCCCACGAGGCGTTGATTAGGCCGACGGGCACGCCCAGCTCCTGCTGGAGCTTCCGGCCGAAGTGATAGGCGAGAGCCGAGAAGCGCGCCGACGTTTCCGGTCCGGCGGTGGTCCACGTGCCGACGCAATCTTCCTGCGGCGTCTTCGCGGCGGAGCGTTTCACGGTGAACTGCCGCAGGAGCGGGTTGGCGGGGCGGGCGAGCTCGGCGGCGACGTCGTCCGCGCCGGAGAGCATCCACTCCATGTTGGATTGGCCGGAGCAGAGCCAGACTTCGCCCACGAGCACGTCGGCTACGCGCACGGTGGTTTGGCCGGCGACGATGAGTTCGGCCGGGCGGGCCTCGCCTCGCTCGGGGGCGAGTGTGACGCGCCAGCGCCCGTCCGCCCCGGTGACGGTCGCGGCGTTCTGTCCGCGGAAGCGGACCTCGATTTTTTCGCCGGCGGCGGCGCGGCCCCAGACGGGGATCGGTTTGTCGCGCTGCAGCACCGCTCCATCGCGGAAGAGCGGAGCGAGCGTGACGTCGGCCATCACGGCCGAGGCGACGGTGAGCGCGACCACCGCGGCGAGCGCACCGCGGGAGAACGGACGAAACAACTCCGTAAGAATCATGACGGCGGGGCGAGGCCTCAGAGGTCGAAGGTCGTCGTGAGCGCGAAACTACGCCCAGGGCCGACGCTGTAGCGCGCGTTGAACGGCGTCCCGTTGCCGGCATCGACCGCCGAGTAGGGATGCAGGCCGTTGTCGTTGGTGAGCCCGTTCGCGTTGAGCTGGATGCGGGCGGACTTGCCCCACTTCTTGAAGCGGTAGGAAATGAAGGCACCGAGGTTATGCGTCGCATCGCCGTAGAAAATCTTCGACGTATCGAAGAGATCGGTGCGTCCCGCCACGAAGGCGTAGCCGAGGATCGGTTTCTGCCGCCAGCGATAGTTTGCGCCGACGCCAAATCCTTTGAGCCCGCCTTCGGTGAAATCGTAACCGGTGACAAAGTTGGCGCTGTATTGCGGTTGGCGCGCGTCGGCCTTGCCGCTGAGGGTCTGCGCGAGCGAGAGGACGGTGCGCATGTCTTCGAGACGCTGGGCGATGGTCTCGTTGTTGTTCTGGAGCCCGGCGCCGGTGAGGATGCCGCGATACTGGGGGTTGGCGTTGAAATAGGCGTAGGCGACTTCGTCGAGCCACTTGGCTTCCTTCGCGCCGAAGTTCGAGGTCTTCGTGAGCTGGTGGGAGAAATTCGCGGTCAGGCGCCAGTTGCGGCGCAGGTTGGCGTTTACGCTGAGTTCATAACCACGCGACGCCACGTCGTTGATGCCGTTGAGCACGGTGGCGCTGCCGGCCCATTGCGGATGCGAGCCGTCCCACATGGGGCCGCCGGGGCCGCCGACATTCGAATTGTTCATCGCGGAAATGATGGCCAGCCGATGCACGCTCATGTTGGTGGCGCCGCTGCGCAGGACGGTGCTGGGCACCGAGAGGTAGTCGGTCGTGTAGCGGGAGAGCGAGGCGTTGAGCGCGCCGTCGAGGAAGGAGAGCTTCACGCCATAGTCCTGGCCCTGGCCTCGGCCGTTGGGGAGCGGGTCGCCGTAAATGTCCACCACGGCGGCCGGCGGAATGAAACTGGTCGAGCGGTTGTAGAAAACGCCGAGCCAGCGCAGCGGCGTGACGACGACGCCCTGGGTGTAGGTGTTGCCCTCGCGGGAGAAGGGTTTGACCGTGCCCTTCACGTCGCGCTTGCGCGCGTCGATGGTGAATCCGCGGTTCGCGGGATTGTTTTGCGTGGGCAGGAGCCAGAGATCCGAGGCGTCGTTGCGCACGCCGACGGTCGTGACGACGCGGTCTTCCCAGAAGAAATTCTGCGAGACGACCATCTTCGATGCGATCTCCTGAATGGTGCGGGTGCTGCGCGTCGCGATGAACGCCGGCGTGACGCCGTCGGGGCTGGCCGCGGGCAGCGGCGTGCCGTCGAGCAAGATGCGCGGATAGGAGAAGAGGAAATTGCGCATCGCATACGTGGATTCGTCGCCGATGGTGAGGTAGCTCACGCGGCCGAGACCGTTTTGCGACGCTTGAATGTTGGTGGCGTTGGCGGCCGGCCAGCGGGGCGTGGAGCGCACGGCTTCGGGGGTCGCGTTGCCGAGGCGGGAGTCGTCCTGCGCGAAGTTCGAGGAGACGCGTTCGCCGAGCACGGCGAAATTGTGGCGGCCGAGAATTTTTCCGAGCCGGCCAGAGACTTTTTCCTTCAGGTTGAGCGTGTAGGAGGCGGTGACGCGCGCGGTCTGATCGAGGTAATTGGTCCGCAGCGAGGTCACGGCGATGTTCGAGACGAAGTAGCGGCCGAAATTCGGATTCGGGAGAACGCGGTTGTCCCAGCTGAGCAGCGAGCGCTGGCGGTCCTGATAGATGTTGTCCTGGTTGCCGGAGGAGTAGTTGTTCCAGTTGTCAGTGCGCTGCCGGCTGTAAACGGCCTCGATGAAAAGGTTCGAGCCGATCCGCTGTTCGAGGGCGACGGAGTAGGTTGCGAGGTGCTGCACGAGGCTGTTGCCGTAACCGAGGACGTTGGCTGTGTAGGGAATCGGCGAATTCAGCAGTGTCGGCACGCGATCGCCGCCGGGCAGCGCAGGGCGGCCGGTGGTGATGAAGCCCATCTGGGTGAGCACGGGCAGAGGGCTGAGGCTGTTGTCCACGACCAGTGCCACGGGGCTCTGGTTTTGGATCTCGAAGCCCGCGGCGGTGAGCACGGCGAGGTTCGCGGCGCGCGTGGGCCGACCGGCGGGATCGGACGGGAGGTTGGCGTAGGTGGCGCCGCCCGCCTCCATGATGGCGGGAATGTCCTGCCGGCCGGCGGTGACCCAGGCGGACAATCCGTCGGCGGCGGCCCAGGGGCGCACATTGAGCGAGTTGAGCCGGCCGTGCTCGCCGTTGACGCGCACGGTGGTGTTGACGAACGGCTTCGCGGTGAAGGCGCCGTATTGGCGGTGGGCGACGCGGTCGGAGGGTTTGCGGTTGGTGTGGCTCTCGTCTTTCACGGCGGCGAAGCGGAGCGCGGCGCGGTTCTTCCAGAGCACGCGGTTGAGATCGACGCTGGCGCGCACGCTATCGTTCGTATCGGCGCGCAGAGTAAGCTGGTAGGTGTTGGCGAACTTCGCGCGCTTCGAGACGGTGTTCATGATGCCGCCGGGATTGCCGATGCCGAAGAGGATCGAGTTGGGGCCGCGCGTGAAGGAGAACTGCTCCGCGTTGTAGGCGTCGTCCGCGGCGCGCATCGTGATGAAGTCGCGGCTCACACTCTGCACGAGGAGGCCGCGCACGGAGTAGTTGGGGCCGAAAAGACCGTTGTTGCCGTTGGGATCGGAGTTGAGGCCGCCGCCGTTATAGGAGGAGGAGTTGGGCGCAAAATCGATCAGATCTTGGACGTTCGTCAGGGAAAGATCCTGCATGAACGCCAGCGTGATTTCGGCTACGGCGGCGCCCACGTATTTGGACGGCGTGCTGAGGCGGCTGCCGGAGAGGGTGTTCGCGGCGTCGTAACCACGGTCGTTGGACGTATCGACGATGAAGGGCGAGAGCTCGACGATGGTTTCGGCGGGCGGGGGCTCGACCGTGGTGCGAGTGACCGGGGCAGGAGCGGTCTGGGCCGACAGCGAAGCGCACAGGAGCAGTCCTAGTGCGGCGGGGGCGGTTTTCCGAACGAGACGGGGCGACGTGTTCATGGGATTGGGTTGGGGTTGCGGTGAGTGGGGGGAATGGGCAGCGGCGACGGTGTTTCAATCCCGCAGGTCGGCCAGCGCGACGCGCAGCACCTGCACGGCTTCCTTCTGCCGCGAGACGATTGTGTAGAGTGATCCTTTGTGGACGAGGGTGTGCGGGTAGCCGTATTCGCCGCCCTTGTGGCCGCCGGCCTGAAGGCGCTGGTAGGGAGTGTCGCCGAGGACGAAGTGGCGGTTGAAGTTCACGCCGTCGCGCGAGAGGTGCAGCACGAGCGGAATGCGGCTGCCGGCAAGCGGATTGCCGACGTGGTAAAACCGTCCGTCGGGCAGGCGGCCGAAGTGAAACTTCGTGTTCCAATCGCTGAAGGACGTGAGCGCGGGCGCCGACCACGTCGCGCCCTGGTCGCGGCTCTGCGTGGTCCAAAGTCGTCCGAGGAACGCGCGGCTGACGTTGCGGAGCTGCATGTGCAGCACGCCGTCGTCCGTTTCGAAGAACGAGCCTTCGCACAGCGACGACGGCCAGCCGTGGCGCATGGCGACTTCGCCGAAGGTCATCGGGTCGTCTTTGAATTTCGCGGCCATCTCTGAGGGATAGATACCGGTCATCTTCCAGCCGGTGAGGCCGGTGGGATCGTCGGTGTAGGGGAACGAGGTGTTGCCCGCAAAAATCAGGCGGCCGGACTTGATGCGCTCCGGTCCCTGGTTCGGGCAGAACGGTATGCCGATGTCGCGCACTGCGCTCCACGTTTCGCCGTCGGTCGTTGTGACGGCCTGCAGGTGCGTCGTTTCCTTGTTCGGGCCGTAGTTGCCGAAATACGCGACGAGTGTGCCGTTGTGCTGGTGGAAACCGCCCGCGGTGAGCACGCGCTCGATCCCGGCGGCATCGGTCACGGAATCGACGAGCGGGCGCGGCTTCGTCCACGTGCGTGTGTCAGGCGAGCTTGAGATGAGCACGCGTTGCCCGGGTTCGTCTTCGCCGACGCGGCCGTTGGACCAGATCGCGTAGAAGCGGCCCTTGAAAAACGTGATGCTCTGATGGTGCGAATACGTCCACTCGGTCGAGGGCTGGTAAACGAAACTCGTCTCGACGCGGGGGCGCTGCGGGTTTTTCAACGCCACGGGGCGGTCATTTTTCCACTCTGTGCCGTTGGTCAGCGGGCTGAGTGTGGGACGGTGCAACGCGGCCTCGGCGGCCGCGTCGGGCGGCGTCCACAGCGTGGCCGCGATCGGACGGTCTTCGTCGCGCGGGCCGTTAAAATAATACGCGGTCAGCACACGGCCGTCGGGCCGAACGACGCTGCGCGCGTAGCCGAGGTCGCCGCTGAAGCCGTCGTCGCGCAACACGATCTCCGAACCCCAGGTGTAGCCGCCGTCGGCGCTGATGCGCGCGCGCACGCCGAAGGGCTTGCGGCGATATCCGTAGGTGAGCGCGACGCGCCCATCCTTCAGCGTCACGAGCGCGGGCGGGCCGCCGCCGAGGTTGATTGCGGCCTTGCCGGTGACCGCCCAAGTCTTGCCTTGGTCGGCGCTTCGCCAGGCCTCGATGTGTCCGCCCTCGCCGGGTTCGTTCCGGCGAATCGTCGTGAGGATCGCCCCGCCCTTGAGCAGTAGCGACGAGGGCATGATTGCGAAACCCGTCGGCTCGGGGCCGATGTGCGAAACGAGTTTCCAGGTGAGACCGCCGTCGGTCGTGCGCGCGCAGAACACGCGGCCTTCCTTGCCGTCGGCCTTCGCGGCGCTGCCGAACATCAGGCAGTCGCGCGGCCCTAGCACGACGAGATCGGTGCGCGTGCTGATCCGGTCGATGCCTTCGACGGAAAAGACATACGGCCCCTGCCAGGTCCGCGCGCGGTCATGCGTCGTGTAGAACCATGAGGGGCCGACGTGCATGCTGCCGAAGCGAAACATCAGCGCAAAATCCGGCGCGGTGAAATCCAATGGCTGCGTCAACGCCACGGGTTTCGGCGCCTTCGCCGGCTCGCGGAACGGCAGGTCCGACTCGATTTTCCACGTTCGTCCGCCGTCGAGGCTGCGCGCCTGTTTCTCCTGAAACGGCACGCTGCGATCGACGGCATGCGCGTTGATCTGCGCTTTGTAGGTCGCCTCGGTGTAGCCCACGACGACCTCATCGCCCCACTGCCACATGCCGTGGTTCGCAGGCCAGCCGCCGTATTGGCCGGGGACGTTGAAGACGGTGACGTGTTCTTTGGTGACGGATAGCGTGGGCACCGGCGTAGCGACGGCGGCTGGCGGCGCGGCCAACTCGGGCGGCGGGGGCGGGACTGCGGTGGTCGATGCGGGAACTGCGACGGGGGAGGATGGTGCTCCTAGTGCGGTGGGAGGTGCGGCTTTGCCGAAGGCGGCGAGCGCGGCGTTGCGAAATGCCGGCTCGGCCTTCTTGCCCTCGTCGTTGCGCCAGGTGGCGTTCTGCACGAGGAAGATCGTGATCAAGTTGGCCGACGGATGAACGGTCATGTTGGTCTTCCAGGCACCCGCGTGGGCGGCGGTGCGCGGTGTGGTAGTCCAGCCAAAGCCATAGCTCTCGGCGATGCCGGGCGCGGTTTGCCGCGTAGTCATTTGTTTCACGATCGCAGGCGAGAGATAGCGGCGACCGTGGAGTGTGCCCTCGTTGAGAATCATCTGGCAAAACGTCGTGAGGTCCGCCGCGGTGGAAAACAATCCGCCGCCGGGAAACGCGTGGCGCGATCGATCGCTCAGCGGCTTGCGAAACGGATCGAGCGGCGCCGGCTCGAGGCCCGTGCCGTCCTTCGTGCCGCGATAGCCGGTGGCGAGACGCGCGGCCTGCGCGTCCGACGGCCAGAACGTGGTGTCCCTCATCCCGAGCGGATCGAGGATCCGCTGTTGCAGAAATTCCGCGTAGGGTTGGCCGGAGACTTTTTCGATGAGGCGCGCGACCACAGCCATGCCGCCGTTGGTGTAGTGAAATGCGGTGCCGGGTTCGCTCTCCAAGGGTTGGAGGGCCAGCGCGGCGACCCGGTAATTCAGCGGCAGATCGTCTCCGCCCGGCACGCCCGGAAAGGAAAGCTGGCGCGTGATCCCGCTGGTGTGGCTTAGGACATCGCGCACGCGCATGGACCGCGCGGGCTTTTTTAGAACTTGGCGTCCGTCGTCCCGCTCGGCGATGAGCCACTGGTCTTTGAACTCGGGCAGGTATTTCGCGACCGGCGCGTCCACGTCCACCTTGCCCTCGTCGACCAAAATCATGAGCCCGGTGCAGAGGATAGGCTTGGTCATCGACGCGACCCAGAATAGGGTGTCAGGCGCCATCTTCTTCTGCGTGGCGGCATCAGCGAACCCGACCGTCTCGACGTGCAGGGTTTTCTGGGCATCGGCGACGAGCACGACTGCCCCGGCAATCTGTCGGCCGTCAAGAAACGGTTGGAGGACCGGTGCGAAGCTCGCTGCAAAAGCGGGAATCATTGCAGTGATTGCGAGGCACCCGGTCCGCGCGAGGCGCAATGCGCCTCGTGCAAAACCGCTTCGGTGCCGTTGCTCGGACGGCAGCCAAGATAACGCAAAAGAAGGATAGGACTCGTTCATTGTGAGAGGGGGTTCGCCACGCTTGGACTATGGCTATGTGCTCGTGCTTCCGTGCGATGGTTCGTGGAACATGGGATACCAACTTGACCTGGGGTGGGGTAGGGGGGGCAGTGATCGCGGCAGGACGCCGGTGCGCTGCATATCGGAAAAAGGCTAAATCGATTTAGGGAATGGGCACTGAATCGTTTGGGTGGGCAGCAGTGGGCAAACGCGGCGGACTATTTGGTGGGTCCCGCTGGCGCCGCGGCCGCCGCGGCGCGCAGCAACGACTGGGCGCGGTCGTGCAACTCTTGCGTGGCCCGCGTTTTTTCTGCGACTGCGCGAAGTGATTCCAATTGAGCAGCCCCCAGCACTCCCTCTGTCTGGGAGAATACCGTATCCCAGTCGGTGGGGCGAGACACTCCAACGAGGCCGTTGGATTGAACGCGTGGAGTGTTGGTCGCGATGATTCTGGTCAACTGTTCGGTTTGGGCGACTGTGACAGGTGTTGCCGAGTATTGCAGAAGACCGGCGAGAGCCTCGACGGCGGTTCGCGCAGAGAACTGTTCGTTGTGGTTTAAATACGCCGAATAGGCGGAATCGCCGATGAGCCGCCGAAGCTCTTCGCTGAACGCGAAGTTAGTCGGTTTCATCAGCGTCTTCAGCGTCGGCTCCACGACTGACACGCCCTCGGAGCGGGCGGCGGCCATCGTGTCGTTCAGCGCCTCGTATTCCTTAACCTTGAAGTTTTCGAATGCAGTGATGGTTGCCGGGGGCCAGCCGAGCTTGCGGTATAGTGCCGCATACCGAAAGCGGAGCGTCGATGCATACTGCTTTACCGATATCTTCTGATAGGTCGGATCGGCCATGAGGATATCGAGGGTGTTTCCGACCGGTCGCAATGTGGCCCGCTCGTTTGTCCCCGCGGACTTCCCGAGTCCTTGCGTTTCTTCGGCGACCGCGATCCGCGAGTCGGCGACGCGGGAATTTTCCTCGGCCTCCCACGCCCGTTCGGCTTGCCGTTGGAGCTGTTGTTGCAGTCCGGCGTGAGCCAGTTGCAACGCAGAGAGGGAGGTGCGTGTTTCTCTCGCCGATTCGTAGTGATAGACCGCGGTTCCGACCGAAATCAGCGCCATGACCCCGGCGGCTGTGAGCACGACCTTGAGGCCGCCAACGGCGCTGAATACTCCAAGGCCGGAGGTTGCACTTCCGATGGTTTCCGCACCGCTAAGGGCGCTTGAGGTTGCGAACGCGGCCAATCCTGTGGGCGCGGCTCCCGCCGCCTGAGTTGCGAGCACCGTCCCCAAAGCCGCCGCGG
The DNA here is from genome assembly GCA_947467625.1 of Opitutia bacterium. Lineage (GTDB taxonomy): Bacteria > Verrucomicrobiota > Verrucomicrobiia > Opitutales > Opitutaceae > GAS368. The sequence goes on along the minus strand of CANIJN010000011.1, from coordinate 20,387 downwards.
TTGAATGAATCCCGCGTTGCGCCAGCAACACCCGCAGTTTCTCCAACGCTCGATCCACGCGCATCCGTGCAGCATCCTCCGAGATACGGAACGCTGAGCCGATCTCGGCGAACGGGCGGTTTTCGAAATAGCGCAGGAGCACGGCGTCGCGGTCGGGCGCTTTCAATTCGTCCATCACGCTGTCGAGCTCAGGGCGCAATTGGTTCCAACTTGGATCGGGCGTGGATATTTCTTGCATGGCGTGGGCTTCCTCTTCCCGGAGTTTGCGACGCTTTTCGGCCCGCATCTCATTGGCGGCGGAGTGGCGCGTTGCGACGTAGAGCCAGCCGGACAGGACCGTGTGTCGTTGCAGACGGGCTGCTTCACCGGCCAAAAGCGCGAACACTCGCTGCGTGACGTCCTCGGCGAGCGCCGCATCGCCGTTAGTGCGGCGCAAGGCGGCCGAGTAAACCAGCCCGACATACCGCTGCACCAAACTGGCAAAGGCCGGCTCGGAGTGTTCTTCGACGTAGCGCCTGAGTAACTCGGTATCGCCAATCATGGGGTTGCTTTAATTAGAACCGCCGCTCTCAAAAACCGAACAAAGAAAAGCGAAATCGATTTTCGCTGTGACTCCGGCCTATCCGAGCGACGTTTGTTGACGGTCCCCCGAGTTGTCTTTCATGCCCCGGTCGTTGCTCCCTGCCAGATTCACATCGCTGGTGTCACCTTGGCGCCTACGGGGGAGTGGATGAAGCGGATAGCTCGCAACCTGACGATGGTTGGCGACGGCTTTCTGAACGGCTGTCGACATCTGCTGCATGACCGGGATGCCAAGTTTAGCGCGGCCTCTTGCGCCACCCTGCGGTCGGCTGGCGTCGAACCCTTGGCCCTGCCCCCACGCAGTCCAAACCTAAACGCCCATCTCGAACGGTGGTATCGATCGGTGAAAGAGGAGTGTCTGTCGAAGCTGCTCCTCTTCGGCGAGGCGTCGCTTCGCCATGTGCTCTTGAAATACGCGCTACATTATCACGAGGAGAGGAACCACCAAGGAAAGGACAGCGTGAACCTCTTTCCGGTGGCAGAAGACCGGATCGGCACTTCCTCTAGAAAAATCCGCACGCGCGAGCGCATCGGCGGCCTGCTGAAATTCTATCACCGGGAGGCCGCCTGAATTTTTTTTAACCATAGGGGCGAAAAAAACGGCTGACGCGAACCATTGCCGAGATCGGTCAAATCGCCGGGATTCATTTCTACCTATTTTGCAGTCAGTTAGCCCAATCTTTGACCGGACCGTGAGACGGTTCGCGTCAGAATTCACACTGGCTGCCCGGCGTGGATCGAATCGAGAACTTTTGAAGCGAATCCTTCGCTTTCCGAGGGAGAACCGCAGGGGAACTCGAAGGTGAGTCAAACTATGGCGTCGACCTGACGGGCCGGCAACTGGGTTTCTCGTCATCAATTCGCTTCATTCGCTTCAACCGCCGTGGATGAAACCACGAACTTTTGAAGCGAATCAAAATCATGTGCCAATCTCCACGTCCACGGGCAGGCTGACGATGATGTTGTTGATCTCGTTGTAGAGTTGCACTTCGGCGGCGATCTCAACGCTAACAATCAGGCTGTAGCGGACCGTGCGCCGATGGCACCGATACCAGGGAGAGTTCCGATCATTGAAACTCCGCGCCGCCCACCATCCCTTGACAGGAAAGACAGCGATCCGATCCATCTGCGTCAGGTCGGCAGCACTCCCCTGCCAGATGTCTTGAACAAGCGACCCGGCTTTGCCGCGCAGTTTGGCCCCAAGCGCCCAGGCCGAATCGTTACGAGCCTCCAGTCCTTCCTCATTGGCTTCCTCGTCCTCCTCTGCCACTTTGGCTACACGGCTTTCAAATTCCGCGACGCTGTCGTCCTTGTGCCGAACCTGAAACCTTAGGAGGCACCCCGCATAACGGTAACGTGAACCGGGGATGCGATTGCTGGCCGAAGGATTGGGTGCGGTGAAATGCGACAGGGTGACCTTGAGGGTGCAGGTGGTGGCGGGATTCGCCTGCAGCAGGGCAGTAGGGAGCGGCAGCCCGTGAATATGGCAATCGTTCAGCCCCGCCGCGCCGGCGGAGCCTTTGAAGGGCGTGATCGTGTCTTCCCGCAGAAGTGTGACTGCCTGCTGGGAGCTAAATCGGGCTCGCGCAGTATCCGGTTCGCCAAAACCGTAGCACCGGAGCATTTGAATGAACAGCGCCCGTTTTTCCCGTGTGAACGCAGCGAACGGATTGAGGTCTCCCAACATCGCATCATTCCACCGCGCCGAGTGGACCAACAACCCGCGAATCGTTTCCGGCCAATAGTTCGGATAGGTCGCTTGGAGCTGGGCCGCCAGTCGCGCTGCAAGGGCCGTCGCCGCACTCGTGGCCCGCATCCCGCAAATCGGGCGGACCCGAAATTCCGCCGCCGTGCTGAGAAGATCAAGTGAGTCGCGACGCTCGGGACCGTTCCGGGGATGCAAGCCGACGTTTCCGCCTTCCATCACGATTTCCGGTTTGATCGGCCAATGCGGATCGGCGTCGCAGGAGGTGCGGCTGAAAGGGCTCAACTGCTCGCGTCCGGCCAGAGGGGAGAGCAAACGGGACTCCGCGTCCGTTTCTTCAATACGGTCCCGATGCGTGAGGGCGCCCACCGTAACGGCATTCCATGCTTGGGCCGGATCTTGAACGGTGAGTTTTTGGTTATCCTGCGGATACCGATAGGCACCGCCCATGGACAGGGCGTCGACGTTGCCGGCGGAAACGAGAATAATTCGTTTGGGTTCGCCCCGCTCCTCTGCGCCAAAGGCGGCAGCGTCCACGGCGGCAGACCATGACGTTGGCCGGGCGTCGCTCAATCCATCGGCCGTGACCGCCAGCGAATAGACACGACGGCGGTGGGGGGCAGCCACTTCCGGCAGGGTAACGCCTTGCTTGGTTACCTGGCCGTAGTTTTCCGGCTCGTGCGGCCGGGCCGGATCGATCAGGCGAACTCCCTCCAGACGGTGGCTCTGAGCCCAAGGCTGATTCGAAAGCATCAAGGTTCGGAGGTCACCGTAGGCGGCGAGGCCCGCCATCTGGGTGCCATGCCCTCCCGGCCAGCAGTCGCTGGCGTCCCGATCCCCAAACACGGTATGATTGTCACCTTCGGCAAGAAGCGGAGCGATGAGGCGATGTCCGCGATTGACGCCCGAATCGAGGAGACAAACGACGGGGGCATCTGCACCCGGCAAAGCAACACGGTTGAGCGCATCATCTATCCACTCTGCCAGCTCGGCGCCGCGAAGGTCCGAGAGGCCGATACTGCACGGACGGGCACGCCGCACCTCGGCGAGCGTATTGAGCAGATCGAGCGACGACTCCAATTGCGCGCGTGTCGCCTGCACCACGACGATGACATGGTCGGGCAAAGCGAGGCGTTCAGGACGGTGTTGGACGGCCAGTTGCTGAACGATTCTGTCGAACTGGCTTAAAACGGCCGGCTCCCGGCGCACCCAAAGTTCCCACCAATGGGGCTCATGGTCGTCCGGCAATTTGTCGGTGTCGGTCCACAGGGCTGCGAGAGCCGCGACACCGATCCGCGCAAGATTGGCAATCCAGGCATTTGGGGTCTTTCCCTTTTTGGTGGTCCCTTCCTGATAGTTGCGGACCTTGTCGGCTAGGAAATGAATGGAGCCATACCGCACGTGCAGGACGACTACGGTGCGCTCGACGCCCTGGTCATCACTAACCGGGCGGGCGTGCAGCAAGGAAATCGTTCCGTTGGTCCCTGACGTGAGCGCATGGAGATGGTCGGCCGAAAGCGGGAAGTCAGGCGCGGATTCGAGTTCGAGAATCAAATCTACCTGAGCCGGAAGCCCCTGTTCGATTCTTTGTTCCTCCACGGCCGTAATCTGGGCTTCGACCGTTTCAATCTGCCGGCGCAGACTCGCTCCGTGCAGGGTGCGATCAACCTGTCTCGGCGACGCTCCCCGCCCATTGCCCTTGTAATCCAACCTGCTCGGTTTTTTGGGGAGATTGAGGTGCCGGAGCGCGGGCTCGGGCATCCGAAACAGGGGCAATTGAGGATCGGCCACGGATTGAGATCAATGGTTCAGAAATAAACGGCGCTCGGTGAGAGCGTTTACGAGCATGTCGGTCGTCACACTTTTCCTCCCACCGATGAGCATTCCCTTTACCGCTTCCTCACAGGCGCGGGTAATTTCCGCGAAGCTAAGTCCCTTGGCCGCGGGCAGCAACTTGGCTTGCGAAAGCGACGCAGTATGGACGCCCGCCATCCGAGTTCGGATGGTAGTCCAGGTTTCTTCGTCACCTGGCAGTCCAAACTCAATTAGGTCGTCGAAACGCCGATATAGCGCCTTGTCCAGACGACTGCCGTGATTCGTCGCTGCGACTACAAGGCTATTGCTGTTCAGTTTTTCAATGAACATGAGAAAGCTGTTCAAGAGCCGGCGCATTTCGCCGACTTCATTAGCAAACTCACGCGTATAGCCGATGCTATCGAATTCATCAAAGAGATACACCGCACGGGAGCGATTTACCGCGTCGAACACGAGACGGAGCTTTGACAGCGAATCCCCAAGGTAACGGGTGATCAGTCCGTCAAGCCGGACCACGAAAAGCGGCAGGGATAGCTCTGCCGCCAATGCAGATGCGGTCATGGTCTTGCCGCATCCCGGAGGCCCGGTGAATAGCAGCTTTTGACGTGGGCGCAGACCATGCTCCTTGAGTTGGCTGAGATTACGCTGTTCTTCCAGAATTCTCGAAACCCGGTCACGAAGTGGTTGGGAAAGGATTAGGTCGGAAACACGACAATTGCCCGGGACTTCCTCGAGCAGATCCGCCGCCTCGCCCTGCGGCATAGACAGCGGGACGATGGAAGCCGCCCGTTGGTTCGATTTGGCCAAACGCGCTTTTTCGACCATCTCCTGAATCTCCTTCGCAAGACGATCATGCCCACGGCGGGCCTCGGCTGCGGCAACTTGAAGTGCAACGGCATAAAACCGGTCGTTGTCACCGGAGCCGTGACTTTGAAGCATTGCCTTGATCTGGGCGGAACTGGCCATGCCGGGAGCGTAGCGTTTCTTCGGGGTGCGGCGAGGCAAGAAACGGAAATTTGTCCTGCTGGCCCTTTTCCAAGGCAGAATAGTTGCCCGAGCAGATTTTCTGAGGGACGTCGACCGCATCGAACTGCTTGGGGCGGCGACGATGGTCTGAAATGCTTCACTCCACTGTCTCCGACACGCCGGCACGAGCCGTCGCGAGGCATGCATGAATCGCTTCGTCATCTACGGTGACGATTCCGGCTGAAACGGTTCGGTGGAAATATGAATTTGCTCCCATCGGCCGGGCCGCGTCGGCAATTGCCTGCGGCGATGGTAGCGGCACCGCCGGGTTGGTCTGAGTGGCCAAGCAGAAATCGACGCCTCGCAGCGCCTCATCGCTCCACCGCAACTTGACCCGCAAGAAACCGGAGCGATCGACCACGTCCGGCCCGAACCTCCAGTGCTCCTTGTTCGGATCTCTCTTGAAGATGCGGCGCCAAACGCGCCGGAGCTCCGCGCGGTGCGGTGAATTCGGATTGATGGCCATCGCGACGACGCCCCAAGTGCAGACGTGTCGCGGGTCGCCGTTCTTTTGTATGTCCTCCGCCCGGGCCAGCGCGTCCGCTTCGCGTGCAATCTGTGTTTCCGTTTTCGCGGGGATGACGCCCGCGCGCACCGGTAGGACCGCGCTCAGTTTGGAGACCTTCGCGGTGCCAAGTTCCTTGCCTGCGAAAACCATCGTATATTGTCCTTTCCGCCGGCCGTTGATGCCACTTTTTCGCCAATAGCGGATCGGCACCCGCAAGTCCGCCAGGTGGTCCATCACGAGATGTTTTTTTCGCCACTCCATTCGTAATTTCCCCAACGGCTCGTCCGCTTCGCGATCATCCTCCCACAGGAGTGACGCGAGAAAGATAACGGCGCCCGTCACGCGCGCCGGTTTCCGAGCCCGCTTGGGTTTCGCGGCCTCGCGTTTCCGCGTCGGTGCTTTGCACGCAGCGTTCATAGTCGAGATAAAAACCCCCACGTCCGCACGGTCCAGTCGGGTTTGCAATTGTTGCGCAGGACCGAGGCGTCAATCGCCGCCGCGAGTTGGGCCGACGTCACTCGGTCAATCCCCATAATTTCCCGCGCCAATTTGATCGTCGGGGACATGCTCCCCACCCAATCTACATATAGATTATCGCCTTCACTCGTCGTGGAGACGCCGTCTTCCAACCCTACCGCCTGCACGGCCGGAAGGAGGATCGCGGCGGCGTGGGCCTTGGCCTGCAGCTTTACCGTTCTAATGATCGCGGTGCCCATCACGGGAAAGACGGTCATCAGGCCATCACCCAACGGCAGCGCGCCGTATTTCGACCGCGCGTCGCACACCTCCTCCGGATAACAGCCCATCACGTCGGCCATTTCGCCTCGCTCGATCGCGGATGCGCAGAAATGACCGGCCTTGATGAGCGTAAATTGATGCAGCGCCACCGCGACCGAGACGAGGCGGGTGACATTCGCGGTCCCGCTGTCGTCAACGAGCACGAACCCGTCGCCAATGTGATGCGCGAACAGGCGCGAAATTCCGAGGCGCTTGGCCTCAGTGCCGAGCAGGTAGACTCCTCGCATCAATTCCGAAAGGCCCCAAAGCGAATCGTGCTCGCCACCGTAAAGGACAGCGAACCCCTGGATGTCGACAAACATGGCGGTGCGTTCACTCATGGCGGAAAACAGGCAACGCTCTTCCACGGCGAACTCACATGCAATCCTGTTGGCTAGGCCATTTGACACGACGGCCAGCGCTCCACCTGACCCGATAGGCCGCGGTATTCTCCGGCAGTCAAGGTGTGAGGCGACGAAGGAGCACTACCTTGACGGCCGGGGCACAATTTCGCGGCGGGCAGGAGGAGCCATTTTGTCGGCGCGAGCGTTCCCTTCGTCGGCAGCATGTTTCGTTGACGGCAGCGTCTCGCGGTCGTTGCTCAACAGGCATGCCCGCGAAAAAAAAGCTTCTGGTCATCCTCGGCGCCGGCAGCTCGGCCGAACAGGGTTTTCCGATTGCGAGCGACCTGGACGGTGAAGTCCGCCAATGGGCCAGAGACTATGTCAAGCGGCTCGGTCGCGATCCCATCGAATCGCTGTCCGCGCAAACCCACGCCGACTATTTCAATTTGCTTTGGTCGAACCGGGAAAATTACTCCGCCGACCTGTCGTCCGAGCTGAAGAGCTTCACCGAACCCCGCACGGCTCCGAACTACGAGCGTGTCCTCGGCGATCTTCACGTGCTGATGAACGCCGTCCTCGCAAAGCCGTATGGCGATCCAATCTTTAAGTGGATTCCGCAGGCGGACGTGTTTGCCTCACTGAAAATCCGTCCGGATTCGACCGACCTGGACGGCCACGCGAGCGGCAAGGTGTTTCACGCTATTCAAGGACAGCTTCACTACCTGTGCGCTCGCATCGCGACTCGCATTCGGGATTGCTCGCGGCGTTTCGAGTTGGAGCTGGAAAACGATCGAGGCACGGCGGCCTTCAACCCATATCAACGGCTGCTCACGACGCTCACGGAGCAATTCTCTGTCGGCGTCTATAACCTGAACCACGACACCGTCGCACTAAATGCGCTTCCCAACGCTTTTGTCGGATTCGACCGCCAGCGCGGAGCGTTTCAGCCGACACAAATCCTGAGCCGCAAACAATGGGATTTCCTATATCATCTTCACGGCAGCGTTCACCATCGCATTCGCGTCGGCAGTCGCGAGCAGGAGCATGACGACTTCGGACTGAAAGTGGTGTGGCATGACGATCTCAGCCAAACCGGCGACGGCGAAGACTGGGAGGACATCAAAGACGTCCGCCTGGCAGCCGACGGCAAGCGTATCCTCCCGACATCGCTCGTCACCGGCGGCCTCAAGCTCGATCAATTGCAGGAAGAGCCGTTCCTCACGCTCTACAGCGTGCTGACGCACCACGCTTATCAGGCAGACGCGATTCTCATCGGCGGATACGGATTCGCTGACCCGCACATCAATGCGGTGATTCACCAAGTGCTGCGCTCCAAGGCCGTTGGTCGTCGCCGACCTCCCGTGTTGGTAGTGACGCGCCGTCTCCAAGGTGCGCCCACCGCCAAGCGCCATGATCCGTGGATCAACGCTCTCGGGCAGACGCTCCGGGTTCCGCCCGTGACCTTTCGCGCACCAGAGCATTTGGCGCAGCGACAGTGGACGGAATTGCCGGAAACGATGACGACGGCCGGTTTCGAGCGCTCCATGCATGCACCCGTGGCGATCTGGAATGGCGGATTCCAGACCGCCGAGACTCGGCTTGAGGATATTGTGAAATGGCTGCGGGGCGAATCGCATGCGCTCGATCATGGTGTCAGAAAATCAACTCGCCGCGTGAAATAATCTACCGATCTCACCGCAAAGATCCTTCCGTGGCGCTTCCTGCCATGCCTGCCCTGCGAATCCCGGCATGATCGCCAATGTGAATCCTCACATCAAAAAAAACTGTCTCGCATCCCCGATGCGCCGCGTGCGGCGCATTGTTCATCCCTGATTACCGCTCGGCCGGACGCCAGCGCTACTGCGTCCGGCCAGTGTGCCGCAAAATCAGTCGGCGCGAAAGCCAGCGCCGCTGGCTCGCGAGGACGGGCAACGCCGCCTACCACACCGGAGACACGCCCGCCGACCGTGTGAAGGCATGGCGCGCAGCCCACCCCGGCTACTGGCGCCGTCGCGCCGCCAAATGTGACGACCCCGGAAAGGAAAAGACCACGCTGAGTTCTCTGCTTACCCAGTTTGCGTTACAAGACGCCTGCCCTGCGTTACAAGATTCCTGGACTCCCCATCTCACTGCGCTGCTCGGCCTGATTGCCTGGGTGCGGGGGACTGCGTTACAAAACGTCATCGCCGACGACCTGCGCGACATCATGTTCGCCGGCCATGCCATTCTCGACGAGATGCGCGCGGCCCCGAAAAAATAGCACCCGCTCCCAGAACGGGAGCCCGCCCAGCGTGTTCCCCTTCATCTGAAAATGAGCGGGCAGCCTCAACTCCCGCTCAAGCCCCATGATGCCGCCGTCACTCCGGCTGCGGCCTACGTCCGCATGTCCACCGAGCACCAACAGTATTCCACGGAGAATCAGCTCGACCGGATCAAGGAATACGCGGCTCGCCGGAACATGGCGGTCGTGCGGGTCTTCGAGGACGCCGGCAAGAGCGGCCTGAATGTCCGTGGCCGCGACAGTCTCCGCAAGATGATCGAGGAAGTCGAAAAAGGCGCCGCCGACTTCAAGTGCATCCTCGCTTACGATGTCAGCCGCTGGGGCCGGTTTCAGGACGCCGATGAAAGCGGCTACTATGAATACATCTGCAAACGCGCCGGGATCACGGTTCACTACTGCGCCGAACAATTCGAGAACGATGGCTCGCCGACCTCGAACATCATCAAGAGCGTCAAACGCTCGATGGCCGGCGAATACAGCCGGGAGCTTTCGACCAAGGTTTTTCAGGGTGCCTGCCGGCTGATTCAACTCGGCTTCAAGCAAGGCGGCGCGGCCGGCTATGGGCTCCGCCGGATGCTGATCGATCAGTCGGGCCAGCTCAAAGGCGTCCTCGCCGTCGGCGAACACAAAAGCCTCCAGACCGACCGTGTCGTCCTGACCCTCGGTCCCGAGGAGGAAGTTGCCACGGTCCGTTGGGTTTACCGCGCGTTCCTCGACGAGCATCTCACCGAACGCGAGATCGCCGAACAACTCAACGCGCGCAACGTCCGCACCGATCTGGGGAGACCGTGGACCCGCGGCACGGTGCATCAGCTTCTCACCAACGAAAAATACCTCGGCAACAACGTCTATCACCGCACTTCCTTCAAATTGAAACGGAAGCATGTCCAGAATCCGCCCGACATGTGGATTCGGGTGAAGGCCGCATTCCCCGCCATCGTTTCGACCGAGGATTTTCTGAAGGTGCAGGAAATCATCCTCGCCCGCGCCAAGCGCTTCACCGACGAGGAAATGCTCGAACGGCTCCGGCAAATTCTCTCTCAGCATGGCCGCATCTCCGGCCTGCTGATCGACGAATGCGACGACCTGCCGTCCAGCGCTTCCTTCCGCCACCGGTTCGGCAGCCTCGTCCGCGCCTACCAGCTCATTGGCTACACGCCCGACACCGATTTCAGTTTCATCGAGGTAAACCGCTTCCTCCGCCAGAAACATCCCGAGATTGTCCAGGAGGTCATCACTCAGCTCGCAACCCTCGGCGTCCACGTCGACCGCAACCCCGCCAACGAACTGCTCGTGCTCGACCACGAACTCGTCGTGTCGCTCGTTCTCTCCCGCTGCCTGCACACGCCGGCCGGCGCGCACCGGTGGCTGGTTCGTTTCGAGGAAACGCACCGACCGGACATCACCATCGTGGCCCGCATGGACGAGTCCAACCACGGCATAAAGGACTACTATCTTTTCCCCGCACTCGATCAGGTGGCCCTCCGCCTCCGGCTGGCCGAGTGCAACAACGCGCTGCTCGACACCTACCGGTTCGACGACCTCGGCTTCTTCTACGCCTTGGCCGAGCGCATCTCCATCGAGGACGTGGCATGAACCCCGACGAAAAAGAAATCCTGATGATCCCGGTGCAAGCGATCCGCGTCGCCAATCCCCGCGTGCGCGAACGCCGGAAGTTCGAACAGATCGTCCGCAGCATCGCCGAACAGGGCTTGAAGCGCCCTATCACCGTCACCGAAACGAAACCCGGCCCCGACGGACAGCCCGCCTACGATCTCGTCTGCGGCCAGGGCCGGCTCGAAGCCTTCATCTCTCTCGGCCAATCCGAAATTCCCGCCTTCGTCCGCCGGATGTCCAAGACCGACGGGCTTGTCGCCAGCCTCGTGGAGAACATCGCCCGCCGCCGCGTCCGCGCTCTCGATCAAATCCGGATGATCCAGTGGATGCACAGTCAGGGTAATTCCCTCGACGAGATTTCCCGCAAGACCGGCCTGTCCGCGCAGTATCTCGAAGGCATCCTGAGACTCCTCGATCACGGCGAGGAGCGCATCCTCGACGCCGTTCTCCTCGGCCGACTGCCGATCACCATCGCCATCCAGATTGCCGGAGTGGACGACGAAGCCGCGCAGCGGATGCTCGTCGAGGCCTACGAGCGCAAGGCCATGAAACAGGCGACGCTCTCGATCTTCCGCCGGCTTTTGGATCAGCGAAAGGCATTCGGCAAAACCTACACCAACGACGCCCGCCTCCGCGCCCGCCGTCGCACCACCGCCGACGGCTTGATCCTCGCCTACAAACAGGAAACCCAGCGCCAGAAGCTGATGGTCCGCAAAGCCCGCGCCTGCGAATCACGGCTGCTCTCCCTCGGCGCGGCGTTTCGCGCGCTCCTCGCGGACGAAAATTTCACGACCCTCCTGCGCGCGGAGGATCTCGACACCCTCCCCAAGTTCCTTGTCGAGCGCGCCAAAAACCCCTGATGAGCCAATCACAGAAAGTTCGCATCGGATTCGAGCGCCGCGGCATCGACCTTGCCGTCGATGCGATTCTGCCGATCCGCCAGGTAAAACCCTCCGACCAATGCTTCGGGAAATACCGGGCCGTGCTCGCCTCGATCAAGGCCATCGGCCTCGTCGAGCCCATCGTGGTCTATCCGAACAAGGGCGCCAAGGGCACGTTCCTCCTCCTCGACGGCCACCTTCGCCTGAAAGCCATTCGCGAACTCGGCCACACCACCGCCCCCTGCCTCATCTCCACCGAAGACGACGCCTTCACCTACAACGACAAGGTCAACCGGCTGTCCCTAATCCAAGAGCACAAGATGATCATGAAGGCGCTGGAGGGCGGCGTCACCGAAGAGCAGATCGCCCAGGCCCTCGACCTCGACGTGCGCAAAATTGTCGAAGGGAAAAACCTGCTCGACGGGCTGCACGCCGAAGCAATCCAGATTCTTAAAGACAAACCGATCACCGCACGCGCCCTCAACATCCTGAAACAGGTCAAAGCACTCCGGCAGATCGAAATGGCCCAGCTCATGGTCAGCGGCAGCAACTTTACCTTCGCCTACGCCCGCGCGCTCCTCGTCGGCACCTCGCAGGAGAACTTGGTGAAGCCGGACGAGCCCAAGAAGGTGAAGGGACTCACCGCCGTCGAAATCTCCCGGATGGAAAAGGAGATGGAGTCGCTGGAGCGGGACTTTCGGATTTTCCAGGACCAATTCGGCCAGAACACCCTCCACCTCGGAGCGGCGCAGCGCTACGTCCGGAAGCTGCTCGAAAACGGCAAGGTCAAGAAATTCCTCCAACAGCGCCATCCGGAAATCCTCGAAGAACTGCTCGAAGTTGCCGCGCTCGAAGCGCTGTAGGTCCCGCTTTCATCCGAACCACACCGACACCCAGAGTTCAACGGGCTGGCACCCACACGCCGCAACGTCCAAAGCCGAGAGGCGAATACGGGCACGAGGCCGCAAGGCTTGGTGGAATACGTTCTTTCGTGGTTCGGGTGATTTTTATTTCGCGCAGCACACGCAAACAAACCGAGCCAAACACCCTCACACCTACCACCTTTTTTGCCGCTCCTCCCGCGGGGCGGGTCTGAAACCTGGTCTCAACCGCGACCAACGGGAGCGGTGCCCTGCATGGCAACAGATGCACAATCGGAGGAAAGCAGCCGGGAACGCGAGGGAACCGCTCGCTCATGACTCCCTGCTATGGGGAAATGAAGTCAAGCGTGATGCTGAGGATAGTTTATTTTTCTGAGATAGGTTGGTTTTCTTTTAGCGGCTTGGTCGCCGGCGAGCGGTGGTGGTGGAGTTTGAAGCGGTTCCTCTCTGAAAGCGGTCCGGCTATTCCGGGGCTCATCCTGCTATCCGCGCGTGGTGATGCCAGCGCATGTTGACTAATTCGAGTCGGAGAGAGGAACGAGTTGGCGCCCACACTTTGGGACGGACATCAAAAGCCCAGGGGTCAAAACGGGCGCCAACCCGCTCCAAAAGGGAAAATTGCTTGCGGTGATTCGACGGAGTTTCGTGGAGTTACGCGGCGGCGGGTTGCGGGACGGCCAGCGGTGCGACGACGGGTTGCGGTGCTTTGCCGCGCAGCACGTAGGCGGCGGGCCAACTCATTTGTAGGCCCAGTTTCGCGGGCGTCGTGCGGCCCGTGCGGATGCGCCACCAGTCGACGATGAACTGCCGCGCGAGCGCGACGCAGAGCTTTTTGCGCGCCGGCTTGTCGCCCTTGCGCTTGGCCGTATCTAATGCGCCCTGACGTGATTTAAGCGGACGATAGCCGGGTTGGAATTGTTGCAGCCGCCAGCTCGCTTCGATCAGGATGTGGCGCACGCGTGGATTGCCGTGCTTGGTGATGGCTCCCCGCTGGCGGCGTTCGCCCGACGAGTGTTCGCTGGGCACCAGTCCGGTATAGCTGGCGACCTGCCGGCGGTTTTTGAACCGACCCCAGTCGCCGATCTCGCGGTCGAGAATCTGAGCGGTGAGTGCACCGAGGCCGGTGGGCAACTCCTGCGTCTGGGCGGACTCGACCTCCGCGCTGTGGGCCTCCAGTTCGGCGTGCACCAGCAGGGCGATCCGTTGCACGCTCGCCAGCAGTCCGACCAGGAATTCCGGCAGTTCGGCCTGCAGCAGTTCGAACTTCTTGGCGCGCCACCATTCGTCGGGCAGGTCGTGGCCGTAGTAGCGCGCGCAGCTCAGACCTTGGGCGGCCAGGCGCTTGCGGTGCTCCAGCAGTTGTTCGCGTTGACGGCTGACGCTACGGGCGCGCTCCTCGTTTTCCGTCGGCACGCGGATGCTCGTCAACGCCTCGGTGTTCCCAGCGACATACCGGTCCAGGCACGAGACCAGGGCCAGCGCGTCGCGCCGGTCGGTCTTCACTTTTTTGCCGTATTCATCCCAGTTGCGCGGCCGCACCACGAGGCTCTTGACGCCCAAGCCCACCAGACGTCGGTGCAGCACAAAGCCAAACGGACCGGCCTCGTAGCAACAATGCACGACGTCGGCTTGTTGCGCCTGCTTGGCGACCCACGCGACGAACGCCTCGGGCGCGAAACGCTGCGCGGGCTGCGGCGAGGTGCCGTCGATCTGGCGCACAACGACGTGTTCACGCCAATGCACGTCGACGCCGAGCTTGATCACTCGGTGCGGTTTGGGGCTCGGCGTAGCGGTCGCGGAAGGAGGCGTAGCGGTCGCGGCCGTGGCAGTGGCAGTGGCCGGTGGGGTGGACGGGGGATTTTGAGTGATCATAGCGATTGTCAGCTAGCACCTCGGCGCTCACCTGACCACCCCATGTCAACTTAAAAGACGCCCGCGCGGTGAGCGGCCAGCATCGGAATCCGATGCGAAGAAAGGCCGCGAGTCCGCCGGACAAACTCGCGCCCACACCGCATACGCCCCCATCAAAAGCCTCCGGGAATGGGCCGCCACCAATTAAGAAACGAACAACGCGGGAGGGGCGCGAGATTGTCAGGATTGTAATTCACGGAGCGCTTGGTTTTCTACTCGGCAGGGAGCGCAGTTTTCCAGCCAACGAGGTCACACCGCCGAATTTTCCGCCAACTTGCACCCGGTCGCGTTATCGCGCACGGGCCTTCAGATTTTTTCATGATGCCCCATCTTTCAAAATTTACTGTGATGAAGTTCCCCCTGACGCCGGCGCCGTTGTTTTGTGATTTGCGCGGAGGTGGGACCGCCATTGGCCCACCCCGCAGAGTAGAATAGAAAACAGGACTCCTTATGCCCAGCCGACTCATCGCCCATCAGATCCTCAAGAAGCAGCATGAAAAGCAGACGAGCAGCCTGCTGCGTGACAACCTGTTGCCAGCGTCCGATCCACTGGCGGAAAATTTCATGCAGGAGCTTCGGGCCGCGATCAAGAATGGCAATCCCGTGGCTGGGCGGTTCGTGCGGCCCGCCGGTGCGAAGCCCGTGTTTGAACAGCGACTGGAACGATACCTCGCCACCTCGACCGATGCTGAGTTCATCTCTTTCTCCCGGGACGCGACCAAGCTCCTTGAAGCGAGCATGCGCTCGGAAACGGCGGCGACCGGTGGCTACGTCGTTTGTGCCCAATATGAGCACGGCGATGAAGCACTCATCCTCGTGGCCGTCTTGAGCACGAAGGTTCAGCCGAGCTTCGATGAGAAATTAAACCTCATTTCGTCAGATACCCTAGATTTTGAGCACCTGCGTTTCGCGGGCCGAATCCGGATTGCGGCGGTGGCGGGGAATGAAGATGGGGTCGTGCACTTTGTTTCGAGAAGGATGGAGGGCCTTTCGGACTACTTCCGCGAGTTTTTGGGCTGCGAGCCACTCACGGATTCGTCAGTGCAAGGCATGCAGTTGTTCACGTCACTGAACAAGTTCACGGAAGGGCAGAAAATGAGTGCGGAGGATCGGCAGTCAATCATGCTGCAAACGCATTCGTATTGGAATGACTGCCGAAAGAATGACCGGGCCATGACCATGACCGGCCTAGCCAACTATCTCCGGCCAAACGATCCGACTGTCATCCTCAAGCACCTGACGGAGGAGTCGTCCGGGCTGGCAGGCGAATTCTCGCCTCCGCCCAGCAAAATAATGAAGCGGTTCGTGAAATTCACATTCACGCAACCGGGACTGAAGCTGGAATTCGACCGCAACGACTGGCTGGATAACATTACGGTCAGGGAGAAGAGCATCACCATTCGCAACGCACCGGCCGACTTGGTGCGCCAACTAAGCGAGGAAAAGAGTGGAGTCTAAAAATGTCATCGCCGGACTCCGGCAACTCTGGGCGGCGTCCGAAAGCCGCTGCTGGAACGGTCAGACCACCCTGAACGTCGTGCTGACACGCCCGGTGGCGTTTGAGCTGCTGCGCGATCTCTCGGCCGCTGACCTCATCGCCACGTGCGACGATCCCGCGGTGCAGCGAGCGCTGGACACCAACCGGTCCGGCGAAGCTGCGGCGCGCGCCAACATCACCCTGCACGTCCCGCGCACGGTTGATCGTTTGGTTGTCGCAGAGGATTTGAAGGATCTGCTTTCGCTGCCACGGGCACAGACGCAGGAGCCCGCCGCTTACGTTCTCGTTGCGACCCGATCAAACGGCGCTTTTTTCGAGCACACTTGCGGTGATGATCTGACAGCGGCCCCTCCTGACGTTCGCCGATACCATGACGCGATCCGGCTTTGGCGGATACTTGAGCAACGGGCGCAGCATCACGATTCAGCCACGGGCTCCTTGCTGTTCTTCGGCATCAGGCGCACGGAAGTCAGTCCAGGCTTTTCCATTGCCGATCTGACGGATGACGTCTCAACGCAGCAGATCGAAGACTTCGTAAACAACGAAGACGGAAAAGCCACGCGGGCCGAAATCTTTGCGTCCGCCCTTTCCGAATTTCTTCGGGACCACGGGGCTGCAACTTGTTTTACGGCGCTGCTTCGCGGCAGCAGCCGGTTTGCCCGGCGTCTCAACGAGGGACTGGCAATTTATCTCGCCGAACACTCGCCTGAGAAATTGGCGGAGGAAGCAAAGACCGCCGGCCTCGGTCTTTCGGAAAAACTGGAGAAGATTATCAGCGGCCTGGAGACGAAGAGCCTGTCGATTCCCGTCGCGCTCCTGCTGGCGGTCAAAGACGTGGAGCAGGGCGGCGGATTCACGGCGATCAACGCGGTGATTGTTGCTGCCGCCCTTACGTATGGAGCGACGATGACGCTCGTCGATCAGAGCCAGAGGGCGTTGCTGTCCCTGCTAAAGACGACCATCGCTGCCACGGAAAAGGATTTGATGAGCAAGGGACTCAGCGAAACGAACCCGGTCCTGAAGACAACGTATCAGACCTTAAAAAATCGCGGTGCGGCTGCGACCAAGGGCTCGTTGCTCATGTGCTTCGCCAGTTGGACTCCATTGGTCTGTGTGATTACGGCGGTCGTTTTCGGAACTCCCAAACCCACGGCTCCCGTCCTTAGCGTCGCGCCGATAGGTGCAACCGTGAAGCCGCAACCGGCCCAGACTCCCGTGCCGCAAGATTCATTGCCAGTGATTCGATTAGTGATCCCTACAGCACCACATTCCGGCTCCGAGCCGCAATCCACAGCGACGCCTCACTGAGTTTGGATATAATGGCTGCCGCGTTGTCAGTTGTCCGGTGTCAGCGCATCAACCAAAATAGGACAACTGCTGGGACGATCCGGAAATAATAGGCGAAAACGATCACCGCGGAGACGAGTCATCGTGTCCCGTCGTTCTCCCAACTGACTCCAAACGGAAAAATGGATTGGCGCAATCTAGGCTTCACTACGTTTCCACCGCAGACCCGTCTGACTCAGTCCGTTGGCTCTCCGTGGCGGCAAGGCGCTCCCGCGCCAGCCGAACCGCCTCGTGGAGTTTCAGCTCCAGTTGCTTCTGTGGCAGCAGCCGGTCGATGTAAGACGCCACGCGAATACCGGTCTTCTCCGGCTTCAACAGCCGAATCGTCTCCTCCCGCCGGCCGGCGCAAAGGATGAGCCCAAGGGGTGGTTCCTCGTGATCCCGTTGCTCGTGCTCCCGCAACCAACCGAGATAGAGTTCCATCTGCCCTTTGTCCGCCGCCTGAAATTCCCCCAACTTCAAATCGATCGCGATCAATCGGCGCAGGTCACGGTGAAAAAACAACAGGTCGAGATAGTGATCAATGCCATCAATCGTCATCCGCTTCTGCCGCGCCACAAAGGTGAACCCCCGACCCAGCTCCACCAAAAACGCCTCGATTTCCCGCAGGATGGCAGCTTCCAAATCCTTCTCGGCATACGTGTTCTTGAGCCCGAGGAAACCGAGCACGTAGGGATCGCGAAAAACGAGGTCCGGCGAAACCAAGTCATGCTCCCGCAACGCCGCCAACTCCTGCCGCGCAAGCTTCTCCGGTTTCTTTGAGAGCGCCGTCCGCTCGAACAGCATGGACTGGATCTTCTGGTCCAATGCCCGTGTGCTCCAACGCTCGATTCGGCACATCTCCGCGTAAAACTCCCGCTTCAACGGATCGTCGAGGCGGATAATGTGGGTGAAGTGCGTCCAGCCCAATTGTGCAGTCAGTGCCTGCACAATCTTGAAATCCGCAAAAACCTCCGAGAACCGAACCATGTTGAACAAATTCCTCCGGCTGAACCCCGCCCCGAATTCCTCCGCCAATTGTGCAGCCAGTGCCTGCACAATCTCCTCGCCGTAAGCCGCCCGCTTTTCCTTCAGGACTTCACGCCGAATCCGGTCGCCCACCTGCCAGTAAAGCAGTGTGAGCCCGGAATTCACCGCCTGTGCGACGCGCTCGCGCGTCGTCAAAATAAGTTCCCGCAGCTCGGCGTGCAGCTTGGGCACCGGCGAGCGTTTGGGAGACGGGTTTACGGCCTTCCTGGGCATGAAATCATCAAGCGAAACGAGGCCGAGTAGTCCATGATGTAAATCGGAAGTCATGTTTCAAATCGCCACCCGGCTCGGTCGCGAAGCCGCATCCAGCGCCGCGCGGCTCGGCGAGCCGGTTGCGAAACCAACGCTCGGTTGATAGCCAATCGTCGCACCCCGCGACGGCACGACCGTCCGCACGGCAAAGAGCCGCGCCGCACTCACCGCGCCTTTAACCTGCGCACCGTGCCCGTAGGCGAGGCTGTGGGCCAAGGTGGGCTTCACACAGCGCTCGGCCCAAGCTCGCTGGTTCCGCAACTGGTCGAGATCCGGCACCAGTTCACGCACACGCAGATCGACGCCATACACCGTCACCGACCGGCGCGGGAACGCGAGCAGTGCGAACATTTCGGCGTGGCCCGGAAAGATGGAGAACGAGACGTAGCCGCTCCGCGATTGCAGCGAATTCCGCCTCCGTGTGCTGGTCGGCAGCAGCCCTTGGTTTGCCACCGGCACGTGAGCCGCCGTGCCGTGATAGAGCCGCACCCAACCGTCCGGGTTCGCCCGCAGCCACCGCGCCAACCGAAGCACGGCCTCCGGCGAAGCCTCAGCGGTCGCGACCTCCGCCAGCGGATTGTTAGACTCGATCATGTCGTTCCCACGAATCAATCCAGCTCACTCAAGCCCGTGCCGCCCGTTGTGAGGTCGAGGAGTAACTGCACCACCGCCCGCTTGCCGCAGCTATCCAAGCGCACGAAATTTCCCGCGAAATCCACCGAGGTTCCTTCCCGAAATTGCCGAGGATTTCCCACGCCGCGACTTCGCCGGAGGACGCGCCCGCATGGCCGCGCGCCATCCGCCGCAGGGTCTCCAACGCGACTGTGCTCGCCGCCGTCATGCGGCGTAGCCGGAGCGAACCCCGGTGCCGCTGGCTACGGTATTAACCGTCGCGACACTCGGCCCGGCTGATGTCGCCGGCGCCGCCTCGGGCCAGCAAACGCCGGTGATTCGTGTCGCCGCATATCGCGCCGAGTCGTTACGCAGACGCTGCCAACACCCGAGCGAAGGCGTCCAATGGAACCCGTGGGTTTTCAGTTTACCGATGGTTTCCGGCGACGGCTTGACGTCGTGGTAAATCCGCACGCGACACTCTTCGGCGTTGTCCTCCACCCGACCCCCAGCAAACGGCAAAGTCACCGATGCGCGTCCGCTCTCGTTGGCGAGTCCCTTCAGCCGTTGCTGCATCCGCCGGATGTTGGCGCCGTTGTTCGTGAGTTGGTAGTCGGGGAATCCGAACCGGCCCCCGAAGTCGGGCTTGAGCAGTTCGCGGGCGCTCGTGTCGCGCAGACCGCAGGTGGCGACCAGTTGCGCGATCTTCTCGTCGTCGGTCAGTCGCCGGTTGCGGACGATCAGATTCGCAGCCTTCATAGTCGTCTGCAATTTTTCCGCCGCCGCGATTTTGGTCTGCAATTGAGTGACCGCGTCGGCGTCTTCAGAGCGGATAATACGTGGGAATGAGGGAGAATTCATTAGGTTAGGGTGAAATTCCGGGCCGCTGATGCGGTCCGCTTTGCAAGGTGGTGAACCGCCGATCCAGCGCCGGCCGGTGGGCCATCCGCCGGCTCGGACTTTCGATAATTCTCAATCGGCGTTTCCGCGCTCGGTTGAGCAGGTCCTCGGTTGCGGCCTCGCCGGGAAACGCGATGACCGTGCGCGCGACTCCGGCCAGCGTGATATCGCGCTCACCCGCAGTCGCGGGGCCGTCGCGCAGCCAATTCGCCGTGACACGCCACACGGCGATGCCGCGCCGTCGCGCCCAGGCTTCGACCTGCTCGGCGACACCGTCGCTGCCATCCGTGTGGATTTCTTTCGCGCCCAATGCCCGCATGGTGCGTTCGAGAAACGCCAGATCCTCGACGCTCACCACGTGGTGTCGCCCGCCGGTCACGATGACGCCCAAGGCTCGCGCACTCATGGCCAGCGATACCCT
>CANIJN010000010.1 GCA_947467625.1 Opitutia bacterium | reverse complement strand
TTCCCCTAGCCCTCCCCCCGCAGCTCCCGATTCCGAGCAGGCCAGCCCGTCGCGCGATGTCACCTTTCCCCCATGTCCAAATACCCCGAACCAGAACGCCTCTCTCGCCGCGATTTTGTCCGCACCACCTCTGTGCTCGCCGTGTCCACGTTGGCGGGCGCGGCCGTCAGTCGGTCCACGGCGGCGGTCGCGGGGGCACCGCAGAGCGTGCCCCCGTCGTATCCCCATGCGCTGCTCACGCCGACCGATGATTACTACGACGTCTCGCGCGGCACGCCGAAGCCTCACTCCCTGCAAGGCGAGGCGCTCGTCCAGGCGCGGCTCACAGCTGAGGCGTGGCGGCTGGAGATTGTCGTCGATCCGTTCACGAGCGAGTCGGTGAAGGAGCCGGCGAGCCTCACGAAAACGCTCACGCTCGACGATGGCACTGCGCTCGATCTGCCCGCGCTCATCGCGCTGGGCCAAACGCACAAGATCGCGTTTCTCAAAGCCATCCAGTGCCTGAACATTACGACGCCGCTCGGCCAAGGCCTGTGGGAGGGCGTGCCCTTGCGCGAGGTGCTGCGGCTCTGCGGCCCGATGCGCAACGTGCGCCGCATCTACTACCGGGGTTTTCACAACAACGATCCCAAGCAAGTCTTCCAATCGTCGCTCAGCTACACACAGGCAATGGAGACGCCGCCCGGAGATCCGACGCCCTTTCTCGCCTACCGATTGAATGGTAAACCGATCCCGCTCAAGCGCGGCGGGCCGGTGCGGCTCATCGTCCCGTGGGCGCATGGCTTCAAATCGATCAAGTGGCTCCAGCGTATCGCGGTCACCAACGATTTCAAGGCGAACGACACGTACGCAAATCAGAACAACGACCCCGAATCTTACCTCAAGACCGCAGCCTACCTCGACGGCGCACCAGAGAAATTTCCAGCGGGAAACCCGATCTTCCTGAGCGGCCTCGCGCTCGCCGGCTTGTCCGGCCTAAAGCGCGTCGAACACTGGTTGCATCGCGTCGAGCCCGGCGCGAAAGCCGTGGTGCAGGACGATGAGACGTATCGCGCCGCGCGCTGGACGCCGGGCGAACTCGCTGCGCCGCCTTCGGACTGGAGCAGAGTTCTCCCGGTCGGCGTCGCAGCCAAGGAGGTGTTCGGTTTTGATCCGAAGACCGGCCAGCCGGGGACGTGGCCGCTGCGTTACAGCATGACGTCGTGGTCGGCGACGCTGCGGGATTTGGCCCCCGGCAAATACGAATTTCGCGCCCGCGCCGTGGACCTCAACGACTTCGCCCAACCCGAGCCGCGCCCCGTGCAAAAGGCGGGCAAAAACGCAGTCGGCGTGCATCGCTTCGAGGTCACATGAATCACGCGTCCGCGTGAAGACCAGCAATCCTCGTCGAGGTGGACGAGGGTGATTTCAGCACCGTCCACTGAATTTTAGCCGAGGGGAGCGGGACGGAATCATCGGGCTACGCGCCACCCCCAAGGCACTGTTCCAAGACGCGTGCAACCCGCTCAACGGACTTTCGCTCGCTGCCTGAAATTTCAGGGTGATGCCACGTGAGTCGGTAGCGGCCCTGACATACCGCCCATCGCACCGACTCGCGGGCGATCCGCCCTTGCCCCACGCATGCACGCGCTCGATCAGAGCGTTTGGCTGCTGCCCGTGCCCACTTTGAATAGCCGGACGGTCCGACCCACCCCATGATTTATTTGACAGCCGTGCGCCCCCTCATCCGCCTTCCTCTCTCCAGCCCAGCATGTCCCCTGCCCCGCTCCTCGCACTCCGCCAAGTCGTAAAAAACTACGGCGGGGTGCGTGCGCTTCGCGGCGTGAATTTCGATCTTCAGGCTGGCGAGGTCCACGCCTTGCTCGGCGAAAACGGCGCAGGCAAAAGCACGCTGATTAAGGTCATCACCGGCGCGCATCAACCCAACGGCGGCACCCTCACCCTCGCCGGCCAACGCGTCGCCAACCTCACGCCTTCGAGCGCGCGCGCACTCGGCATCGCCTGTATTTACCAACAGCCGGCCTTGTTCCCCGACCTCACCGTCACCGAAAATCTCGCGCTCCGCCTCGAAGCCACGTCCGCCAGCTCGCGGATCGATTGGCCCGCCCGCCGCGCCCGGGCCGAGCAATTGCTCGCCCGCCTTGGCGCCGAGATTTCCCCGGACGCCGAAGTGCGCTCCCTCTCCATGCCCGAGCAGCAGCTCGTGGAAATCGCCTGCGCCCTCGGCGCCGGTGCCCGCATCGTGATCATGGACGAGCCCACCGCGTCCCTCACCCAAAAGGAGCAACACCTCCTCTTCGCCGTCGTCCGCGACCTCCGCAAAAACGGCGTCGGCGTCATTTATATTTCCCACCGCCTCGAGGAAATCTTCGCCCTCGCCGACCGCGTCACCGTCCTGCGCGATGGGCAGAGCGTCGGCACGCACGCCGTCGGCGACATCGACGAAGCCGGCCTCATCCGTCTCATGGTCGGCCGCGAAGTCGCCCAGATTTATCCCGCCGCCGAGTCCGCCCCCGGCCACGCGGTGACGCTCTCGCTCCGGGCCGTCGGTTGCCGCGCGTCCGGAGTGCACAACGTTTCCTTTGAGGTCCGGTCCGGCGAGATTTTCGGCCTCGGCGGACTCGTCGGCGCCGGCCGCACCGAGCTCGCCCGTATCCTTTTTGGCCTCACGCCGGCGGACTCCGGAGAGATCACGCTCCACGGCCAACGCCTCACCCTCCGCTCGCCGCAAGCGGCCGTCGCCCACGGCATCGCCTACGTCCCCGAAGACCGCCGTCGCCACGGCGTCGTGCTCGAGCTCCCCATCGCGCACAACCTGACGATGGCTATTCACCGCCGTTTCTTCCCGACGACGTGGCTGCGTTTCGGCGCCGAACGCGCCCTCGCGCTCGATTTCATCCGAGACCTCGCGGTGAAATGCGCCGGCCCCGACGCCCCCGGCGGCAGCCTCTCTGGCGGGAACCAACAAAAAGTCTCCCTCGCCCGTTGGCTCGCGACGGAGCCCAAGCTCCTCATCCTCGACGAGCCGACCCAGGGCGTCGATGTCGGCGCAAAAAGCGAGATCCACAAGATCATCCGCCGTCTCGCGAAAGAAGGCCTCGCTGTGATTTTGATTTCCAGCGACCTCCCTGAAGTCATCGGCATGAGTGACCGCATCGGTGTGATGGGCGGAGGCACCCTCCGCGCGATTCTCCCCGGCGGCTCCGCCCCCCATGACGTCATGGCCGCCGCCCTCGGCACCACCGAGAGAGGGGCCGCATGAAACGCTCCTTTCGCGAACTGTCCGTCCTCGGTGCGCTCGCCGCAGTCCTCGTCGGCATGGCCATCTTCGCACCCGCGTTTTTCTCGCCGCAACCGCTTCTCTCGCTGCTGACGCGCGAAGCGCCGACCCTCGTCGTCGCCTGCGGCATGGCGTGCGTCATCATCACGCGACAAATCGACATCTCCGTCGGTTCGATGTTTTCGGTGTGCAGCGTGTGCGCCGGCCTCCTCGCCGCCCGCGGCTGGCCGCTCCTGCTCGTCCTCCCCGCCTCCGTCGCGCTCGGCGCGCTGCTCGGTGCCGTCAACGGTCTCCTCGTCGCCGGCCTGCGCCTGCCGTCCATCGTCGTCACGCTCGCGACCATGGTCACGCTTCGCCAAGGCCTCAACCTCGTGCGCCAGGGCGAATTCGTAAACCTCCCCGACCGCATCCAATGGTTCGGTCTCAGCCAAATGGCCGGCCAACTCGTCCTGGTGGGCGCCTCCGTCGCCTTCCTCGTGGCGCTGGCACTCGCGATGCGCCACGTGGCCGGTGGCCGTTTTGTTTACGCTGTCGGCACCGATGCCGAGGCCGCACGCCTCGCGGGCATTCGCCCGCAGCGCGTCACGTTTCTCGTTTTTGTCTTCATCGGTGCCCTGACCGGCCTCGCCGCCATGATGAACCTCGCCCAGTCCCCCCAAGTGCAGCCGCTCAGTGGCGCCGGCCTCGAACTCAAGGTGATCGCCGCCGTAGTCGTGGGCGGCGTCGCGATCTCCGGCGGCCGCGGCAACCTCTGGGGTGCCTTCGCCGGCCTGCTCCTCCTCGCGTGCGTATCTCCCGCCCTAATACATCTCCACATCGAAGCCTATTGGGAAAAAGCGATCCAAGGCGCCATCATCCTCCTCGCCGTCGTCGCCGACGGCCTCAGAACGAGAAAACTAAACCGCTAATCTCCGCTAATATTATGAAACCAGAAATCTACAAAGATGAGGGCTACAAAACGATGGGTGCCGTGATGAGCGCCGATTAGCCGTCCACCATGTCTGTTTCTCCCGGCAACAAAAATCCCCGCGACTGGAAAGCCATTCTCACGCGCCACGAGATGCTGCTGCTCTACGTGCTCATCGCTGAGTGGTTGTTCTTCTATTTCGCCGGCACCACGATCAACCGCCGCGGCGCGGTCGTCGGCTTCGGCACACTCGACCGGCAATTCGATATCCTCCGCCATTCTTGCGAAATCGGCCTCCTCGCCCTCGCACTCACCCCCGTCATCATCACCGCCGGCATCGACCTCTCCATCGGCTCGCTGCTCGGCCTGTGCGCAATCCTCTTCGGCAAACTCTGGCACGACGGCGGCCTCCCCATCTCCGTCGCCGCAGGCCTCACCCTCGTCCTCGGAGCCTTGGCCGGCGGCCTCAACGCCACCCTGATCACCGCCCTGCGCCTCCCCCCACTCATCGTGACACTCGGTACTTACTCGCTCTTCCGGGGCCTCGCCGAAGCCATCACGCATGGTGCCATCACCTACACGGATTTCCCCGCATCGTTTCTTTTCGTCGGCCAAGAACGCTGGCTCGGCCTCCCCACTCAAGCGTGGATTTTCTTTGGCGTCGCACTCGGCGTCGGACTGCTCGTCCACCGCACAACCTTCGGCCGAGCCTTCCGCACCATCGGACTCGCTCCCGAAGGCGCGCGCTACGCCGGCCTTCCCGTCGGTCGCCGCCTGGCGTTGGTTTATGTGCTCGCAGGTCTCATCGCCGCCATCGCCGCGATTATCTACACCGCCCGTCTCGGCCAAGCTAAGGCCGACGCCGGCACCGGCTACGAACTCTTCGCCATCACCGCCGTCGTGCTCGGCGGCACCAGTATTTTCGGCGGCACCGGCACCGTCCACGGCACGCTCCTCGGCGTCGCCGCCATCGCCGTCCTCAAGAACGGCCTCGCCTGCCTTCCCGTTGTCATGCGCATGAACGCAGCCGAGGAAATGTCCGGCCTGCTCACCGGCGCCTTGCTCCTCGTCGCTCTCACCGCGAGCGTCCTGCCAAAGATCTTGTCTCGCTTCCGCGCCCGCCACCACGCTCCCGCCCCGTAGCTTCTCCACACCCTGCCCCTTTTCGCTCCCCCTCTCCCTTTCACTCTCCCTTTCACTTTCTCTTTCACCTTCCCTTTCACTTTCACTCCCAGTCCCACTTCCCCATCCATGAAAAAAATCCTTCTCCACCTCTGCACCGCCGGCGCCGTACTCCTCGCCTCCCTCGTCACCGCGACCGCCGCCGACTCCAAACTCGTCGTCGCGATGCTCCCGAAGTCCAAGGGCAACGCCTACTTCATCTCTTGCAAAGTAGGCGCCGACAAAGCCGCCAAGGAACTCGGCATCCAGCTCCTCTTCGACGGCCCGACCGACTCCAACGCCGCCAAACAAAACGAGATCGTCGAAAACTGGATCACCCTCGGTGTAGACGTGATCGCCGTCGCCGCCGAAAATAAAGAGGGCATCTCCACCGCGCTGCGCAAAGCCCAGAAAGCGGGCATTAAGGTCCTCACCTTCGACGCCGACGCGATGACCGACGCCCGTTCCTTTTTCGTCAACCAAGCCACTCCCGAGGGCATCGGCCAGGGTCTCATGGACGAAGCCGCTCGCCTGACCAACAGCGAGGGCGAGTTCGCCATGATCGTCGCCTCCCTCACCGCCTCCAACCAGCGCGAGTGGCAGCAACACATTGAAGCCCGCCTCAAAGAAAAGTACCCGAAGATGAAGCTCGTCGCCGTCCGCCCGTGCGACGACCTCAAGGACAAAGCCCAATCCGAGGCCACCGCTCTCCTCAGCGCGAATCCGAAATTGAAACTCATTATGGCCATCTGCTCCCCCGGCGTCCCCGGCGCTGCCGAGGCCGTCAAACAGGCCGGCCTGACCGGCAAAGTGAAAGTCATGGGCCTCGGTCTCCCGAACGAAAACAAACGTTACGTCCACGCCGGCGTCACCGATAGCATCATCCTCTGGAACACCGGTGACCTCGGCTACCTCGCCATCTACGCTGGCGTGGCCCTTGCGAAAGACGAACTCAAGCAGGGCGCCAAGACCTTCAAGGCCGGCTCGCTCGGCACCTTCACCATCGCCGGTGACAACATTCTCCTCGGCAAGCCCTTCATTTTTAACAAGGCCAACATCGACCAGTTCGACTTCTGAGACCAACGTCATGGGAGCTTTAACTGCTGGTAGCTGCGAGCGCGAGGGCGTCGTGTTTCGACTATCCGCCAAATATCACGAGACGTTGGTCTGAGCCGCCACTCAGTACCCCGAGAAGTGCAACCTTACCTCCAGCCCGGGCGTCCTACTCTCGATTATGACCAACCGTCCCCACTGCGTCCGCACCTTGGTTTTGTTTGCGCTCGCGCTGCTGGGGACAGCGGCCCCGCTTTCCGCCGGCTTCCTCGGCTTCGGCGCGCCGAAGGACGCCGATGTCAACGTGGTCGTCGACATGACGGAAGCCGGTCGCAAGGTCGCGCCACCCACGAAGGAAAAACCCGCGTTCTACTTCCCCGTGCTCGCCGGTTATCGTGAGGCCGGCTCACTCGTCGCCGGCGAGAAAAACCCACCCCAAAACAACGTCGCCAAGCTCCTCGCGAAAGCCCTCGCCGCGCAGCATTACTACGTCATGGGCACGACGACGCCGGCGCCCACGATCATTCTCGTGTTTCATTGGGGCTACATGAATCCACAAATCGATGACACCGGGGACGACGAGAATCCCCAGCAGATATTTTGGAATCAAAAAGAGATGCTCGCCCTCGTCGCCGGCAACACCGTCAAGAACGTCGGCGCCTTTGGCTCCGACCGTGACGACATCCTCCAAAACATGCGCGACGACCGCTACTTTGTGATCGTGTCCGCCTACGATTTCGAAGCCGGAAAGGAGAAAAAGAAAGTCCTCCTCTGGCAGGCCAAGATGAGCACGCCTTCGAACCGTGTCTCTCTCGCTGAAGTCATCCCTTCGATGATCACCGCCGGCGGCCCGCGCTTCGGCCGCGAGACGAGACTCCCCGAATCCGTCACCGCACCGCTGGCCAAAGAAGGCAAAGTCGACATCGGCACCGCCGTCGTTGTGCCCGACGCGCCCGCCAAGGCGAAGCAGCCCGAGCCGGCAAAAAAATAGCCCCGCACTTCAGCCCGTGCTGGCTGAGTGTCGCGACCGCGACCGCCTGCGAACGTCCGTCCGCCGTCATGCGCTTTCTCTCCAAATCCAAACTCATCGCGTTTCGCCAATGCCCGAAGCGCCTCTGGCTGGAAATTCATCGGCCAGAACTGCGCGAAGATTCCGCCGGCACGCTGGCGAGTTTCCAAGTCGGCTATCAAGTGGGCGACATCGCACGACGCATCTATGATCCCGAGGAGAAAGGGCACGTCATCGATGTAAAAACGGAGGGCTTCGACGCAGCCTTCGCTCGCTCCGCACGGTTGCTGGCCGATTCTGCGGACCCGATTTTCGAGGCCGGCTTCAAGGCCGAAGGCGGCCTGGCGTTTGCGGATGTGATGCTGCCAGTGATTGAAAACGGCGAACGTGCTTGGCGGATGGTGGAGGTGAAGTCGTCCACCAGCGTGAAGGACTATCACCGCGAGGACGTCGCCGTGCAGGCCTTCATCGCTCAGGCTGCGGGCGTCACAGTGCAGTCCGTCGTGTTGGCGTGCATCGACAGCTCTTGGGTTTATCCGGGAGAAAAAGACTACCGGGGCCTGTTGGCCGAGACCGACCTGTCGGCGGAAACGTTTGCTCGATCGGGCGAGGTCAGCGCTTGGATGGCCGAGGCTCAACGCGTGGCGGCTCAGCCCGCCGAGCCTGCGGTCGGCGTCGGGACTCACTGCCACGTCCCGTTCGCTTGCGGATTCTGCAATTACTGTAACCGGGCCAACCCACCGAGCGAGTATCCGGTGGATTGGCTGCCCCAGTTCCCGGCCGCGCAACGCCGGCGACTGGCAGAACAGGGCATCACCGACCTGCGCGCCGTGCCCGACGAACTCCTCAACGCCAAACAATCCCTCGTCAAAAAGCACACGTTGAACAAAACCGTTTTCTTCGACGCGGTGGGCGCGGCTGGCGATCTCGCCCCCCACGGCAGCCCGGCCACCTTCCTCGATTTCGAGACGGTCCAGTTTGCGGTGCCCATCTGGAAAGGCACGCGTCCCTACCAGCAAATCCCCTTTCAATTCAGCCTCCATACGCTCTCGCCGGGCGGTCAATTATCTCAAAGCGCCTTCCTCGATCTCACCGGTCGTGATCCCTCGGAATCCTTCGCCGAGGCGTTAATCACGGCCTGCGGTGCGACCGGCCCGGTCTTCGTGTATAACGCGAGTTTTGAGACCAGCCGCATCAACGAACTGGCGCAGCGATTTCCTCACCTGGCGAGTCCGCTGTCAGCCATCAACGCACGGGTCGTGGATCTGCTCCCAATCGCACGCAACCGCTACTACCACCCGTCGCAACAAGGCAGCTGGAGTATCAAGGCGGTGCTGCCCGCCGCCGTCCCCGCATTGAGTTACGACGCACTCACCGGCGTAAAAGATGGGGCTATGGCCATCGCCGCCTACTGCGAGGCCATTCGGGCTGACACCACTTCAGCACGCAAAAACGAGATTACCCAACAGCTCCTCGCTTATTGCCGACTCGACACGTTTGCCATGGTGCGACTCTGGCAATGCTTCAACGGACGCAATGAACCGGCGCTCAGCGATGTCTCACCCGCCCCTCAGCTGGTCCGGCCCGGCATCGGCAGCGACGCAGTGCGCGACGGCATCGGGGCATAGTCGGGCCGCACCAAATCAGGCAACAGGTCGGCGACCTTCACGCCCGCGCCGGTTTGCAGACTATGATTCGCAGCAATACCGACGGCAATGGAGCACGCCCCCGCCCGTTCATCCGCGGCGCGGATATATTTATCGACCGCCGGATTCGGGAGAAAAATATCTTCCAACATCAGGCGGTCGCCGCCGCCGTGGTCGCCCTCCGCACTCCACGGCACGATCGTCCGCGCCTCACCCCGCAGGGGAATCACCCGAATCGTCACGCCACCGTCCGCGATGCCGCCCTGCACAGTCTCCGTGCCGTTGACATAAACCGACTCAACCATCGAGTGCTCGATCCGTCCTTGGGTGCCGTTAAACGCCACCGTGTAGCCCTCCCACGCATTGAATGTGTTCAGCGAATAGCTCAGCGTCGCACCCGTGTCGTAGGTCACGAGCGCGTTCATCGTGTCTTCGATGTCGATGTCGTCGCGAAAAACACAGCGGTCGCGGAAATAGCCATCGTGCACCTCCTGATCGCCGTAAAGCGCTTTCAACGAGGGGCTCGCCGAAAGATCGAGCGCGAAGCCACACTGCGACTTCTCCGGACACGTGCAGCATCGCTCGTGCGGGCCCGTCAGCCCCATCCGCCGCGCCGTCGCGGCCGTGTAGAATTCCCGCTTGCCCGTCGCCATCACTGAGACCGGCATCGCGCCGAGCCACCAATTCACGAGGTCGAAATGGTGCGTGGACTTGTGCACCAACAAGCCACCCGAGTGTTCCTTTTTGCTGTGCCACCGTCGAAAATAATCTGCGCCGTGGTGCGTGTTGAGCAGCCAGTGAAAGTCCACCGAGAGCACGTCGCCGATCACGCCGCTCATCAGCAAATCTTTGACCTGCGAGCGCGGCGGCGCATAGCGGTAATTGAACGCGACGCGACAACACCGGCCTGTGCGGCGCTGCGTTGCCAGCACACGACGACACTTCTCCGCGTCCGTCGTCATCGGCTTTTCCGTGATCACATCGCATCCCGCCTCCATCGCCCGGATCAAGTAATCATGGTGCGTCGCATCGACCGTCGTGACGATCACCGTGTCCGGCTTCGCCTCGGTCAACATCCGCCCAAAATCTGCGGCCAAATATCCGGGAGGGACGGTCGCGCCATTCTTCGCCGAACGCCGCCTAGCCAGCTCGACGCGACCGGCGTTGACATCGCAGAGGCCCACCAACTGGGCGGTCGCCGCGTGGGCCTTTTCAATCCCATCCTGGTACAGTTCGTGGCGCGAACCGAGCCCCACGATTGCGTAGCGGCGACGCACGGAAGACGGCGCGGCTGGCTGCGGTGTGGAGGAAGCAGACATGAAGTAAACAGGCAGATTATTCTGGGACGAAAAATGAATAGGGACACGGGTCCGGCGCGGCGGGCAAGCCCCCATTTGCAACCGACCCAGCGACGACGGTTGAAACCTGCGGGGGTCGCGACACCGAGCAACCGGATCGCTTGCCTGACAGTTCGGGCGCAGACGACCCCACGGACATTATACAAAGAAAAATCCCGCGCCGATGAAGGCGCGGGATCGGGAAAAGGGAACGAGCGAGCCGTCGCGGTTACTTGGCGCGAGTAGCCGCCCACTCACGCTTCTGCACTGCACCGTCGCGACCGGGGCTCTCGATGGTGCCCGTGAGCTTGTCGCCCTCGAGCTTGGCCGAGTATTTCGAGACCCGCTTATTGCCGTTAAACTCCGTCGTCACGGTAAACGCCACCGTACCGGCCTTGAAGGAGGCGTCGCTGATCGCGGCCTCGGGGATCGTGTTATCGCCCATCTGCCAACTCTGGAGCGCGCCCGTCAGCTGGCCGTCCTTGAGCTCAAGTTTCATCGCACGCTGAGTGGCTGGATTGTCGCCGCGACCGGGCTGGGACCATTTCCACGTGCCGGCGGGCGAAGCGTCCGCCGCGATGGCAGCGACGGTGATAAAACAAGCGGCAAAAAACGCCGCGAGGAATGTGAGGGGGGATTTCATAGGTATGTTTTCGGGATTGAGGGGGGAACAGACGGATCAAACGTCCCGACGTTGCGCCCCCCACTCGTCACCCCAAGGTCCCCGACAGCGGACAGTCCACCCCTTCCTCAGCCGAGCCCGCCTGCTCGTTGCGATCTAAACCTCAGAACGCAACTGCTGCAGCAGCGCCTGAATATAGCCGATACAAAACGCGAAGGCCTTGTGCCCGCCGACATCGCCGACGATCTGCGGCACATGGTCGGCCATGATCATGCCGTCGAACCCGATCTCGCGATACGCCCGCAGGGCCCGCGGCATATCGACGTCGCCATCGTCAGGCATCACTTCTTGAAACTTGAGGAAACCGCCGCGGATATTGCGGAAGTGCACGTTGAAGATTTTCCCGCGGCTCCCGAAATAACGGATCACGTCGTAAATCTCCTCGCCGGGTTTCTGCAGCATTTCGGAGACCGTGCCCTGGCAAAAGTTCAGCCCGTGGTACGGACTCGCCGACGTCTCGACGAACCGCTTCAGCCCATCGACGGAGCCCAGCACCGTCTCGACGCCGCGCCAACCCTGGCCTTTCGGCATGCCCGGATCTTGGGGATGCAGCGCGATCTTCACCTTCGCCTCCTCGGCGACCGGCACCACGCGCTTCAAAAAATATTCGATCCGATCCCAATACACCTGCTCGGTGATGCGCCCGGCCTCCGTGAGTGGCGGCTCCTGTTTGGCGATCGCAAAATCAAACGTGCTCAAACTCGCTCCGCCCCGCCCCGTCGTGCGCGCCGTGCGCACAACGCCGATGAAGGTAAGATTGTATTTCACCATCGGGATGCCCGCTTGGCCGGCACGGCGAATCATGGTGCAAATATCTTCGATCGCCCGATCACGCGCCGGATTTTTGGCGAGCAGGATCTCCGGCATCTCCGCTCTAGCAATCGGGGCGGAGGACATGGGCAACGGCACACAATCGAGCGTGATTCCAAACGACTCCACGTGCTTCCGCAGGCGGCCAAGCGCCTCGAGACTCCACGCTTTCTCAACGTCGCGCCCGAGGTTCCCGCTGCAGATATTCGTCACGCCAAACGCCGCGAGCGCCCGCAGCGTCGTCTCCGAGTGGTCATGCTGGTGGCCTGCCTTCATCAGCACCGGCCGACGCCGTTCGGGCGCTACCGAGGTCGCCGCGTGCGCAGTGCCGGCCAGGGTCAGCGCCGCGGCACCCACCGAGGCGGTAGACATAAATCGACGCCGCCCCATGGGAGCGGCCGACGTGAGCGGTGACAGGGCTGGAGGCAAGCGGGGGTCGTTCATGCGCGAGGCAAACGGTGCGAACGCGGGGCCGAGTTGCGAGGAGATTCCCCCGGTCGGATGCCGTTGAAAGTGAAGTCAGCTGGACCGATGTCGGCGTGGCAGGGGCGTCTCACCCGTGCACGCGCGCGGCATCCTGCCCAGTCGTGGCCGAACTCATTGGCGGGACTGGAATCCGCCCAGCACCGACTTGACACGCAGCGTCTCCTTGGACTTGTTCGCCGGCGACTCATGAACATTAACGGCACGACGCTCGTTTCAACGCTCGCCCACCTCTCCGTGGTCGCAGTCTCCGTCGTATCCGTATCCGCCATTAACAAGGCGCCGAGAGGGTTCTAAACGTCAAAACGACTTTAGCCCCTCCGGTGCCACACCGGGGGGGCTTTTTTTTGGCCTCAGCGGTGTGATCACGGGAGCGGGCGCCACACCGCCATGCCAACACCCCCCATTGAAGCCACCTGGAATCCAGGCTCGTTTGAACCGCCGCCGCTCCGCTTTCGCGCCGAGTGGCCCACCCGGCCCCGACCCTCTTCGGACGCGGCCCGGCATGATTTTCTCGTGCCCATTCTCTGGCCTGACGTCGCCGCCGTGACCGACCCACACCCAGAACCTCGAGAGCACCGCCGCTACCTCGACCCCGACAGCATGTTCTGGAGCCCAGCGTCGCACAGCCGCGACACTGCGTGAATCCACCCCGCGTTTCGCACGCCTCAATCGTGCGATCCGCGATAAGTCTTCTCGCCCGCCGTCACCGCCAAAGGCAGCCGATTTTCCCTCGGCGGTAGCGGACACGTCGCAAAAGGCGTGAACGCACACGGCGGGTTCTCCGCGCGGTTGAAATCAAGTACGACCACGCCATCCCGCGGTGCCTCAGCGTAAAGAAACCGCGCCGCCGCATAGGTCTCTTGGCCACTCGTCGCGTCCGCGATTACAAAAAATAATGGCTCGCCCGGTCCTTCATCAATGGCGAGCAGCTCAACGGTTTTGCCATCGCGCACAAACACCGCCTTGCCCGGCACGAGCGCCGGCGACGTCTGACCCAGCCTATTCACGAGCGGAATCATCCGTGATCTCTCGAAAGCCACCCAGCGCGCCTCAATCCGCCACGACGGATCGACGGGAAAATAATCCAACCCCACAAACTGCGCCCGCCGCGCCGCCGCACTGTCCCGCACCCGCAGGGCCATTTTCCCGCCGCGTTCGATCACAAAAAAACTCACCGTGCCAGCAGTGACCAGCGTCGGCTTCACCGCGCCCGCACCGGGGAGCAGGTCACCGAACCCGACCACTTGCCCGGCGATCGTCGCATCCAACCCAGGCGCGATTTCGAACCGCACCTTGCCCTCTGCCCCGACCGTCGCCACGCCGAATCGGGCCGGACCTTGCGCCAACACGACGTCGTTGCCTTGGTCGCTGCCGACCGTGTTCGGCCCCGTCTGCAAAAAATGGAGCCCAATCAGTGAGAGCCAGCCGTCAGGCTTCGTCAGCTCCGCAACCCGCACGCGACGCCAAGCCTCGATCTCCTCCCGATGACGATCTCCGGTTGCTGCGAGGATAGCGGATGAAACAACGAGCGCGGTCAACAGGCTGGCGAGAATGTTTATTTTCATGGGCGTCACCTCGCTCACCGGCTCGCCGCCAACAGCCGGTCCATCACCTCCGCATTGCGCAGCGTCTCGATGAGCGTGAACTGCGGCGCGCGTTCTTGCAGAATCGCCTCCGCGAAATTCTCGACCTCGTGCCGGTAGCGGTCGCTCGCCGCCACGGGGATTTGGCTGCGCTCCTCCCCCACCGTCAGCGTGAGCGCGCCCGCGGGGTCCAGGAACGTATCCGGAATTTCCAGCACACCGAGCGTACCAGTGATTTCTGCACGCACGCGCTGGTGCGCGTTGAACCCGCAGTGCGCCGTCGCGAGCAGACCCGACGGATATTTCAACACCGCGGAAACATTCACGTCGATGCCGCCCGCCCGCACACATTCGACCGCGACCGCTTCCGGCAACCCGCCCGCACCCGGCGCGCCGCCCGCCAGCGCATCGGCGACCATCCCGATGAAGTTTACCGGATAGCAACCCACGTCGTAGAGCGCCCCGCCGCCGAGCTCCGGACGGAGTTTGATCGACGCCGGATTCGCGAGCAGGAAACGAAACGTCGCGTCCACCTGTTTGATTTCACCGAGCACGCCGCTGCGGATCACCGCCAGCACCGCGCGCGTCCGCGCCGTGTAGCGATACATGAACGCCTCCATCAGCCGCACGCCGTTGGCCGCACACGCCGCGATCATCTCCCGACACTCGGCGGCGTTCAGCGCGGCGGGTTTCTCGACGAGCACATGCTTGCCGTGCTCCGCTGCGCGGATCGTCCACTCGCGGTGCAATGCATTCGGCAACTGAACATACACCGCGTCCACGTCCGGGTCGCGCAGCAGGCCCTCGTAGCCGTGAAACGTCTTCGCCACGCCGGGAAACTGCGCCCGTGCCGCCACGAGCTTCTGGCCGTCACGCGACGCCAGGGCGTGGAATTCCGAATTCTCCGCCCGCAAGATCGCCGGGATAATTTCCACGCGCGCGATGCGCGCATAACCGAGGACGCCCCAGCGGATTTTACGCTTTTGCAGGTTCATCGTTTTGAAAAATTTTCCATCGACGATTTACCCGCCACAGTGAGCTCTCACGCCTTCACGGCGTCGGGCCGAAAATTCCGCACCGCCCGCACCCAAGCCACAGCCATCAGCGCCACCCATTCGCAACTCCCCGCTCCCCAGCGGTAGCGTGAAAACGATAAAATCTCGCGCCGGCTGGCGCGGTGTCGAAGCACTCATACGCGCAGCCTTCCACACGCCCGCCAAGCAAAGCGAGCCCGCAACGTCTCCCGAACTCGCAAAAAAGAAACGGCACCCGCGAGAATATCCGTGAGTCTTCGTCTTCCTTGAGCCAATGTGTCCGCTCGATGAAACTTGGGGTAAGATTAATCGCGTGCGGACTGCTGGCCCTTCTAACCGCCCTCACCCTCGTCGCCGCCGCGGACACCCCAGCGCCGACCCGTTTCTCTCAATCGCTCACCAGTGCCGACCGCACCTCCACCGGCCTCAACCGGCTCTCTTCCGACGAAATTGCCGTGCTCGACGCCTTGATTCGCCGCGATCTCGCCACCCAATCCGCCCCCCGGCGCGCCGACGCCCCGGCTCTGCCCAGTCGGTTTTCGCAACGTCTCACCGGTGACGAACGCCGCAACGCCGGTTTGGCCGCATTGACCGAAACCGAACAGCTCAAACTCGACAGCCTCGCCGACCGCAACGCGGCCAGTCTCCTCAGCCGCACTTTCCTCGCGCCACCGGCCTTTGTCCCCTTGAGCATCCGCGCGCGGGTGGCCGAAGCCAAGGCGACCGGCCCAGAAATCCACGGCTCATTCACGCTCGGGATGGGTTTTGGCAAAGGCTACAGCGAACGCTTCGGCGGCATGACGCTCACCTACGAAGACCCCGCGAGAAACCTCGCGATCAGTTTCAGCTACCTGGAATCTCACGTGAAAGGTGCCGGCCCCTTCTACCTGCGCGACGCGCTTTACGACGCGAATCGCGTCCCACGCTTCGACACGCAGCGGGAGCCGTGAACTGACCGCAGCCGAGCACACGGCCAGCGCAGCGCGCGACCTGAGCGGGCGGCGCAGCGTCTTCAGCCTCGCTTTGCTACCCGCGCGCCCGCTAGGACTGGCTCATGGCCACTACGCCCACCGGACTCGATCGACCCATTCGCGGACAAGCCTGCCCCTGCGGCAGCAGCAAACTCTTCGACGCCTGCTGCGAACCGGTGCTGACGCGCCAACGTCCCGCCGCGACCGCCGAAGAGCTCATGCGCTCGCGCTTCACGGCTCACGTCGCCGACGACAACCGCTACCTCCACGACACCTACGCGCCTACCGCGAAGCTGCCCTACGTCGAAGAAACCGGAGAGTCGCCCGTGCGCTGGACGAAGCTCGTCGTACACTCCCACGAACTGGGTAAACAACCGGACACGGCCTTCGTCGAGTTTTCCGCCTACTACACCGAAGCGAACCAAGAGGGTGTCTTGGAAGAGAAGTCCGAGTTCCGTCGTATCGACGGCCAATGGATCTTCACGCGCCCGATTCGCCAAGGTCCCGCTCCGGCCAAGGCCGCCGTGAAAGTCGGGCGCAACGACCCGTGCCCCTGCGGCAGCGGCAAGAAACACAAGCAGTGCTGTCTCGGGAAGACGTAATGAGCGCTCCCCTACGCGCGGTGCCGGGCTAATCCCCGGGCACCGGGCAGTCGCGCCCCGCCCCGCTGCCCCGAGGTCGGCCTCAGAACGTCCCCTTGACGCCAATCGTCCAGAGTCCGCCGAAATCCTCGCGCGAAGCGAGTTGCGCGTGCGCGGGCGTATTGGGGCCCATGCGCTCGGTGTCTTCGACCGCGTCGTTGAGATTTCTGATACTGGCGAAGAGGCCGATGGTTTTCGTCAGGCGGTATTCGCCGCTGACGTCGATGTAGAGCCGTTTGGATTGGAACAGAAACGTGCTCGGCTCGACGCTCCGCGGCGAGGCGACGACCTCCGTGGTGCGCCGGCGACCACGATAATTCCAGTTCATCCGCAGGTTGTATTTATCGCGGTTGAGGCTGACGCCCCAGTTGTAGATCCGCGGCTGGTAGTTATTGAAACTCGCCGTGGAGTCGCCCGTCGCGCGTTGCGCGCTCATGTTCGCGAAGACCTGCACGCCGCGCGCCCAGCGAGGCAGAAACGTGAGCGATTGCTTGTAGGCAAACTCCGTGCCTTCCATGCGCACGAGACCGGGGGTGTTGTAATTGGTGGAAACGAAGAACTCCTGGTAGGTGTCCGGATCGAGGTCGTAGAGCGCGAGGAACTGAGGCGTGGCTTGAAACACAGTCGAGCCGAAGAGATTCCGGTAGTCGCGCCGGAACGCGCCAATCGTAATTTCGCCCACCGGCTGGAAGTAATACTCGAGCCGGATCTGCGTGGTATTGGCGGTCCACGCCTTGATGCCGGCGTTGTTCACCGTAATGCGGTTGCTCGTGGGGCTCGCGGGCAGCTCGGTATCCGGCAACGTGAGACCGCCGGCGTATTGGTCGAAGTTGGGCCGGCCCACTGACTGGTAGGCCGCGCCGCGCACGATGAAGTTGTCGCTGACGTTGAAACTCGCGTTCAGACTCGGGAAATAGCGAAGGTATTCCTTCGTGGTGTTCTGGCCGCGGTCGAGCAGCGTGAGTTTCGAGACCGCGAGCGCATTGGAGAGCGCCGCGCCGCCGGCAGGGTTGGGAAGTGTCGTGGGTTGGATGAGCACGGGCACGATCACGCGGTTCACGCCAGTGCCGGTAAATAGCAGGTTGCCGCTGGCGTCGCGCGCCTGGACCACCGTGCCACTGGCATCGCGCCGGTAGTTGCCCGTCGGATCCGTGAGCGGGCCGGCCGCCTCGATGTTGGTCTGCTCGGCACGCACCCCGCCGACAAGTTTCAGCCGTCCGCCGAAGAGCGACGCATCGCCGCGGACGAAGGCCGAGGAGATCACCTCGGACGCATACTTGGAGCGGCCGACGGCATTGCGATATTCCGTATTGGCGTCGCGCGTGAAGTATTCGGGGTGCGCATTGTAGAGCTCCCAGAAATGATAGTTGCTCGGGTATTGGACCCGGGGAAAGCCCCACGGCGCGAAACGCTTCGAGAAGATCTCGTCGAGGATGAGCGCGGCGCCGTCATCGCTGCCGGGCACGGCGACCGTGCCGCTCGGCGTCGTGGTGCGAATCTTGTCTTGGCCGACAAACGTGTAGGTGTCGGCGGCGCCACGAATATCGCGGATCGACTGGCGCATCTCCGCGCCGACCTTGAGGGCGAGCGGGATGTCGCTGACGCGGAAGTCGCGGCCAAGATTACCCCGGACGGTGCGCTGCACGTCGGCTGATTCCAGCGTATCGCTCGTGCCCGTGTTAATCACGTAGCTTGAGAGACTGTAGGGATCGACCTTGGCGCCGGAGATGCCATCTTTGACTGAGATCGTACCGGGCCGCATATAAGTGATATCGCTGAACGCGACCGTGACATTAGTCCGCTGGCTGTTGGCGCCGTTGAAATAGCCCTTGTCGATGTCGC
Organism: Opitutia bacterium; assembly: GCA_947467625.1. Lineage (GTDB taxonomy): Bacteria > Verrucomicrobiota > Verrucomicrobiia > Opitutales > Opitutaceae > GAS368. Next base: position 26,582 of record CANIJN010000010.1, on the reverse strand, counting down.
GATAGTGATTGCTCGAGTGAGAGAAGCTCCCACCGAGGTCCGCCTTCCAGAGCGTGCCGTTGTGGCGCCAGATCAGCGTGGGCATGTAGGTAGTCCCTGTTTTTTGCCGGGCGCCGCTATTGACGCTGATGGAACCTTGACCGACGTCGCCATTGGTCGTGCGGGTGTCGAAGTGGCCAGGGAGCACGCGGGAGATGGCAAAGTTCAGCGTGCGGTTGTTATACTCCGCGTCGAACAGCGCGTATTGAAAACCGAACGAAACCATGTCGTTGCGCGTAAGCTTAAAATCCATCGTCGTGCCGAGCGAATCGCGGTTGGTCAGTTTGGTGCCGTCGCGCACCGTGTAGTTCGTCAGATAGGGTTTATCGGGCGTCGTGTCGGGCAGCGCGCCTGGGACCGTGACTCCGGCGACCACCACGGGCGCGCTCGTCGTGTTACCGGCCCCGCGCCAGGTATTAGCGAAGTAATCCTGCATGGTGTATTGCGAGGAGTGACCGCCGGACAGCGTGAAGCCGAAACGTTTATTCACCGGCACGACCCACGAAAAATCGAAACCCGGATGAATTTTATAGGTCTCGTCGCGGGTTGGCCCCGGGGTTTTGTGCAGGCCTTTCTCGGCGTCTCGAAACATCCAGTACACACTCCCGTTGAAAACTGGTCGCGCGCGCTCGAAAGCGCCGCGCGGCACCATGTTGACGCCACCCGCCAGCGCCGAGCCCGGCGACTCCGGCGTCGGCGAACGGTAAATCTCGATCCGCGCGATATTGTTGATGGAGACCTGCTCGAGCTCGACCGTGCGACTGACACCGGAGGACGCCGCACTGGAAAGCGCGAAGCCGCCGATGGTCACCGGCACGTTGTTCGACGGCGCGCCACCCAGCGAGATCGTGCGCGCATCGCCCCCGCCGTAGTCCATGCTGATGCCGGGAATAAATTTCAGAAACTCGCCGACGTTGCCCTCCGCCACGTGGCCGAACTCGTCCGCCGAAACGACGCTGACCATGTTGGGCGCGAAGCGCTGCTCGTTGATCGCGATCGCGGCGCCATCCATCTCCTTCGAGGCCCCGACCTTAAACTCGGAGAGTTTCACCACCCCCGTGTCCTTGTCTTTGACCGCGGATTTGAGCGTCGCAGCCAGACTGAAATCACGTTGCACGGTGGTGCCGGCGCCCACGACGACCGTCTCGGTTTGCACATCCAAACCCGTGTAAAACACGCGCACCTTTAACGCGCCCACGGGCACGCCCGAGAAGCGATACTGGCCGGAAGAATCGGTGAATGTCTCGATCCCGGTGCCCTCGATCGTGAGGCGCGCCTTCTCAAGATATTCGCCGTTGCGGGTGTTGAGGACGCGGCCCTCGATCGTGCCCCGCGCGGACGCTTGGGCCGCTGCCAGTGACGCGGTCAGACACGCGATGAGAACAAATAAACTGAAGCGGAGAGCCGCCAAGGAGGGATATTTCATAAAGGTAACTAGCCGGAAATCGGCCGAGGGTGGGATGAGCTCAAGAGTTGGGGCACACTCAAATTACGAACAAGCAAAATCATCATTTCGAACCTCGTATTACTCGGTTGATTTCATAGCTGAAAAAACCCGAATTCCCATTGGTAATGTCACGTAATACGTGACATTTTTAAGGGACGTTTTTTTCGGGAAAAATAACAGCGTAATCCTAGGTCAAAAAAATTCCGGGTTTATGATCGCCGAAATTCGACGCGCGTGTTCCCTGTTGGCTTCAGCCCTTGAACACCCCGCCACAATCCATCGCCGTGATCGACGGTTCGCTTTGCCAACTCACTCGCGAAGGCGTTCGCGCCGCCGCGCACGCGCCGCTCGCGACCGCCGTCGTCGAGTTTTGTCGCGGACCGCGCTGCTACTACGTGCGGGAGCATCCCCACGGCCTGCTCCCCGGGATTCCCAACCTTTACTGCCTCGATCGCGAACTGCGCTTACAATGGCTGGCAGATTGGCCGCTGACCGACGATCCCTGCGCAGCCATCGCCGACGTTGCCGACGACGTGTTGACCGTCGTATCCAAACAAGGCGTGCAGGTACGGATCGACGCCCACACCGGTCGGTTGCTCACTCACGCCAGGGGTAATCCGGCGGCCGACCGGCTCGAGATCAACGCCATCGCCCCGTAAGTGCGGCTGAGCCTACGTTAGCAACGCGTCCCCAACGTCGTCTGCGACGTCTCCGCCGGCACCAGCGGCCAGCCCACGGCAATAACCACGAGCAGGGAGCGAGCTTCGTCCAGACGTCCACCACACAAGGGAGATCGCACCCGATTGTAGCGCCCGCTTTCGGCAGCGCGGGCGTTCCTGACAAAACCGCGCGCCTCGATTTACGAAGACGTCAGGTGCCACTGCCGACACAGCGGACAGAGGTAAGCTTGCCGCTGGCGCGCGAGCCCCAGCACCACTGCGGCATCAAGCGCGTCGCCTTGTGAGCGGTAGCGGCGCTTGCGCACGCACATGCGCTGCCGCTCGTCGCGGGTCGGTTTTTTCATGGCCCACGACGAGCCCGAAGCTGCGGCCTTTGGCTCAAATCAGATCCACTTTTCCGGGGATCGGCACTGGCGTGAAGAGACCCGGTCCGGGCCCGGGATTCTTAGGGAAGATGTCGAGCTTCGATCCTTCCATGAGCCACTGCCATTTGATCTCGCGTCCGGTGTAGGCCGCCATGCGCCCGCCGATCGCTGTCAGTGTGCTGTAGGCGACTTGCTCGCCTTCATTGAGCGCTAGGCCTTGGCGGATGCTGTTAATAAGATCCGTGTGCTCGACGACGTAGGGATTAGGATTCTCTCCCGAATACGAGAACGCTTTCGCGCCCTTGATCGTGCCCTTGTCGCAATCGGACATGCCCTTGGTACCGACGATGCGTTCGGCGATGCGGGTGGTCGATTTAGGTGTGTGGCGGCACATGCTGGTCACGCGCGCGCCGTTGGCATATTCCATCTCTACGGCGAAGTGATCCCAGATATTTCCAGGGAGACTGCCGCGATTCTGGCGCCCGCCCATGCCATAGAATTTTACCGGCGGCCCGCCGAAGGCCCAGTTGACCACGTCAAGATTGTGCAGGTGTTGCTCAACGATCTGGTCGCCGCAAAGCCAGTCCCAGTGATACCAATTCCAACACTGCCACTCGAAGTCGCTCAGCTTGGCGAGGTCTGGATACTTCGGATCATTCTTCTCGCGGAACCAGATGCCGTCACCGTTCCAGTAGCAATTGCCGGCCACAAGCTCGCCGATGTCGCCGCCCTGAATGCGCTTCATCGTCTCGAGGTAACTCGGCTGGTGCCGGCGCTGAGTCCCGGCGATCACGGTGAGCTTCTTTGCCTTCGCCAGACGCGCGCTCTCGATCACCGAGCGAACCCCCACGGGATCGACCGCCACCGGTTTCTCAATGAACACGTGTTTCCCGGCCTCAACCGCCGCCGCAAAATGCAGCGGGCGAAAACCGGGCGGTGTCGCCAAGATCACCATGTCGATCCCGGCCGCGAGGACTTTTTGGTAGGCATCGAAACCCGAGAACCCCTGCGCATTCGGAATCTTCAACTTCTTCTTCGCCGATTCGACCTGCCACGGGAACAAGTCGCCCAGCGCGACGATCTCGACGCCCGGCGCCGAATCGAGGCAATTCTGCGCGGCACCGGGGCCGCGGCCACCGCAACCGACGACGCCGACGCGGATACGATCGGAACCGGCGACCGCACCATAAATCCGGGGAGCACTCAGCCCCGACAACACGGCGGCACCGGTGGTGACCGCGGACATTTTCATAAAATCACGACGCGAAACAGCGGGCACAGACGGAGCATTCATTGGGATTGGCTTTGGCAGTTAACTGAATCTGAGGGGAATGGGGCGGCGCAATGGCAGCACCGCCTCGCAGGAAAACTGTTCAGACCGCACGAAGCGAGCTCAGTCTGAGCCTCGGTTGTCGCCTGCCCCGTGCTTTTTGCCGTCGCCGCCGCAGAGGCGATTCACTTGTCCGCGGGCTCGTGGCGCAGAACCTTCGCCTCGATAAAAAAAGGCCCCGCTGGCAGCACGCTCGCCAGAAACACCAGTGCCGTACGCCGCCACGGCCAATCGCGTTCGGTCGCGACCTGCATCGCAGCCGCGAGATACAGTAAAAATAAAATCCCATGCGCCATTCCCACGACCCGCACGGCATCCGGCCAGCCCGCGAAATATTTCAAAGGCATGGCTATGACCAAAAGCACGAGAAACGAGACACCCTCCCACAGACCAATGACGCGGAGGCGCCCGAGCGGTGTCTTGAGTGATTTCATGGGGCCTAATTCCCGCGACGAAGACCCGCGCTGTCGAGGTTTTCGCAACGGACCGAGCGGGCCAGCCTACCTCCGTTCCGCCAGCATCTCGTCAATAAACTTCAAGATCTCCAGCCGCCCCTCCTTGGTCTTGGACGAGCTCGTAAATATCCGAGGAAACTCCGCCCGCCCCGCAAAGACGGTGTTCATAAAAAACGCCACGTTCGACTGCACCTTGGTGGCCGAGAGCTTGTCCGCCTTGGTGAAGATCAATGCGAAGGGCCGCACCGTGCCCTGCAGCCATGCGAGAAACTCCCGGTCGATTTTCTGCGGCTCCAACCGCGAGTCGATCAACACAAACACCAACCGTAGCTTCTCCCGCTGCTCGATGTAGTCCGCCACGGCTTCATTGAACTCCGCCCGCTTGTCTTTGCTCACGTGGGCATAGCCGTAGCCGGGCAAATCCACGAGATTCCACGATCCGTTGATCCGGAAAAAATTGATCAACTTGGTTTTTCCGGGCGTCACCGAAACCTTCGCCAGTGCATTGCGCTCCGTGAGCAAATTGATGATCGACGATTTGCCGACATTGGACCGGCCAATGAAAGCAAACTCTGGAAAGGGAGAATTGGGGCACTCTTTAATGTTCGGCGCACTGCGGTCGAATTCGGAGGATTTGATCTTCATCCACCGACGGTGACGACCCCGCGACGTTTATCACCAAAAATCCTTCGCTCGCCTGCGGCTGATTCTACTCCTTACTCCCTCCCCCACTCCGAAACCGCCCATCCGAAACCATGTCTCGTCTCAATTTCACGCTCGATAAAGAAGCCTCCGGTTCGAAAGCGCGCGCGGCCACCTACCAAACGCTGCACGGCGAAGTGCAAACGCCCATCTTCATGCCCGTCGGCACTCAGGCCACGGTCAAAAGCCAAACGGTCGAGACCCTCAAGGCAACCGGCGCCAACATCGTCCTCGCCAACACCTATCACCTCCTCCTCCGTCCCGGCCCCGAGGTGTTTAAGAAATTTGGCGGTATCCATAATTTCATGAAGTGGGACCGGCCCGTGCTCACTGACTCCGGCGGCTTTCAAATCTTCTCCCTCCAATCTGAACGCGCGATGGAAGAGGAGGGCGCCCACTTCAAGAGCTACGTCGATGGCAAGACGCTTCTCCTCTCGCCGGAATCGAGCATCGCCATGCAGAAGGCCATCGGCAGCGACATCATGATGGTGCTCGACCAATGTATCCCTTCGACCGCCGGCCACCCGCAAGCCGAGGCCGCGATGTTGCTCACCCACCGCTGGGCCGAGCGCTCTCTCCGCGCCCGCGGTGATTCGAAACAAGCTCTCTTCGGCATCGTGCAAGGCGCCTGCCACCATGATCTCCGCCAAAAGAGCGCCGAGTTCCTGCGCACGCTCGGTTTCGACGGTCTCGCCATCGGCGGCCTCGCTGTCGGGGAAACCCACGCCGAGCGCTACGAGTTCACCGGCTTTGTTACCGATCACCTTCCAAAGGACGTTCCGCGCTATCTCATGGGCGTCGGTACGCCCATCGATCTCCTCGAAGCCGTCCATCGCGGCGTGGACATGTTTGACTGTATCATTCCCACCCAACTCGCCCAACGCGGCGCGGTCTTCACCTCGCAGGGAAAACTCCAGCTGACGCGCTCGGTGCACAAATTTTCGGAACAGCCCATCGACGCCCATTGTGACTGCCACGCATGCCAGAACTATTCGCGCGGCTACCTCCACCATCTCACGAAAACCAGCGAGAACCTCGGCTGGCACCTCCTCGGCATCCACAATCTCGCATTCTATCATCGCCTCATGCGCGCTATGCGCGCCCACATTTTGCGCGACGACTTCGCCGCGTTCTACGAAAAGATGCGCGTAGAGCTCGTGCGCACCGACGAAGCCAACCCCAGCCAACCCACGAAGCAGACGCGTTTCCCCCGGCCACAAAGTCTCGGCGACTATGACATTGTCACCGGTCCGCAGGGGTTCTCGAGCATCCGCCAGCTCAGCTCGGGTGAGGTCATGCACTCGGTGAACCGTCCGAGTGACGAAGCGCAGAAACTCTACGTCGACCAATCCTGCCTCGCCTCCCGCCTGCTCGCGAGTGGCACGGGCGTCCCGCCCGTGAATCCGCCCACCGAACTCGTCCTCTGGGACGTCGGCCTCGGCGCCGCGTCCAACGCGATGGCAGCGATCGCGTGTTTCGAAAAAATGCTCGCCGAGTACGGCCCCGCCGCGCTGCGCCCGCTGCGCATCGTGAGCTTTGAACGCGACCTCGATCCGCTCCGCCTCGCCCTCCGCGAGCCCGGAAAATTCCCGCACATCCGCCACGCCGCCCCGCACGCGCTGGTCAGTCACCGCCGATGGCACGACGCCTCCGGCCTGCTTCACTGGGAACTGCACCACGGCGATTTCCTCGCCTTCCTCGAAACGTCCCCCGTGCCCGAGATTATTTTCTACGACCCATTTTCGTCCAAAACCGATTCGCCTCTCTGGACGCCCGCCGTCTTTGCGCGGCTCTTCACCCACTGCGCACCAAAGTCCGCCGAACTCTATACCTACTCCGCGGCGACGTCCGTGCGCGTCACGCTGTTGAGCACCGGCTGGATCGTCGCCGAGGGCGCGGGCTCCGGCCCGAAGTCCACCACGACCGCCGCGTTCAACCGCGCCGACAGCGCGAGCGCGCACCCCTCCGCCCTGCCGCTGCTCGGCGCCGAGTGGCTCGCGCGCTGGCACCGCAGCAGCTCGAAATTCCCCGCCACGCTCCCCGAGTCCGAGCGCGCCGCGTTCGAGCACCGCATCGCAGCCCTCCCGCAATTCTCCACTCAACCGGACTGATGCAGTCGAAAGTAGCCAACGACGTGAGGAGGCTGAATGCCCTGAGGAGGCAGAATGCCTGGTGAACCGCTTGCGCCGGCCTCGTTACCTCGGCTGCTACGGGATTCATCGGCTTACGATTGCACGCGTTCTGCTTAGAGCGCCCAGCTCCGCTCGCGCGGGCCGAGCTTCACCGACCCCTTGTAACCGCCCGGCACCGGCAAATACCGCAACGCCTGCGTCGCGCCCAACTCCGACGTGAAATAACCCAACAGGGTCAGTTCTTTAATCAGGCGAAACGGATTCACGTTCGATCCGCTCCCAAGCGCACTTCCTTTAGTCGACGCCGCGCGTGCCTCGTAATCCGTGAGCACCTGCTCGCGCTGGGCGACGCCCAACTCTGCAAACCCCCTCGCAAACTGCGCCACGCTCGCCGCCTGAATTTCCTTCAACCCGCGCCGCAATACCTCCGCCGCTTCCGCCGGGAAACAGGCCGTCGCCTGCACGATGATGAAACGCCCGATCCCGACCGCGCTCGCTCCGGGCGACTCCGCCGTGGTTGGAATAATCGCGTCGCCGATGAGCGTGAGCAATTGCTCCTCGTCCTCGCTCCAGCCCGCCGGCAGCGCCAACGCTGCCCACGTGCGCGCGGGGAGGCTCGCCCAAAGCGCGGCCACGCCGGCCCACGTCGCGGAGTGCCGGATCGCTTCACGCCGGTTCATCGCACCCTCGTGCGCAGCTCGCGTGCTTCGCTGCTTCATAAATTCCCCTTCTTCAGCTCGGCGACGGCGTAGTTCGCCGCCCGCGCCGCCAGCGCCATAAAGGTGAGCGACGGATTTTGTGTCCCCGTCGAGGCCATACTAGCACCGTCGGTCACGAACACGTTCGCGCAGGCGTGCAATTGATTCCAGCGGTTGAGCAACGAGGCCTGCGGATCTTTGCCCATCCGCACTCCCCCCATCTCGTGAATATCGAGCCCGGGGTTTTGTTTGGAATCGTTCTTCCGGATGTTCTTCGCCCCGGCCGCCACGAGCATTTCTTCCCCGCGGGCGTGAAAATCTTTGAGCACTTTTTCGTCGTTGTCGTGGTAGCCGATTGCCGTGACCAGCTGCGGCACGCCCCACGCGTCCTTCGCCTCGGCCGACAGGCGCACGTGGTTTTCTTTCCGCGGCACCGTCTCGCCCTGCATCATCATCGAAATGCCCCACGGACCCGGCCGCGTGATGCGCGCTTTGAACTCCGCGCCGACGCCCTTTGCGCCGTTGCCCTGCTGCCAACCGCTGCGTGACGCGCCGAAAAACACCATGTAGCCGCGTTGAAAATCTAGCGCGGCCTCCTGTTTCCGCACGTTGCGAAAATTCGGCATCATGAGCTGCGTCGGCCGTCGGCCCGAATAATACGAGTCGGCAAACCCATCCATTGATGCGCTGATGCTCCCGCGGTAATTGTGAAACGCGACATAGTGCCCGAGCAGCCCACTGTCGTTGCCGAGTCCGGCCGGAAACCGTTTCGATTTCGAATTCAACAAAATGAGATTCGTATTGAGGCACGCCGCATTGACGAAAATCACGCGCGCAAAAAATTCCGTCGCCTGCTTCGTCTGCGCGTCCACGACGCGCACGCCGCGTGCCTTGCCCGTCGCCTCGTCGTGGAGAATCGACTCGACCACCGAGTGCGGCCGCAACGTGAGTTTCCCCGTGCGCGCGGCGGCCGGAAGCGTCGACGCGTTTGAACTGAAATACGCTCCAAACGGACACCCGCGATAGCAGAGGTTGCGCGCCTGACACTGACCACGGCCGGCCGCGTAGTGCTCCGGCTTTGGCACGGTGAGATGCGCGCAACGGCCCTGGATCACATGGCGCCCCGGGAACGCCGTCATGATTTTCCCCTGAGCGTGTTTCTCCACATCATTCATCTCCCACGCGGGTAAAAATTCGCCGTCGGGCAGCGTCTCGAGCCCGTCGTAGTTACCACTGATGCCAGCGAACCTCTCCACGTGGGAATACCACGGGGCGAGATCGTCGTAACCGATGGGCCAATCGGCGATGCCATCGCGTACCGCACCCTCGAAATCGAATTTACTCCACCGCTGCGTCTGCCGCGCCCAGATGAGCGACTTGCCGCCGACTTGGTAGCCGCGAATCCAATCATACGGTTTTTCCTGCACGTAAGGATGCTCTTTATCCTTTACGAAAAAGTGCTCCGTCGCCGCGTCGAAGGCGTAGCATTTTTTGGCGATGGGATTCTCGCTGACGACCGTCTGCGGCAGTTTCCCGCGATGCGGAAAATCCCACGGGTTCTTCAACGCCGTCGGATAATCATCGAGGTGCTTGACGTCGCGCCCGCGCTCGAGGACGAGCGTGCGCAGTCCCGCCTCGCACAATTCCTTCGCCGCCCAACCGCCGCTGATGCCGGAGCCAATGACAATGGCGTCGTAGGTATGCTCCTGCGCGCCGACGGTGGTGGGATGATTCGCCATCGACCGAAAGCGAATCGCGCGGCGCCGAGAATTCAAGAACGAGATGCACGTTACCGCACAACATCCGCGCCCCAAAAAGCAAAAGGGCCGTGCTTACGACGCACGGCCCCGCTCACTGGATAAACCCAGCGTTCGGTCAGAAGTTGAAGGTCGCGCTGAGCGTCATCTTCCGCGGATTGATGTAATAGAAACTATTGTCCGCCTGGGCGATCGTGGAGCCGACGCCCCCGACGGTGTAAGTGCCGAAGCTCGTGATCACGAGGTCCTGCGTATTGAGTAGATTTGAAACATTAAGCTGGAAGCGCGCCCGCACGTTTTTGGTGAAACGGTAGTCGTAACTCGCGTGCATGGTCGCCTCAAAGGTACTCGCGGCATAAAGGTAATCGAACGCCGCCTCGCGGACCTGCGTCGCGGTCGGCGTCGTCGTGTTGAACTTCAGCCGTGCATCCCGATTTCCGATCTTGCGGGCCCCGCGGTGATTGCCGCCACCACCGATGTTAAGACCCTTCAACGGCCCGGCTGAGATCGTGTAAGTCCCATAGAAATTGGTGCTATGGCGGAACGTGCTATTGTTGGTCGCACCCTTGGCAATACCCTCGAGAGCATTGTTGATCGTCAAGATGTCCGCGCGAATCTGCGTCGGGTTGATCACGGCACCGGTCGGCGCGGTCAAGGCGCCGGCGGCAGTCCAGGTCGCGAGGTTCGCCGCTACATAAGCCTGCTGTCCGGGGCGCTGCTGAATGATCGTGGAATCGGGACGGGCGTAGTTGGCCGTGAGGCGCAAATTGGGCCATGGATTCGCGACAATTTCCGCTTCCCAACCTTTGGCCTCGATGTCCTCGGTATCGCGATAGTTGAAATTGATTTTCGCATCCTCGGTCGCACCCAGATTCGTCCAGATCCGGCGAATTTCAGTGAGGTTGCCGCCGCCAATGATGCGATCGACTTGGGAGGACTCGTAGCGGGTGAACACGGCGTAGAGTTTATTCTGCGCGAGCGACACCTTTACGCCAAGGTCAGAGCCTTTGCCCTTCGGGGGCGTGAAAGCACCGCCGTCGTATTTGTTTACTCCCGACGTCGGCAAACCAAAGTTTTCCGAGTAGTTGGCCTGCAGTCCCAGCCACGGGAGGACGTAGAGAACGCCTCCGAGATTCGAGCTGCTGACGCTGATCTTCTCGTTCTGCTCGTAACCAGGTCGGTTCGCTTTGATCGATGGGTCGAAGCCTCCATAGATGGAGTAGCCGGTGATCGGATCGTTGGTGTATTGCTGGATGATGCGGCGCTTCAACATGTCGCGGCGCATGCCGGCGAGGATGGAAAGACGGTCGCCAAAGAACGTGCTGTTGGAGACGACCTGCGCGTACCCCAGATCCTTGTGCTCTTTGCTCCCAAAGCCGATGTCGGCGTATTTGAACGTCGCGCCCGGGACGGGCGGTGGCTGGTTGCCGACGGCATACGTGAGGGGCTCATCCCAGTACACGCGGTAGCGGACGATATTGCGGGCATCATTGACGAGAGGAACCAGCGGGTTGTCCACCCGACGCATGCGGCGCTGCCACATTTCGAAACGCTCGGGACGGAACCCGCCGATCGCACTGAAACGTTGCTTAAGATCGAAGGCTTTCGCCCATTCAAACTTGTAGGTCGTGAGGAAACGCACGTCCTCGACCCGATTGTCCTGATACTGAATCTGCTGGTCGATATCGGCAAACCTCTGGCCGAACTTCGGGTTCGTCTGCCCATTGGGCAACAGGCGATTGACGTCGACGCGGTAGTCGGTCGCGCGGCTTTCGGTATTCAGGGCCTCGGCGTCATGATCCATCCGGAAATAAGCCAACTGGGCGAACCAATCGGCGCTGATGCGGTGGTCGAGCGAGAGCACGTGGGTGCCGAGTTGGCGGACTTGGTTTGAGTCGATCGGGCCCAGGTTGAATTCGCGGGAGGGCAGGCGCGGCGCATTGGCGATGTCGCTGCGTCCTTCGGGCTTGATGGCGAAGCCCGTTCCGCGGGTGCGATACGAGGTGCGCCAATCGAGCACACCGGCCCCGAGTGAAGTGAAGGAAAACACGTGGTAAGCGTTCCCACCAAACTGCTCCAAGCCGAAGTTGTTCGCACTGGCGATCGTCCCGTTGGTGTCATTGGTGGTCTTGCCATCCCAATAGGAGGCATTGTCTGAATAGGTCGTCTGGTAGATCAGCGCACGGGTTTCGAGCGATTCGTGCTCGGCGCGAATCTGGGTATTGGGACCTACTTTGTAGGACGCCGCGATATGCACGCCCTCGCGGTTTTCGTAGACGCCGTCGCGCCAGCCTTTGTTGCGTTGCATGAGACCGTTCGCCCGGACGGCCAACGTGTCATTACCCCACTGCGTATCGAGCGTGCTGCGCCAGCTGCCTTCGTTGTCGACTTGAAATCGCGCCTCGTGGCGCTTCTGACCGAAACGGGCCTGCTTGGTAAAATTCGTGGAGACGCCGCCGAGAGCCGCGTCGCCGAAGAGGAGGGAGTTGGGGCCGCGGGCGAACTCAAAGCGCTCGGTATTGTAGCCGTCCGAGTTCGCGTAAAAGAGAAAGTAATTGCGCGTGGGATAGTTTCCGCTGCCGCCGGTATTACGGAAGTTGAATGAAAACGTGCCGAAGGGCGACTCGTTCTGGCGCTCATTGCCGGGCATCACGCTGATCGCCCAATTCGAAGCCGCCTCGAGGTTGTTGATATTCAGATCGTCCATGAACTCGCGGGTCATCACCGAAATCGACGCCGGAGTGAGGCGCAGAGGCGTCTCCGCGCGGCCTCCCGCCAGCGAACTACCGGCGACGTAGCCGGTGTCCTTGCTGGTGCTCACCTCGAAAGGATTGAGCAGAACGGTTTCAGTCGGCGCAGCGGGTTTAGCTGCGCTCGTCGCCGGCGCCGTTTGGGCGCCGAGCTGAGAGGCCAGACAGGCAATGGTAAGGACGAGGGTAAAACGGCGACAGGGTGCCGTCCAACAAGGAGACGAGGATATCATGGAATCGGGGTTAAGGGTGATGAACAAGGCGACTGCCCTGCCCAACGTAGCGCAATTTGAGGATTGAGAAAATGCAAGCCATGCTGCGGCGCGCCCAGCGCCCCACTCGGTCGCCACGCGCCATCCGATGCGAGTGACCGACCGGCTGTCGGTGCCGGCGTCTGGGTTTGGGCTTTGGCCTCAATTTCAAAAACCACACCACGATCAAAATGGGCTAGCCACGGCGCGTAGAAATGGCCCTGTTACGGGGGTTCCTGTCATCGGACCTCCGGTCAGGCCATTCCTCCAAAGCAACCAACTCAATACCCGTCACAGCCATGAAAAAATCCACCCTTGGAATTATCGGTCTCAGTGCATCCCTCCTTAGCGCCGGCGTTTTGCTCGCTGAATCCGCAGCGAAAAAAGCCGCGCCGGCCCCCGCTGCGGCAGCCCCTGCCGCCGAAAAGCAACAAAAGCTCGTCCTGGCCTCCACGCTCAAGTCGATCGAGGCCAATCGGGAATTTCAGGCCAACGTCCAGTTCGTCCAGGCCCAGCGTCAGCAGGCCGTCGACCTGAATGCGGCCCACGATAAGGAGACCAACGCGACCAAGAAAAAGGAGCTCAAGACCAAGCTCGATGCGCTCATGGTCCAGCTCAACGAGAACAACCAGAAGATGGCCAAAGCCTATGGATTCTCCCTCGACCGCACCTACACCCTCGTCGTCGAGACGGCGCATGTGTATATGTTCGTCAGCGACGAAGAGGCCGCGAAAATCGAAAAAGAGCAGGCCGCTGCTGCCGCTAAAGAGCAGGCCGCCGCGAAAAAGAAGTAAGTCCCCCGCGCACCGCCGGGCTTCGCGCCGCGCGAAGCCCGTGTCCCGGAGTCACCACTCACCGCACTCACGGCTCACGCACAAACTCGACCTCATAGGTTTGCTGCATTTGCGCCTGAAAATAGGTACCGACCAGCCGGTCCTTGTCCGCCAAGTAAGTCAGCTTGTAGATGCAGCCCGGGTAGTTTTGGTCGCGAAGTTCGACCGCCACTTTGATGTCGGCGCCCTCCGTTTTGACGGTCGCCCAAGCGACCTTAATCGGATTCGGATTAAAGTAACCGGCCTCGGCGCGGCCATCCGCTTCGATGGTGGTGATCGCGAGAATATAGCCCCCATCAGGCCGCAACCACCGCCCTTTGGCCTTGGCCACCGGTGCACCTGCCGCCGGAGCCGAAGCCGACGCGGGACCAGCCTTGGGAGCGGTTGCAGCGGTCGAGCCCGGCGCGGCAGCGGCGGGAACGTCGGCGCGTTTACAGGCTGAAAAGGCCAGCAGACAGCAGGTTAGACGAACCAAGGCACGAGGTGAAAAAGGCATGACGGATTTTTTTGGGTGAGACATCAGAGGGTGAAGCCCGTCCATCCCAGCACATCCGCCGGCCGGAGGAAACAGTGGAAATATGTTTGTGCGCAGACGAACGCATCCCCGTTGTTTCGCCCCCTCCCCCGCAGCTCCGGATGTTTTCTCCTTTCCCGGCTTGCGCCGACCGCGCCACTTTGCGCCGATGTCCTTCATCGTATGAGAATCACCGGACTCGCCCTTGTCCCGCCACCGACCGCCGCCGACCTCCCGAAGGTCACACCCGAGTTACTCGCTTCCGTCCTCGCGCGCTATTCGCGCAGCAATCAAGGCATCGCCGCCATCCTCTCCAAAGTCGACCTAGCCAACCCCGATGCCTCGATCGACCGCATTCTTAGCTTCGTCGATTACGGACACGCCTCCATCGGCGGCCTCACCGGTGGCCTCGCCGTGGCACTCGACGATGTCTCCATGTGGCTCGCCTATAAGCTCTTTGAAATCGCCACGATGGCCGATGGCCAAGAGTCGAGCACGCGCTACATCACGATGGACGCGGCCAATCTCCCCACCGCCGCCGAACTCGGCATCCCGGACGATCTCGCGCCACGCTGGTCCGCGCTGATGGCCCAGTCGTTCGCCGCCTACCACGCCGAGTATGCGCGTCTCGACGCACTCGCGACCGCCAACCCCGGGCTCGTCCGCCTCCCGCCCGACGCAAAACCGGCGGTCGTTACACGACTGCGGAAAAACTATGCACTGGACCGTGCGCGCTATTTCATCCCCTTCGCGACGCGCACCAACGTCGGCCTCGTCCAATCTTCCCGCATGTGGGCCGTGACGGTGAAGCACTTGGATTCGCTCCCGCACCCCGAGGCCCGCACTGCCGCGAAACTTATCCGTGACGAGCTTCTCAAGATATCCCCGCGGCTCATGCGCCACAGCGTCGCAGAGAAATCCTTCGTCACACAGGCAGCCCAGGAACTCGCCGCGTCCTGCTCGCTCGGCCTCGAACGGCTCTCCGCCGCGCCCCTCGCCGATGAGGTCTGGGTCAATGTGGATCGCGCCACGCCGCCGTGGCTACGCGAGACGCAACCGGTCTCCGAGGCCCTGTGCCACCGCGCCAACCGATACGGCCACCAAGGCACCGCGACCCGCCGCATGCGCGTCAGTTTCGCGTGGAATAACCTGGCGCTCGCCGAGCTCCGCGACCTCAACCGCCACCGCACCGGCCACCGCTACACCCCGTTGATCCAAGCCGGCTTTTATCTGCCGCCGGAAATCTCGCACACGACACCGGCGCACGCCGCGCTTCTCGCCGAGCAACGTGAGCTGACCCGCGAGCTGATGCAGCGCGGTTCACCGGCCTATGTTTACTCCCTGCTGCTCGGCGCGCAGACACCCTTCGAGCACAGCACGCACGGCGACAAATTTATCTACGAAGCCGAACTGCGCACGGGCATGGGCGCGCACTTCCGTTATGCGGAACACCTCAGCGCGGCGCTCCGTGAATTCCTAAAACACGTTCCCGAGGCCCGCGCGCATGTCGTCGAAGGCACGGCAGAGCCGGAGTGAGTGGTCGCGGCGGTGGATGCCCAGACGCGGCCCGGTCGGCGGATATCAATCCATGACTACGTTCATTCGCGTCGATTTATGTGGGAATTTTCGGGGCTAGCACCTCAGAGCATCGGAGGGTTAATCCGAACCCGAGATTCGGCGCTGATGATTATTTTCTCACGGCGGGCTTGAACCGTCCGGCTCGGCCCGCACAGTCGCTTTCCCCTCTCCTGTCCGCCACCGGCTGCCGCGCCGAAGCCTGACGCCCTTTGCCATTTTGAGCACCTCCCCTTCCACGCCGCCTTCAGCCTCCGCCGTCGCTTCGCCCTTAGATCGCGCCCGCCGCAAAGCCTACTGGCGACTCATTCCGCTCCTTTTTATCGCCTACGTCATCGCGTTCGTGGATCGCGCCAATGTCGCCTTCGCGAAGCTCACGATGGTGAAGGATCTGCCGGGGTTCGACAACTCGGTCATCGGTTTTGGCGCCGGCGTTTTTTTCCTCGGTTACTTCCTCCTCGAAATTCCCGGCTCGCTGATTGTGGAGCGCTGGAGCGCGCGGCTCTGGATTTCCCGCATTATGATCACGTGGGGGATCATGGCAGCGATGACGGCCTTCGTTCACGTCCGCATTCCGGGTTTCACCCATGCCGCCGAGCTCCTCAAGGATGCTATCGTGGCCGGATTCCGCCCCCTCGCCGGCATTGATGTCAGCGGCCTGGCGTGGCTGGCCACGCTCGCCCGTGACCTCGTGAAGGAGCTCGACGGGCCCAACGGTCTGTCGATTTTTCAATTTTACCTCGTGCGTTTTCTCCTCGGACTCGCCGAGGCCGGATTCTTTCCAGGGGTGGTGGTTTACCTCTCACATTGGTTCCCGGCGAAGGACCGCGGGCGGGCGCTCGCGCTGTTTTTTGTAGCGACCCCCGTGGCGCAAATCATCGGCCCGATCCTCTCTGCGCTGCTGCTCAAGATCGGGACGACAGAAATGGTGAACGGCGTAGCCCTCTCCCATCCGCTCGTGCTCGGTCTGGCGGGCTGGCAATGGATCTATCTAGTGTGGGGCTTGCCCGCGGTGGTGATCGGGCTCGTGATCCTCACTATGCTGCCAGACCGGCCCCATCAGGCGCGCTGGCTGAAACCGGAGGAGCGCGATGCCCTGACGGCCGAGCTCGCCAGCGACAAAGCCGCGGCCAAGCAGCACCATTCCATGTGGGCCGGGCTCAAGCATCCGAAAGTGCTGGCCCTGTCGTTTGCGTATTTCTGCACCGTGACCGGGAGCTACGGCGTCGTGTTCTTTTTACCCAGCATCCTCGACAGTTGGTATAGCCTGAAATATTCCCAGCTCGCCTGGCTCACGACCCTGCCGGCGGTGATGGCTTTGGGCGGCCAGCTCTTTGTCGGCTGGAATTCAGATCGCACGAAGGAGCGACGCTGGCACACGGTGCTCCCCATCCTCATCGGTGCCGCAGCCATCGCGGTCGCGCCACTGACGCGTGGAAACCTCCCGCTGACGATCGTCTGCTTCATGCTGGCGCTGGGCGGCCTCAAGGCCTACCTGCCCGCGTTTTGGACGCTGCCGTACGTGTTCCTCACCAGTTCCGCCGCTGCGGCAAGCATCGGCTTGATCAACTCGGTCGGCAATCTCGGCGGCCAGCTTGGCCCCTATGTCCTCGGCAAGGTCGAGCACGTCACGGGATCGTATGTCGGCGGACTTTATTTTCTTTCGTGCTCGATGGTGGTGTGCGCGCTGATCGTGTTTTTCCTCGGCCTCGGTCGCAAGGCTGCGTGAGCGCGCGTGTGCCGTCCCCGCGCTCACCGCAGGCAAATAATCGGGTTGCCGCGAAACCGTGACGCCGCATCTTAACCCTCCGATCCAGTCATGACGTTGTCCCGCCTTTTTTTCCTCGCGAGCCTGACCCTGAGCGGTGCCATCGGTGCGCACGCGGCCGATGCGACCAGTCCCGTCGACTACACCCAGCGCAATCAGCCTTTCTCGGCTGCGCCCTCAGTTACGCCCGATAGAAAGTCGCCCGAAGCGAATGCCACCGTGCAGGACAAGCGCGTGGATAAGACGGTCGTCGAAAAACCATCCGCCACCATCGGCGATCGGCGCGCCGCCATCGACATGAAGGAAACGCGCGACAAAAACATCCTCGATAAAAACTCCCAGCGGCCCGAGACTATCGACCGTACCCTCAGTGCCCTCAACCACCGCGAAGCGACGATTTCGACGGCCAACGAATCCACGATGAAGCCGCAGATGGTCGTGAAATATCAGGACAGCCTGACCTCGGCCAGCGCCACCAACATGGCGCGCTTCCCCGCCCTCGACCGCGCGACCGGCGCGAAAATCAATCGGTTTGTGTTTCGCAAGAACGTCCCTGAGACCGCCGACGCACTCGCCGGCGCGGCAGTCACGCCCGCCGCCGGTGGTGCCCCGGTGCAAAAGAAATGAGGCCGCGGCCTGCTCGAGCGTTGAACACCGTGCGCGTTCTTCAAATGAACCAGCCGTTCAGCCAAAGCTGAGATCCGGCCGATCCGCATCGCGCCGCAATTTAGCTGGGTCCACAGTGCGCTCAAGATGAGCCAAATCGCAGCTTTTCGCGCAGGCGATTAGGCGGATGGCGGTCGGGTCCTGCCCCGGATTATTTCCGACTCCGCACGCCGTCTTTTTCCGCCTCGCGCTCTTCTTCAATGCGCACCCGTTCGTTAACGAGTTGCTTCTTAACCTTCTCGACCTCCTCCGCATTCCGCGCGGTCCACGCTTCGTCGAGCTGCTTTTTCAGAAAAATTTCCCGCTCGGCCAGCTTGCCGGTGTAGACTCGATCAATTTCCGCCAGCAGCGCCTTTTTCTCCGCCGTGAGCGGTTTATTGGCTCCGGGATCGGATTTGGCGAGACGGTCCATCGCAAGTTCGTAGGCGCTTTTCATAAGCTGAAAGCAGGAGGGGAACGCTGCCCCGTGGAAAGCGGTAAATCAGGAAACCCAAAATGGGCCGGCCACTGGGTTCTTCCCGTTTTCAGCGCCCCCTGCCCTCGCCATTGTCTCAGCCAAACTTCACTCCGAAGAGGAGCACGACCGCCACCACCACGAAGGGCGGCCACCACCCGCCACTTCCACGTTTCCAGTCGTGGGCATAGCCCGCGATCAACACCGCCATGAGCGCCGTCAGCGCAACCGGACCGACCCACGCCGCCGCAAATCGCGCCGTTAGAAACGCACCGGGCAACCGGACACTGAGCCGCACCAGTTCCTCGATCACCCAAAGGACAAGCGCGGAGGCGTGGTTGCACAGCACCGCTCCGTAGCCGAATCCGACGAGACCGCACAGCAGCGACGCAAAACCGCCGAGCGTGGCCAGCATTGCCGCTGGGATGAGGACGAGATTGGCCACGAGCGCACCCGGCGTCAGCAAGTGAAAAAACTGCACTCCCGTCAGCAAACTCACGAGCGTCGTCGCCACGCCGATCGCCAGCGCAGTCGCCGTGCCGTGCCAAGCACCGCTGATCGCGCGTTGCCACCAGCTCCACGTCACCTGAGGCAGGTCTCGCCATGGTTCCCAGCGATCCAAGACCGCTTCACTGAGCGGCAGGCCGAGTATCAGGAGTGCGGCGACGATGGCATAACTCATGAGAAAACTCGCGCTGAACATTTGGAGCGGCGCGACCAGTACCACCACCAGGGCCGAGGCCACCAGCGCCGCGAGTGGATTCGCCGGCCGGCGCACGACAAAAGCTGCCTGCAAAAACGCAGCCATGACAAATGAACGCACCGCCGACGGCGACCCACCGGTGATATCGACAAACAGCCACAAGAGCGCCACCCCCACGAAATAGCGGAACCACAGCGGGACTCGCAGCAACAACAGCAGCGCGTGCAACGCCCCCGCGATCACTCCGATATTTAAACCGCTGATGGCAAACAGATGCATTGTTCCACTCTGCATAAACAGTGCGTGCTGCTCCTCGCTCAGCTCGTGGGTTTCGCCCAACATCATCGCGCGCAACAAGCCGGCGAGGGCGGGCCGTTTCGCGGCAATGCCCCAACCCAGGATGTCATTGAACGTCACGGCCGCCTGCGCACAAAACCGGTAGTAGCCTGTCGCGGCGCGCTCTTCGGCCACCACCCGCCCGCGCTGCAAACGAAAATTCATCCCGGCACCCGCGAGATAGCCGTCGAATGAATCGGCGGCCGGATCCCGCGGCAGCGTCTCCAAAATGCCGACCGCCGACACCACCGCGCTGCGCACCGGCGCGGCCTCCCCTTTCTTCAGTGCGAGCGAAAAATAAATTCGCTGCCCCACCAATTCCCGCAGGTGTGCCTCGGCGCGAACTACCCTCGCGAGTCCGGAGGCCCGCTGCGTGTTCTTTTGCGCAAAGACCCGGTCAACGTACAAGGCCAGCGTGGCTTCGCGCGGAGGCAGGGCATCCCGCGCCGACAGTCGTGCGCTTTGGAGTGCGTAGCTCGCGTTGCCGGCAAAAAACATCGCGACTCCCAGCGTCGGGGCCCACCACCCCGCAGCGCGTCCACTCGTCCACACCGCTGCCAACGCGGCGATCAACGCCGCCCCGAGCCACCCGGCGACCGGCGCAAATTCGCCCATTTTCCCCAGCGCAAGCCCCGCCATGAATGGCAGCACGAGCCACAACAGCGGCGCGCGATGTCCGAGACTGCGGCTGGTCATGAGACATCCTGCAACCACTCGGCCACCGGAGGGAACCCTCAATTTCTGAAGCTTTGATTAGTGCCCGGGAGTGTTCATGAGTGGTGGCGCATGCCGTCACCCGAACAATCCGACCTGTTTGCCGACGAGGCCGCGCCTTCTCCTTCTGCCGCGCCACGTCCCTCCGCCCACCAGCCGCTCGCGGCGCGGATGCGTCCCCGCAGCTTGGCCGAGGTCGTCGGCCAGACGCACCTCTTGAAGCCCGGCAGTTTGCTCCCCCGCCTCGTCGCGCAAAACCGCTTCGGCTCACTCCTTTTCTACGGGCCGCCAGGCTGCGGTAAGACCAGCATTGCCGAGGCCATCGCCCGGGAAACGCAAAGCCGCTTCGTGCGCGTCAATGCGGTAATGTCCAACGTCGCCGAACTGCGGGAGATCCTCGCCGCCGCCCGCCGCCGTCCCGAGGCCGCGACGATTCTCTTCATCGACGAACTGCACCGCTTCAACAAATCCCAACAAGACCTCCTCCTGCCGGATGTCGAAGAGGGCAACGTCCGCCTCATCGGCGCCACCACCCACAACCCAGGTTTCTACGTCAATCCGCCGCTCCTCTCCCGCAGTCACCTCTTCCGCCTCGAACCTCTGGCCACCACCGAGGTGGCGGGCGTATTGAAAAACGCGCTCGTCGATCTCGACCGTGGTCTCGGAGCGCGTCGCGTGACGGCCGACGACACCCTTCTCGCCAGCCTCGCCGTCCTGTGCGACGGCGACCTCCGCCGCGCGCTCAACGCCCTCGAAGTCCTGGTGCTCGGCCTCGCTGAAGGTGCCGCAATCACCCCGGCCGAGCTCGCCGTCTTCGCCCGCGAGCGCCGCATCCGTTACGATGCCGACGAAGACGAGCACCACGACACCATCTCCGCCTTCATCAAAAGCTGCCGGGGCAGCGATCCGGACGCTGCGATGTATTGGCTCGCGAAGATGCTCGCCGGGGGCGAAGACCCGCGCTTCATCGCCCGGCGCTTGGTGATTCTCGCGAGCGAAGACGTCGGTCTCGCCGATCCGCAGGCCCTGCCGCTGGCCGTCGCGGCGCACCACGCCTGCGATTTCATTGGCTTGCCCGAGGCTCAATTAACCCTCGCCCATGCGACGCTCTACATCGCGACCGCACCGAAGAGTAACTCCGCCAACCTCGCGCTCGGCGAAGCGCACCGCGCGTTGAAAGAATCGCCGGTGCAAACCATCCCGTCCGCCCTCCGCAGCAAAAGCGGCCAAGCCAACCAACGCATCGGACAAGGGAAAGACTACGACTACTCGCACGATTTCCCGGAAAATATCACCGGCCAAAATTATCTCGAAACCCCGCTGACCCTCTACACCCCAAAGACCGCCGGTTGGGAAGCCAAGATTGCCGAGCGCCTCGCGCGGTGGCGTGAATTAAAAAAACACCTACGCGCGAAGCCCGAACGCTCCGAGATGGATTAGCTCTGCCGGGCAAATCCCGCGCGCCCCAAGCCGCGCCCTGCGTGGACGGGGGCGGCGCGTCCTCCGAATCAGGGCGCTCACGACGCTGACTGGCGCACGCACTCTATCCGTTTCGCCTGTCGATCTCGCTCTTTAACAGGAACGCCGACGATACTCCGGCGGAAAATTTCTCTCCCGATTTCAGCGCCTTGGGCGACTGCGGGCAGATTGACGCTTCCGCACGGTACCCGAAAGGCAGTTGGCCTCGGCGGTTAAGGGCTAGAAATCGTCGAGTACGTGCCCGCGTAGAAATTTGGATTTTTGATTGGCGATTGCCGGATCGGTCGGGTTGGCTGGTCAGTTCCGAAGATTAAACCCGTCATGAGTCTCGCCGCACCCAAGTCCTCAGTCGTCAAGGGCACCGCATTTCGCGTCGCCGTCGTCGCTGCGCGTTACAACGAAGAGCTCGCCAACGGGCTGCTCGACCGCGTGGTCGCGGGCCTGCTGGCCGCCGGCGTCAGCGAGAAAAATTTGACCGTGGTCCGCGTGCCGGGTTCGCACGAAGTGCCCGTCGCAGCGGCCCTCGTGGCCCACCACACTCAGGCAGACTGCGTGGTCGCTTTGGGCGTGCTGATCGGCGGTGACACCCGGCATCACGAAATGGTCGGACAAAGTGTGTCGCATGCCTTGCAGACGCTCGCCTTGGCGAGCGGGATCCCGATTATCAATGGTGTGATCGTGGCCGACACCTTGGCGCAAGCCCGCACGCGGTGTATCGGCAAAATTAACCGGGGCGCGGAATTCGCGAGCGCGGCCTTGGACATGGCGTCAGTAAAAAGAACGTTTTCATCATGAGCAAAGCCCTCTTCGTCCAGCGCCGTGATGGTCGCGTCGCCGCCATGCAATTCATTTATGCGTGGAGCATGAATACGCCGGTTAATCTTGCGAACGACCTCGTGACATTTTTCGAGGGCTGCGAGGAACCGCGTGAACACTATGCCTTTGGGGAGGAACTCATCCACGGGGTGATCGAGCATATCGCGGACATCGATTCGCGCATCAAAGGACTGGCGCACAACTGGGAATTTGAGCGCATCGCGAAGATCGATTTGGCCATCATGCGCATCGCTATGTTCGAGATGGTTTACCGCAAAGACATTCCCCCGGTGGTGTCGATCAATGAGGCAATCGATTTGTCGAAGCAGTTCTCCAACGCCGACGCGAAGCGCTTTATCAATGGCATCCTCGATCGACTGAAGGACCAGCTCGGCCGCGACGCGCGCAAGGCCGATTGAGCTGAGAACATAGCGAGCAACGGGCCGGGTGTAGCGAGCATCGTACTCCGGAAGATTTCAACTCGCTCCTCACGTCACGCTTCTCGCTACTCGCTCCTTTTCCTTATGTTCGGCCTCTTCAAAAAATTCAAAGACGGCTTCGCTAAGACTGTCTCCGCCATCGCGGCCAAAACGGCGGCGATCTTTGGCGCGAAACCCATCGATGCATCGTCCTTGGAGACGCTGGAGGAGGCGCTGTATACGGCGGACTTTGGGGTCGAGACGACCGAGGAGATTCTCACGGAGATCAAGGCCGCCTACAAAAAAGATAAGACGCTGCACGGACAAGAGGCCGCGAAGATCGGTGCGGCGGTGCTTAAGCGCGTGCTCGCCGGCTCTGAGGGATCGTTGGACGTGACGACGAAGCCGGCCAATCCCGTCGTGATCGCGATGATTGGCGTCAATGGCTCAGGCAAGACCACGACCTCGGCCAAGCTCGCGTGGAAGCTGAAACAGGAAGGTAAGACGGTGACGCTCGCGGCGTGCGACACGTTTCGGGCAGCCGCGGTGGAGCAACTCAAGTCTTGGGCTACGCGGCTCGAACTCGAAATCGTTGCGAGCCACACGGGAGCAGACTCTGCGGCCGTCGCGTTCGACGGTTGGCAGGCGGCGAAGTCGCGGGGTCGGGACTTCCTGATTGTGGACACCGCGGGCCGGCTGCACACGAAAGTAAATTTGATGGAAGAATTGGCAAAGATTCGCCGTGTGCTCCAGAAGAACGATCCGACCGCGCCGCAGCACCGGTGGCTCGTCGTCGATGGTTCCTTGGGCAGCAATTCGATCGAGCAGGCCAAAGTGTTTCACGACAGTTTCGGTCTGACGGGTATCGTGGTCACCAAACTCGACGGTACGAGTCGCGGCGGCGCGCTCGTCGGTATTTACCGCCAACTGAAAATCCCCATCTATTTTCTCGGACTCGGCGAGAAGGCCGAAGATCTCCAGCCCTTCAGTGTGGACAACTACGTGAAGGCAATTTTCGGAATCGAATGAGTTTCGCGTTGGAGCGGTAGGCGTTGTCCCCGCGACCGCGGACCGCGCAGAATTGTTCGCCGCAAGCACGCTTGCCGAAGCTACACACCGGATCGGAGATCGGCAGATAGGCGAACGGCGTGCGTGCACGCGACCACCGGAAGGACAGTACGTAGCACGAAAAAGGGCGGACCAGTTGGTCCGCCCTGCGACTGGCCGGCGAGCGGCCGTAAGACGACTGCACAGAATTTCGTTTACTTGCCAAATTCCACTGCGGTGGGGGAGAGCGTCGCGAGTTTACCGTTGGCGCGGATCAGGACGGTCGGGACGGCTTTCGCAGTCGTCGCACCAGCGGGATAACGAACGACGACGTTAAACTCCGCGCGGCCCGCGGGAGCAGAGGTGTAAGCAAACTCGAGCGTGCCGGTCGACCCGACATCGGGCGAGATCTCGGGAATGTTTACGCCGGAGACGCTGACGAGAGTCCAATCGGAAGGCAGGGCAATCGCCCAGCCCAGCGCAGCGGGTTGCCCGTCATAGGTGGCGGCCGCCGTGAGAGTGACGCTGCCACCCGAGGGGATGAGGGAGGCGACATCGGCTTTGAGCGAGGCAGTCTGAGCGAAGGCCACGGAGGCCAAGCCGAGGGCGAAGGTAACAGCGAGATAACGGAGGCGTGCGATGGTTTTCATGAATGAGGGAGGGAAAGGATTGGAGCTCCAAGTGGGGCCGTCCGCGAGAGAAACTTAGGGGAGCTCGTAGACTTCGACGAGCGCGACGCCGGTGGTGCCGCCGACGCCGGAGATCTGCGCCGTGTAGGAGCCGGGGGCCAAATTGAGGATCAGGGCAGCGTCTTCGCTGGTGGCGGCAAAGGCAAAAGCTCCGGCTTGCTGAGCGGCGGCGGTGATGGCGGAGGTATCGGCGGTGGTCGTCCAGCCGGCGTTTTGCGCGAGCACCGTGTTGCCCGAGAAAACGGCGAGAGACGGACGAGCGAGCGCGCCGGCGACGCCAAACTGGGTCAAAGCGGGGCCTACTCCACGAATCAGGACGCGTTTTGGAACGGAGCCGGTGACGACGAAGCCTGCAATGAGAATGGTATCAGACGTGTTCCCGGCGATCGCGCGCGTCGACAGATTTACGATACGCTGGTCGCGAGGGATCGCTCCAACGGTCGCATCGTAGACTTCGACGAGACCAATGCCGGTCGCCCCAGCCTGCCCAGTCACCACAGCGCTATAGTCGCCGGGAGCGAGCGTGAGGAGGAGGGCCGCATCTTTGCTGTTGGCCGGGAGTGCGAACGCACCGACGCGGGTAGCCGCAGCGGCAATGGCGTCGGCGGCGGTGCTCGCCCCCCAGTCGTTGCCCACGGCGAGGGAAGCGCTGCCTTTAAAGACTTCGAGGCGGGCACTGGCGAGGGCTCCGCTCACGCCGAAGCTGCCGAGCGTGGGTCCGATAGCGCGGACCAGCACGGGCTTGGGTTTGTCGCCGGAGATCACAAAGCCTACGATGAGGGAGCCTCCGGCGGTCCCGGTCTGGCTGCGCGTGGAGATATTAAAGAAACGCTCGGTGTCCGCGCGGGCCTCGTTGTTCGCGCCGACGAAGGTCACCGCCGCCCCACCTGCAGGCGTCACAGTCACGCTGATCGCTGCGGTGGCGGCTTGGACCGTGCCGGCGATGCGGGCGTTATTATCAGTGGTAACACTGAGGGCGCCGGAAGCGTTGACGGTGCCTTTGCCGCCGTCGGCGGTGGTACCGTTGACCGTAATGACATAGGCATCACCGGCGGCGCCGATGATGGTATAGCTCGTCGCCGAAGCCCCGGTGGCACCGGCTTGATAGAAGCCGGCGACGGGAGCGGTCACGCCGGTCACCGCTGCGGCGGGCGCCGAGAGCGTGAGGTTGAGGCCGGAAACGGTGCCGGAAACCGCACCGTCGGTGGCGATGCTCCCATCAATGATATATTCCGGGTCGGCCGCAGCGATGCCGGCTGCTGACGACGTGGAGGAACCTGCGGCGGACGTGGCGGAGACGCGGAAACGACCGGAGGAATTGACGACCACGTCGCGGCTGACGAGAGCGATTTTGGCCGAGCGAGCGAAACCGAGGAAGACGCCCGTCCGGTCCGCGCGGACGAGGAGCGAGAAGGTGCCGCCATTGCCGCCGAAGGCGCCGAAATAAGATCCGGCGATCGAGCGGGCCGCGAGCGTCACCGTAGCCGAGTTGGAGGTGACGGAGCCGCCGGCATTGGAAACGGCGACGGTGTAGGCGCCAGCATCAGAAGCCTGCAGATTATTGAGAGCGAGCGTCGCACTGGTCGCGCCGGCAATGATGACACCGCCCCGACTCCATTGGTACGAGACGGGGGCCGTGCCGGTCGCCACGACCGAAAGGGTGAGCGTACCACCTAGGCTCGCGGTTTGGGAGGTCGGCTGAGTGGAGACAACTGGGGCCACCGCAACGACCGGCGCCGACACCACCGTAAGGGTAGCCGCATTACTGGTCGCGGTGCCGCGGGAATTTGTAACGGTCACCGTGTAGTTGCCACCGTCGGCAGACTGCGCCGCGGTGACGGTGAAGGAGGCGCTCGTGGCGCCGCTGATCGCGGTGCCGTTCTTGCGCCATTGGTACGACAGCGGTGCGGCACCGGTGGCGGTGACCGCAAAGGTAGCGTTCGCCCCGATCGCGCTATTCAGA